>CAZCMY010000024.1:4104-16077 GCA_964500055.1 uncultured Acidaminococcales bacterium | reverse complement strand
GTCAGTTCAGTGAATTTCTTGGCCAGAATTTGTTCTGGAGCTTTATTATCGCTTTCTAACGAACCGGATTCAACGTATTTTCTTGTTTGTTCAACCATGGAATTTACAAATGACTGTTTTACAGAAGCCATGATACTGGCCAGAAAATCATTGATGCCGTCTTGGGTTGGCTGTCTCAGTGTTGGCGCAATGACATCGTCGAACGCTTCGCCATAGAAGGTTTCCATATCGAAATGCTTTTCAAAGGTTGCTAAATCATGTTGTTTAATGGCATTGCTAATAAGGTTAATCGAGTGTTCCGGTGTTTTCTTCTGACCGGAGAAATAAAATAATGCGCCGACCGAGATACAGACGACGATAATCAGGGCAATTGACAAAGTTAACTTAGTGCGTGTACGCAAGACAATCGGCTCCTTTTCAATAATTACAATTTATTCTATTTATTATAGTGCTTGCAAGGCTTATAGTAAATCATTTTCGTTAATTTTTCTTTGCTTAATTTATTAAACATGTTATAATAAAAGCCTATTTATGGACTCATAGGTTGTGAGGTGCTGAGCCCACCGAGCAACCGCGCTTGCGGCTTCGGCTGTAAGTAACGAAAAACCCGCTGACTTTTGTCAGCGGGTTTTTTACTTTATAGTCAACACGTTTGGATTTAGTCTTCTTTGCGCAAAAGATTGAGTTTATCAAAAATCTTGAAAGATAAGCTCATGATGATGGCAACAACAGTTGCAAGTACCATGCCTTGAACGCTCATAGTACCAATAGTCAGTTTTGCACCGCTGACACCAATGGTAAAGATAACACCGGAAAGCACCATGTTGGAAGATTTGCTGAAGTCAACTCTGCCATCAACAAGGATACGAATACCGGAAACAGCGATGACACCGAAAAGCAGGCAGCAGACACCACCCATAACCGGAACTGGGATGCTGCGGATGAGTTCAGCGAGCTTGCCGATGAAGGAAAGTCCAACAGCCATGACTGCGGCACCACCGATGACCCAGACACTGTAGACTTTGGTTATAGCCATAACACCGATGTTTTCACCATAAGTGGTATTTGGCGTTGCACCGAAGAAGCCGGAGAGAATGTTGGCTAGACCGTCAGCGAAGAGAGAACGTGAGAGACCTGGTTTTTCGATTAAGTTGCGTTCTACGATGTTGCCTGTAACAACCAAGTGACCGATATGTTCCGCCAAAACAACTAAGGTTGCCGGCGCGATGATCATGATTGCTTCAATACTAAATTCCGGTTGATAGAATTGCGGAAGCTGGAACCAAGGTGCATTGTAGACTGGTGTGAGATCAACCATGCCCATGGCAAAAGCAAAGATATAACCGCTGATAACACCAACCAAAACCGGTATGATAGATAGGAACCCTCTGAATACTACGCTGCCGATAACGGTAACGCCAAGGGTAAACATGGAAACTGCCACGTTGCTGAAATTAATTTTGTCACCGGTTAAACCAGCCATGCCGGCTGCTACAGGTGCGAGCTCGAGACCGATTATTGCTACGATGGCGCCCATACAAGCTGGCGGGAAGATAACATCTATCCATTTTGTACCGACCATTTTAATAATGAAGGAAAACAGACAGAAGAGCAGGCCGAAAACAATAAAGCCTGATTGTGCCGCAGCATAACCGTGCGTACTGAGAATAACCATAACCGGAGAGATAAAGGCAAAACTTGAACCTAAGTAGGAAGGGATTTGTCCTTTGGTAATAAAAATGTAAAGCAGTGTACCGATACCGTTCATGAAGAGACAAGTCGTTGGATTGACATTGAACAGAAAAGGAACTAAGACTGTGGCGCCGAACATGGCAAATAAATGCTGGAGACTAAGTGGGATATTAAGCAGAAGCGGCGGCCGTTCTTCAACTTGGATAATTCTTCTTTCCATCAAGTAAAAACCCCTTTACGTCAAATTTTAACCTTTCTTATTTTAATTCCTTTTCTTTGATAAATCAATGGAGAAAAGGACAATTTGTGAATGTTTCATGAAATTTTGCTTTGAATGTTCTGGTTGTATCGATTGTGGTGACTGAAATAGACGCTTCGTAGTATAATTAATATACAACAAGATAGTTTTGAAGGAGGATGATTATGAAAAAATCAGGCAAGATTATTTTATTATTGGTATGCTTTATGTTTTTGATTGCCGGGCAGGTTTGGGCGGCAGAACGGGAATATGATGTTGTACGCGCTAATGGTTCCGTTACGCGTGAAATAGCTCCTGATACTGCGTTTGTAAACGTTGGTGTGACTACGCAGGGTAAAACTGCAGAAGAAGCTCGAAATGCCAATGCCGAAATAGTTAATAACGTAATTGCTTCACTTGAAAATATGGGCATAAGCAAAGAAGACGTTAAAACAGTTGGTTATAATCTATACCCTGAATACAGTGACGCTGTTAAAGGTAAACGTATTATTACAGGATACAGTATGAGCTATAGCCTTAACGTTAAAGTCCAAAATTTAGACAAAATTGGTGCTGTAATTGATCAGATGTTTGCTGATGGCGCCAACACTTTTAACGGGGTTACCTTTACTGTCAGCAATCGCAAGGAGTTGGAAAGGGAAATGCTGGCTCTTGCTGTAAAAAATGCAGAAGAAAAAGCTGGGATAGTTGCGAATGCCGGCGGACGTACTTTGGGTAAACTGGTTGCGGCAAATATTGGCAGTGTGGGCGGTATGGATTATAGCGATTCTAATTATGAAACTATAGCGCTGTACAAGTCAGCGGCAGGGTCAGCACCGACAAAAATTATGGCGGGCAGTCTTAAAGTCAGCGCTGATATTGATGCTGCTTTCGAACTCTTATAGTATTATAGTTACCTGAATTACCGATTACTTTGTTCAAAATTTATAAAGGAAGTGATCATGGTGAAACGATTGCTGATGTTTTTCTTAACAATTATTCTGCTTCTGACTGCTGGTACGGCTTTGGCAGCAGAAGGAAAGGAATCAATGAAAGACAAAGTACAGCAATACCAGTTGGAAAATGATCCAGCCTATCAGGCTGCTTTGGCTGCAAAACAGGCTAACATGCCGAAAGTGGTTGTTCTTTACGTTAATAATGCCAAAAGTACTTATGATGATGAAGTTGATCAAAACATAAAGACCAACTTGGCAAAAGCAATCAGCCCAGATAAGTATTTGACGATTGATGGTGCGCCTTATATTGAAAAACTCAAAAAGGCTGGTACCACAGACATTGCCACAGCCGAAAGGGCTGACATTATTTCCGCGTTTGCCGGAGAAGACATTGATTATGTGGTTTTTCTGGAAGTACAGCCTTTCATAGCTCGTGATAAAATGACGTTTTTCACCATTGGCAAAGATGTTACGGCAACAGTACCATTTAAAATGATTGACTTAGTTAATAACAAATATCTGTATAATGGCAAGTTCACGGAAAAGGCTTCTGACAGCAGTGCTATAGGCGGTATCGGTAACAAATCAGTGGCAATGAAAGCACTGGACAAAATTAATGCGCAAATCAATGCTACCATTGCGGAGAGATTGCCTGCTGCCAAACAGTCTCCAATTCCACAAAAATAGTATTATAGCATTTAATGAAATAAGAGCCAGCTGCAACGCAGCTGGCTCTTATTGGTTTTTGTGTTAATTATTTTTTTGTTAAGGTATAGTTTTGCAGTGCTTCTAACATTTCCTTGCTTTCTGGCGGATTCGCCGCGCAAATTGCTGCCAGAGCGGCAAAGTCTTCCAGTTCCTTGCCCCATTTGAAGCAATCATCATCGCTGTAGCAAGCGACGACAATTGGCTTGTCCTCATCTTCCGGAGTAGTGCCTGCCTCATCGGTTATGATGATATAGGATTGCGCGGAAGGGAAGTCCATACCAAAAATGGTAATATGTTCTTCTTCGGTTTCTGATTCCCAAAAACCAAGTTTTTCAAATTCTGAACTGAGCTGGGTCATGATGATTCACCCCGTTTTTTAGATTGTCTATGTATAGGATAGACCATTGAGACTAGTTTGTCTATGCAAAAAAATAAGGTTCAGTACTGCATTTTGTTATGGTCTATAGTATAATGAACAAAGAAAAACAAGAGGGGATGCGACAAAGATGCCAAAGTGGGAAAAGTATCATCCATCTGCACTGCAAATAGAATATATTTGTCCTAAATGTGGTAAGCATCTGGCTTGGGCGCTTCCGACAACGATAATAAAATGCCCTGAATGCGGTAAATGGGTGAACAGTAAGAACCGTAAGATTGCAAGCGAAGTATTTTTGCCTATCGACAGCAATCAATTAGTGTTGTTTCCGGATTGTTAAAACGTTTAAGAGGGGGATACATGGTTATGGAGAAAATATGGCAGGAAGCTGCAGAAATGCAGGAAGAACTTGTAGCACAAAGAAGAGATTTGCATAGACATCCTGAGTCGGCATGGACTGAATTCCGTACGGCTTCCAAAGTAGCAAGTGTCCTCGAAGCTTTAGGGTATGAGGTTTTGTGCGGAGCACAAGTCGTTAAAGAAGAAGCTATGATGGGTGTTCCAGACGAAGCTGTTCTTGAAAAAGCAATGAAAAGAGCTTTGGAAGAGGGCGCAGAGCCAAAATGGATAGAAAAAATGCGCGGTGGCAAAACAGGCGTTGTTGGCATCATGAAGTTTGCTAAACCGGGAAATGTTGTCGGGCTGCGTTTTGATATGGATTCCAATGAAGTTGACGAAGCAACTGCTGAAACACATCGACCGGTCGTAGAGAACTTCCGCTCTTTGCATGAAGGATTGATGCATGCCTGCGGCCATGACGGTCACGTAACTGTAGGGCTTGCTGTTGCCAAACTGATTGCGCAGCATAAAGATGAAATGAGCGGTACTGTCAAAATTATTTTTCAACCAGGCGAAGAAGGTGTACGTGGTGCCAAAGCAATGGTTGCCAGCGGCATCGTAGATGATGTGAAATACTTCTTATCCGGGCATATCGGGTTTAATGCCAATCGAGATGGTATGCTGGCTTGTATGACGGATGGCTTTTTGGCAACAACTAAGCTGGATGCTTATTTTACAGGTAAATCCAGTCATGCCGGAGCAGCACCGGAAGAAGGGCGCAACGCGCTTTTAGCTGCAGCGGCGGCAAGTATTGCACTGCATTCAATATCTCGTCATGGCAAAGGCGTATCCCGTATCAATGTTGGTGTTCTGGATGCTGGAACGGGCCGCAATATTTTGCCTGATCGCGCTGTTATCAAACTGGAAACTCGCGGCGGCAATACCGAAATAAATGAATTCATGGTTAGCGAAGCCAGACGCATGATTAAAGCGGCTGCGGATTTGTATAATGTTGAAGTAAGGATTGAAGAAGTTGGCGGAGCGCCTTCCTGCTCTTTGAACGAGGATATGGGCGAAGAAGTATACAAAATTGCTGTTGCTTCTGATAAGTTCAGTGAGGTTGTGCCCAAAGTCAATCTTGGCGCCAGTGAAGACTGTTCCTATTTTATGGAACGTGTGCAGCAATTAGGAGGCAAGGCGGTTTATATGATGTATGGCTCTTCCCTTAAGGCTGGCCATCACAATTCTTCCTTCGATTTTAATGAAGATTGCCTGTCAAAAAGTGTTGGGTTGGTAACTGTTCTTGCCAAGCATTTTGGCGAAAAATAATTCAGCTATTTATTTGACTTTTGGCATGGTAAATGATAAAATTTTTTAAAACAGAATAGCACCTTTAAACTAGTCCTGTGAGACTAAGTAAGGACCTTTGGAATAAAGATAACCATCAGCCTTCTTGCCGCATAGGACGAGAAGGCTTTATTTTTTGTGTACCTCACATCTTTAAGTGATACAGAGAGATCAGTAAGAGTGTTGTAACAAGTACAAGCGTCAGCATTGTTATAATTACACCTATTGCTCTTGGCTATAGGTGTTTTTTTTGAAGCAAAATTTGTGTTGGAGGTAAGAAAATGGCAAAAGCAAACGTATCACTCTCCGGTAGGGATATCCTGGACCTGGCATCGATGAGCGTGGAAGAATATGAGCTGGTTATGCAGACAGCAACAGAAATGAAAAAAATCATGAAAAGGGACATCAAAAAAGTTCCGTCATTAAGAGGCAAGTCGATTATCAACCTGTTTTATGAAGCAAGCACCAGAACGAGAACATCTTTTGAATTAGCAGGCAAGTATCTGGGTGCTGATGTTGTCAATATTACAACTTCCGGTTCCAGTGTCACCAAAGGCGAATGCCTGCGTGATACCATCCTGACAGTACAGTCAATGGCTTGTGACGCAATAGTAATGAGACATCCGGTAGAAGGTGCTGCTGCTTACGCCGCTAAGATTTCGGACGCAGTTGTCATCAATGCGGGCGACGGCGCACACGCTCATCCTACACAAGGTTTGCTCGACATGTTTACGATCAGGGAGAAGGGCAAAAACTTCAAAGGACTTAAGATGGCTATTATTGGGGATATCCTATACAGCCGCGTAGCCAGAAGTAACATCGCAGCCTGGACAAAATTAGGCGCCGATGTTCATGTGGCAGGTCCTAAGACGTTGATTCCTTACGGCATTGAGCAACTGGGTGTAACAGTGCACAATCGTGTCGAAGAAGCTATAGAAGCGGCTGACGTAATAGATATCCTGCGTATCCAACTGGAGCGCCAGAAAAGCGGCTTGTTCCCGACGCCGCGTGAGTATGCGCGCATTTTCGGTATCAATGAGCAAAAACTGAAGCTGGCTAAACCGGATGTAACGGTTTTGCACCCTGGTCCGATGAACAGAGGCCTTGAGATTTCCTGGGAAGTCGGTTATTGCGATAACGCGGCGATAAGAGACGAAGTAGAAAACGGTGTAGCAGTACGTATGGCATTGTTATTTTTGACTTTGACAGGGGGCAAGAAAATTGAAAACATTGATTAAAAACGGCAGAATTGTTGATCCAAGCCAAAACTTAGACGCGGTAATGGATTTATTAATAGAAGATGGTGTTGTAAAAGCCATTGAGAAGAAGATTACAGAAAAAGCTGATGAAACATACGATGCAAAAGGTCTTCTTGTTACACCTGGACTTGTTGATGTTCATACGCATCTGCGTGAACCTGGTCTGGAAGCCAAGGAAGATATTGTTACCGGTACGATGGCTGCGGCCGCTGGGGGCGTTACGACAATAGCTTGTATGCCAAACACCAAACCTGTAGTTGATAGTTCGATAATGGTTTCCGGGATCAAGGATCGTGCAGCCCGCGAAGGCTATGTAAACGTTGAAGTAGTCGGTGCTATCACTAAAGGCCTGGAAGGCAAAGAACTTGCCGAAATGGGCGATATGGCACAGAAAGGCGCGATGGCCTTTTCTGACGACGGACACTATGTAAGCAGCACAAGAACCTTTACCCTGGCGGCAGAATATATCTCCGCTTTCGACAAAATATTGATTTCCCACTCAATTGACCATGAACTGAGCAGCGACGGCTATATGCACGAGGGTGTCGTTTCCGCCCGCATCGGCGTACCTGGCATACCGGCACTTGCTGAAGACGTAGCAGTAGCAAGAGATATTCTGGTTGCTGAGTATACCGGCGCACACGTTCATATCGCGCACGTAGCCAGCAAAGGAGCCATTGAGCTGATTCGTCAGGCTAAAAAACGCGGCATACCGGTAACTTGTGAAGCAACCGTACATCATCTGACTCTTACTGATGAAGCTTGCGCAGATTATAATACTGCAACGCGTGTCTCTCCGCCCTTGCGCTCCAAAGATCATGTTGAAGCAATTCGCGAAGCACTGAAAGACGGTACGGTCGACGCAATAGTAACAGACCATGCTCCGCACGCGCCGGAAGAAAAAGATGTTGAATTCCGCTATGCTCCATGCGGTTTCTGTGGCTTGGAAACATCCCTTGGAGTAATCTTAACAGAACTTTATCATACGAACCTATTCACAATTGATGAAATTATTGGTAAAATGAGTACTGAGCCTGCGAATATTTTTTCATTAAATGCTGGAAGTTTAAAAGTTGGCAAACCGGCAGATGTAACTATAATCGACTTAAACAAGGAATGGGTTGTTGACAGTGTGAAATTTTATACACGCGGCAAGCTGACTCCGTTTGAAGGCAAGTCTTGCAAAGGTAAGGCTGTAGCGACTATGGTAGCAGGTAAATTTGTGATGAGAGATGGTGTAGTATGCACAAGATAAAAGGAAAGTTAGTGCTTAAAGACGGTAGCGTATTCGAAGGCGATTTGTATGGCAAGCGCAATGCTGTTGGCGAAGTCGTTTTTACTACCGGTATGAGCGGCTATCAGGAAACCATGACGGATCCTTCGTTTTGTGACCAGATTGTAGTTCTTACCTATCCGTTGGTAGGTAATTATGGTTGTAATTCTATGTTTAATCAGTCGGAAAGATGTTGGTACCAGGGACTGATAGTCAGTGAACTTTGTGATGAACCTAGCAACTGGCGCAGCGAAGAATCGTTGCCTGCTTTTTTGGAAAGACACGATATTCCTGTTCTTACTGGCGTAGATACAAGGGCAATTACCCGTATAATTCGCCAACATGGAACCCTGGCAGGTGTAATTGTACCTGCTGATATGCCGCAGGAAGAAGTAGAGAAACTTCTGGCAACACCTGAAGAACATGATCAGGTTGCTAAGGTTTCAACTCCGGAAATTTATACCATGGGTGAAGGCAAACATCATGTTGCAGTACTTGACCTTGGCGTTAAACAACATATCTTGACGTCACTGGTGCATTTTGACTGCCGTTTAACAGTTTTCCCGGCTTTCACATCGGCAGAAAAAATACTGGCCTTCAATCCGGATGGTATCTTTTTGTCCAACGGACCTGGAGATCCGAAAGATCTTGGCGTTGTTGTTGAAAATGTAAAAAAAATGATGGGCAAAAAGCCGATTTTTGGTATCTGCATGGGACATCAGGTCATGGCTCTGGCTAATGGCGCTGATACCTTCAAGCTGCCTTTCGGTCATCGCGGCATAAACCATCCTGTAAAGGACTTTCTGGCAAAGAAGGTCGTAATTTCTTCACAGAACCATGGCTATGCAGTTGTTGAAGATTCACTGAAAAACATCAACGTGGAAGTTACTAATATTTCACTGAATGATGGTACGATTGAAGGTTTGAAATACCTTGACCACCCGACTTTTACAGTACAGTATCATCCGGAAGCTTCTCCGGGACCATCCGGTCATGAATATTTATTCGAACGTTTTATAAAAATGATGGAGGAATGCTGAGATGCCGAAAAAAACAAACGTTAAAAAAGTACTCGTAATCGGCTCCGGCCCGATTATCATTGGACAGGCGGCAGAGTTTGACTATGCAGGTACGCAGGCATGTCGTGCTTTGAAAGAAGAAAATCTTGAAGTAGTGCTTGTTAACAGCAATCCTGCAACAATTATGACAGATGTTAATATTGCTGACCGTGTTTACGTTGAACCTTTGAATAGCGAATTTCTGGAAAGTATTATCAGGAAAGAACGTCCGGATTCTCTCCTGGCTACGCTGGGCGGACAGGTTGGACTGAACCTTGCTATGGACCTTTATGAAAAAGGTATTCTGGCAGAATACAATGTCGAGCTTCTTGGTACTCAGATTGAAAGTATCAAAAGGGCAGAAGACCGCGAACTGTTCAAAGAAACAATGGAGAAAATCAATCAGCCGATTCCGGAAAGCGCAATCGTTGAGACAGTTCGTGCAGCTAAGGAATTTGCTAATAAAGTTGGTTTCCCGCTTATCGTCAGACCGGCTTATACTTTGGGTGGTACTGGCGGCGGTATTGCAGCTAACGAAGAAGAACTTGATGAAATCGTTAACAGAGGTTTAAAATACAGCCTTATCGGTCAGGCACTGATTGAACGCAGTGTGGCAGGCTGGAAGGAAATAGAATATGAAGTAATCCGTGATGCTGATGATAACTGTATTACCATCTGTAACATGGAAAATCTCGATCCTGTCGGTGTTCATACCGGTGACAGCATCGTAGTTGCTCCTTGTCAGACCCTTAATGACCGTGAAGTGCAAATGCTGCGTACAGCGTCAATTGACATCGTACGTGAACTTGGCGTACAAGGTGGCTGTAATGTACAATTCGCGCTTGATCCTGATTCTGAGCGCTATATAGTAATAGAAGTAAATCCGAGGGTAAGCCGTTCTTCAGCTTTGGCATCAAAAGCAACAGGCTATCCGATTGCCAAGGTTGCCAGCAAAATAGCAGTTGGTTATACTCTGGACGAGATTCAAAACGCTGTTACCAAGAAAACGACTGCTTGCTTTGAGCCTGCTTTGGACTATGTGGTATTGAAAATACCACGCTGGCCTTTTGATAAATTCGTTTCTGCTGACAGAACGCTGGGAACACAGATGAAGGCTACCGGCGAAGTAATGTCAATTGAAAGAAGCATGGAAGCAGCAATGCTTAAGTCTGTGCGTTCTTTGGAAATTGGTCTCACTCATCTTGAAGTACCGGAATTTAAACTGCTTACTGACGAAGAAATATTTGCGAAGATAGAGGATGTTAATGATGAGCGGTTCTTCGTAATAGCCGAGGCTTTCCGCCGCGGCAAAGCACTGGAGGATATTCACCAGATAACGAAGATTGACCGTTTCTTCCTGCGCAAGGTTCACAACATCGTTGATATGGAAAAGTTAATAAAAACTGAACCGATGACAGAAGAACTGATGCGTAAAGCTAAGAAAATGGGTTTTGCCGATGTTACAATTGGTGAATATATAGGAAAAGCTGCTCTTGAAGTGCGTGAAATGCGCAAAGCATGGGGAATCGTACCAACCTACAAAATGGTTGATACCTGTGCTGCAGAGTTTGAAGCTCACACTCCATATTATTACTCTACCTATGCTACAGAAGATGAAGTTGTCGTATCCGACAGGAAGAAAGTGGTTGTTCTTGGTTCCGGTCCAATCCGTATCGGTCAGGGTGTTGAGTTTGACTACTGCTCGGTACATTCTGTCTGGGCTTTGAAGGAACTTGGCTACGAAACTATCATTATCAATAACAACCCGGAAACAGTAAGTACAGACTTCGATACATCAGACCGCCTGTATTTTGAACCTTTAACTCTCGAAGATGTTCTGAATATCATTGAGAAAGAAAAACCTGAAGGTGTAATTGTACAGTTCGGTGGTCAGACTGCTATTAACCTTGCCGGTCCGCTAGATAAATGCGGCGTCAAGATTCTTGGTTCCAGCGTTGACAGCATCGACTCAGCAGAAGACAGGGAACGTTTTGATGAACTTCTGACTGCTGTCAATATTCCGCGCCCACAGGGTCACACCGTCTTTGACATTACCGGTGCCTTGAAAGCGGCTAAAGATGTCGGCTATCCCGTTATGGTCCGTCCTTCCTACGTCTTGGGCGGCCGTGCGATGGAAATAGTCTACAGCGATGATGAACTAAGACACTACATGACAAGCGCAGTTAAAGCTTCCAAAGAGCATCCGGTACTTGTTGACCATTATCTGATGGGAACGGAAGTAGAAGTTGACGCCATCTGCGACGGTGTCGACGTATTGATACCTGGCATCATGGAACATATCGAACGCGCTGGCGTTCATTCCGGCGATAGTATTGCGGTTTATCCGCCACGCAGTCTGAGCGAACAAGTTATTAAAACTATCATTGATTATACGAATAAGCTGGCACTTGGACTTGAAGTACATGGCATGATCAATATCCAGTTCATCGTGCGCGACAATCAGGTATATGTCATAGAGGTTAATCCGCGTTCCAGCCGTACAGTACCTTTCCTGAGCAAAGTAACCGGCATAGCCATGGTTAATGTTGCTACCAAGGCTGCGATGGGACACTCTATCCGCGAACAGGGCTTAAAACCTGGTCTTGGCTTCTTCCCAGATTACTATGCGGTAAAAGCACCGGTATTCTCCTTCAACAAGATGTCTGACGTCGATATCACCCTTGGACCTGAGATGAAGTCCACAGGCGAGGTAATGGCGATTGATTA
>CAZCMY010000024.1:0-4004 GCA_964500055.1 uncultured Acidaminococcales bacterium | reverse complement strand
CGTGATGTTGCACGTGACGGTTTCCAGATCAGACGTTCAACTGTTGAACACGCGATACCATGTTTGACTTCTATCGATACTGCAAGGGAACTGCAGCATGTCATGTCTGCTATGCGTCGTCGTCGCATGGTAAGCATTATAGCTCTTCAAGATTTAGCTTGGGAGGGATGATTGTTGACAAAAGTTATCGTAGACGCCAAGGTTATCGGCCAGAAAATGCTTTCTCAGGACGTGCGGCAGATTGATTTTCTGGCTCCGGAGATTGCACGTCAGGCTTTGCCTGGACAATTTGTCAATGTGCAAACAAGCACTCATACGGCACCTCTCTTAAGACGTCCGTTAGGAGTCGCAAATGTTGATCCGGAAAAGGGTGTTCTGACGCTTATATATCGCATTATAGGCGAAGCGACACATATTCTCGCTGATGCTTGTACCGGCGATAGAATTAGTATTATAGGCCCTTTGGGTCATGGATTTGATTTACAAGCCAAAAAACCACTGCTTATAGGCGGTGGTTTAGGTTTGGCACCTTTGGTTTATCTTGCCAAAAACTTCTGCCCGAATCCAGTTGAAATATTGATGGGCGGCAGAACCAAAAAAGAATTGTTCTGGATGGATATTTTCGAAGATTTATGTGAAGCTATTCATATAACGACAGATGACGGCAGTTTGGGCGAAAAAGGGACAGTACTGGCTCTCTTGCCAGAACTGCTGCAAAAAGGCGGTTATGACTGTATCTATGTCTGTGGACCTGAACCTATGATGAAAGCTGTGGTTGAGGTAGCCGCAAAATTCGAAGTACCATGTCAGATTTCACTGGAAAAATATATGGCTTGTGGGTTGGGCGCATGTCTTTCCTGTTCCTGTGGCGGCGTCCACAAAAGACTGAAAGTTTGTACCGACGGCCCTGTCTTTTGGGCGCAGGAGGTGACGGAATGGTGAAAGCTTTATACGATAATCGCCTGGCAGTTGATATAGCTGGTTTGAAAATGAAAACACCGGTTACGACTGCTTCCGGTACTTTTGGTTTTGGCCTGGAGTTTCAGGATTTTCTTGATTTAGAAAAAGTTGGTGCCGTTACTGTCAAAGGTACAACATTGGAACCACGTGCCGGCAATAAAGGCCAAAGAGCAGTGGAGACACCATCAGGCATGCTGAATTGTGTTGGCCTGGAAAATCCCGGCTCGGATTATTTCATAGAACATACTTTGCCGGAACTCAAAAAAATTGATGTTCCTGTAATTGTTAATATAGCTGGTTCAACCCCGGAAGAATACGGTGAGCTGGCTAAAAAGCTTGACATAGAAGGCGTACATGCGATTGAGATCAACATCTCCTGCCCGAACGTCAAGCATGGCGGTATTGCCTTTGGCACTTGCCCGGAGAGCGCTGCTGAAGTTGTCAGAGCGGTTAAAGCTAATACAGGGAAAATGGTAATAACGAAGCTTTCTCCTAATGTCACGGATATTGTGGAAATGGCTTTGGCTGCTCAGGAAGCAGGCACTGATGCCCTTTCCTTGATTAATACGCTGATCGGCATGAAAATAGATATAGACCGCCGTAAACCAGTCCTTGGTAACGTCATGGGTGGTTTGTCAGGACCGGCTGTAAGACCTGTGGCAGTACGTATGGTTTATCAGGTAGCACAAAAAGTCAATGTCCCTATTATTGGCATGGGCGGTATTATGAACGCTGAGGATGCAATTGAATTTTTCCTGGCGGGAGCCAGCGCTGTAGCTGTGGGCACTGCTAATTTCTGCGATCCACGTCTGGCAGAAACCATTTGCCAGGGAATGCTTTCTTATCTCGATAGGCATGAATTTAAGAATATTCAGGAGATAATTGGTTTAGCACTGCCAAAATAATTTGACTGTTTAAGCAATCTGATAAGAGGTGACAAAATGGAACATGATGACCGTTTGATAGTGGCGCTTGATTTCTCAACTTTAGATGAAGCGAAAAAATTGGTTCTCGAACTTGGTGCGAGCGTCAGCTATTACAAAGTTGGCATGGAGTTATATTATGCTGCCGGTAATGATGCAATAAAATTTTTGAAGGAACAGGGAAAACACGTTTTTCTTGACTTAAAACTGCAGGATATACCGAATACAGTTGCCAAGAGTTTGTCAGTACTCACAGCTTTAGGTATGGATATGCTGAATGTTCATGCTGTTGGCGGCGCCAAAATGATGGCGGAAGCTGCCAAGGCTGTTAAAGAAACCGCAGCCAAAATGAATAGACCTGCGCCAAAACTTATCGCTGTAACTGTTTTGACCAGTATGGATGAAGAACAATGGGCAGATCTTAGTTACCAAAAGGCTATTGCTGACCAGGTAGTGTCGTTGGCACTGCTAGCCAAAAAGTCAGGTTTAGATGGTGTTGTTGCTTCACCACAGGAAGCTGAGGCAATTCGCAAAGCATGCGGTCCGGATTTTCTGATCGTTACGCCAGGTGTACGCCCGGCAGGTGCTGCATTGAACGACCAAAGCAGGGTTGCAACGCCGTCAGGTGCTTTTAAAAATGGTTCAAGTCATATAGTAGTTGGCAGACCAATTACCCAAGCAGAAGACAAAGTTGCCGCAGCTAAAGCTATCGTGGCAGAAATCAGGGGTGTATAAGAATGAATGAACAAGATGTTATGAAATTATTGGAAGAAACACAGGCTGTATTGCATGGACATTTTTTGCTGACATCTGGCTTGCATAGCCCGATGTATGTAGAGAAGTTCAATGTTCTGCAGCATCCTAAATACACAGAAATGCTCTGTAAGGAGCTTGCTGCACGTTATGCCAATGACAATGTCGAACTCGTTGTAGGTCCAATGACAGGCGGTATTCTGCTTGCTCATGAGGTAGGCAAACAACTTGGCACCCGTGCAATTTTCACCGAACGTGAAGATGGTAAAATGGCCTTGAAACGCGGCTTCCATATTGAACCGGGAACGCGTGTCTTGATAGTTGAGGATATCGTTACTACAGGCGGCAGCGTTGTCGAAGTATTAAACGTTGTTAAAGAACATGGCGGTGTACCGGTTGGCATAGGTCTTCTGGTTGATCGCAGCGGTGGTAAGGTGGATTTCGGTCTGCGTACCGAAGCTTTGCTGCATTTGAACGTCGAAACTTATAAACCAGAAAGCTGTCCGCTTTGTGCACAAAATGTTCCTTTTACAAAACGTGGCAGAACAGGCAAATAATATTTTTAAATAAAAAAATCAGGGTAGATAGCAACGCTTTTATGCGCTGCATATCACCCTGATTTTTCATTGTAATATAATAAAAAAATAAAGACCAGGATAATCCTGATCTCTTTGTTTAATATCTGGTGGCCCCGGCGTGATTCGAACACGCGACCTTTTGATTCGTAGTCAAACGCTCTATCCAGCTGAGCTACGGAGTCACGACTTAACAAAAGATATTATATAGTGTATGATTTTTTTTGTCAACTTTATTTATAGATATTTTGCTAAAAAATTACTTGATTTATGCATAAATTTTCTCTTGACTTTGCGGAATAAGATGATTATAATCAGTTCATAAGTTCAAATAGTTATTGCGATGACGGAGAAAAGTACTTTTTGTGGATGTCCATAGAGAGCCGGGATGGTGGAAACCGGTGGCCGAAACACAGAGGAAGTTCCCTCCTGAGCTGCCAGCTGAAAATAAGTAGGTGGAGCCGTTGCCCGCGTTAAGGGGTTGAGAGTGGATGCAAAAGCATTCCAAATTGGGTGGTACCACGGCAGAAAGTTCGTCCCAGAGCCGGTGGTATTTTTTTTTGGAGTTTTTGCGTCAAATTGGGTGGTACCACGATATTTTATCGTCCCTTTTAGAGGGGCGTTTTTTTATGCCCCAAAACACGACTATAATTTGCGGGAGGTCTTTTGTCATGTCAGTGTCACTTGCTATTTTAATTCTTTACATTGTTGCTTTATTCGCTATCAGTTGGTTCGCTAAGAAACGCAGCGAAGGTACAACGGAAAACTATGCACTTGCCGGACGTAAATTAAA
>CAZCMY010000023.1:11401-16237 GCA_964500055.1 uncultured Acidaminococcales bacterium | reverse complement strand
CAGGCAAAATATTGCCAGATTTTTCTTTCCAAACCAGCTTTCGCAATTTCCTCACGGAAAATAGCGTCTGCTTCTCTGGTAATTTCGAGTTTCTCTTCGGTAACTTCGCCGAGAACACGAATCGCAAGACCAGGGCCTGGGAACGGTTGGCGCCAAACGAGATCTGACGGAATGCCAAGTTCTTCACCGACAGCGCGCACTTCGTCTTTAAACAATTCGCGCAGCGGTTCAATCAACTTCAGATCCATATCTTCAGGAAGGCCGCCTACGTTGTGATGGCTCTTAATGGTAGCAGAAGTACCAGTGCCGCTTTCAACAACGTCTGGATAGATTGTGCCTTGTACCAGGTAATCAACTTTACCTAATTTATTGGATTCTTCTTCAAAAACGCGAATGAATTCTTCGCCGATAATTTTGCGTTTTCTTTCAGGATCGGAAACGCCTGCCAATTTACCCATGAAGCGGTCTTTAGCATTAACGCGGATAAGGTTCATATCGAATTTTTCTCTGAAGACTTGCTCAACGGTATCGCCTTCATCTTTGCGCAAAAGACCATGGTCAACAAAGACACAGGTCAGTTGTTTGCCAATTGCTTTGTGCACAAGAACAGCAGCTACAGAAGAATCAACGCCGCCGGACAGTGCGCAGAGTACATGTGCATCGCCAACTAAAGCCTTGATTTCTTCAATCTTGGTTTTAGCGAAGGAAGCCATTGTCCAGTCGCCCTTAACACCACAGATATCAAACAAGAAATTGGAAAGCATCTTGCGGCCGAAAGGAGTATGTTCAACTTCCGGATGGAATTGTACGCCATACAACTTGCGTTCATCATTAATCATTGCCGCGACAGGACATTCGCTTGTCATAGCATAAGTTTGGAAGCCTTCCGGCACTTCAGAAACATAATCGTTATGGCTCATCCAGCAAATATTCTTGCCTTCAACACCTTTGAACAGGGAACAATCAGTCTGCAATTCCACGGAAGTCTTGCCAAATTCGCTGATACCAGCACTTTCAACATGTCCACCCAAAGTATGTGCCATGAATTGATGTCCATAGCAAATGCCCAGAACCGGCACACCCAGCTCGAAAACACCGGCATCAACTTTTGGGGTTTCTTCAGCATATACGCTGTTTGGTCCACCTGTAAAAATTATACCTTTAGGGTTTTTCGCCTTGATTTGTTCAAGCGTATAGGTATAAGGGATAATCTCGCAGTAAACTCCGCATTCTCTAACTCTTCTGGCAATCAATTGATTGTATTGGCCGCCGAAGTCAATAACCAGTATAAGTTCGTGTTGCATTTTTTCCATTTTTTTGCAGAGCCTCCGTAACATTTTTTACTATTATTCAAGAATATTAACATAAAAGCAGCGAAATTACAATTGATAGGTAAAAAAAATCTCGCGACGTTATTAGCGCCGCGAGATTCAAGTAATGGCTTGATATTACATCATACCAGGCATTCCGCCCATTGGCATGCCGCCGCCCATAGCAGCAGCACCTTCTTTTGCAGGTTTATCTGCAACCAAGGTTTCAGTGGTCAGAATCATTGCTGCAATGCTTGCTGCATTTTGCAGTGCACTACGGGTAACTTTTGTCGGGTCAACAATACCGGCAGCAATCATGTCAACATATTCTTCAGTCAAAGCATTGAAGCCGATACCGCTTTCAGAACGTTTAATGGTGTCAACGATAACTGCACCTTCGAGACCTGCGTTGAAAGCGATTTGGCGAACTGGTTCTTCAATTGCGCGTTTAACAATTTCCACACCGGTTTTTTCATCGCCAGTTGATTGAATTTTGTTCAGAGCTGCTTGCACTTGGAGTAAGGCAACGCCGCCGCCGGCAACGATACCTTCAGCAACTGCTGCACGAGTAGCATTCAGAGCATCTTCAATGCGGAGTTTCTTGTCTTTCAGTTCAACTTCAGTAGCTGCGCCAACTTTGATTACTGCTACGCCGCCAGCCAGTTTAGCCAGACGTTCTTGCAGTTTTTCTTTATCGAAATCGGAAGTAGTTTCTGGAATTTGTGTACGGATTTGAGCTACGCGGGCAGCAATGTCTTCTTTTTTGCCAGCGCCGTCAACGATAGTAGTAAGGTCTTTAGTTACGCGAACTTGACTTGCAGAACCGAGGTCAGCAACAGTTGCGCTGTCGAGTTTACGGCCAACTTCTTCACTGATAACAGCAGCACCAGTCAGAATAGCGATATCCTGGAGCATTGCCTTACGGCGGTCACCGAAGCCAGGAGCTTTAACAGCAACAGCTTTGAAGGTGCCACGGAGTCTGTTAACAACAAGAGTTGCAAGAGCTTCGCCTTCGATATCTTCAGCGATGATCAGGAGTTCACGGCCTTGTTGAACAACTTTTTCCAAAACAGGCATGATGTCTTGGATCATCGTAATTTTGCGGTCAGTAATGAATACGTATGGATTGCTGAGAACAGCTTCCATTTTATCAGGATCGGTCACCATGTAAGGAGAAATGTAGCCACGGTCAAATTGCATACCTTCTACAGTTTCCAGGCAGGTTTCCATAGTTTTGGATTCTTCAACAGTGATAACGCCGTCATCACCGACTTTTTCCATAGCATCTGCGATCAAGCCACCGATTTCTTCATCACCAGCGGAGATTGAAGCAACCTGAGCTTTTGCGCTCTTAGTTTGTACTTTCTTGGAAACTGTTTTCAGTTCTTCGACAAGAACATCGACTGCAGCTTTGATACCTTTTTTGATTACCATCGGGTTAGCGCCGGCAGCAACGTTTTTCATACCTTCACGAACCATTGCTTGTGCCAGAACGGTTGCTGTAGTAGTACCATCACCAGCTACGTCATTAGTTTTGGTAGCAACTTCTTTAACCAATTGAGCGCCCATGTTTTCAAAAGCGTCTTCGAGATCGATGTCGCGGGCAATTGTTACACCGTCATTAGTAATAGTAGGAGCACCGAATTTTTTCTCCAATACGACATTGCGGCCTTTAGGTCCCAATGTTACTTTTACTGCATCAGCCAATGCGTTAACGCCGCGTTCAAGAGCACGACGTGCTTCTTCATTAAATAATACTTGTTTAGCCATTATTTCACATCTCCTTAATTTCTTTATGAAAATTAATAGTAATTAGTTTTTCTTAGTCAAGTACTGCAAGAATATCACGTTCGCTGAGGATCAGATATTCTTTTTCGTCTACTTTTACCTCAGTGCCGGAGTATTTTGCGAAAACAACAACTTCGCCAACTTTTACTTCTGGTTCTACACGGGTACCGTTTTCCAAAACTTTACCTTTACCTACGGCAATTACTTTACCTGTTTGTGGTTTTTCTTTTGCTGCTGTATCAGGCAGGTAGATACCGCTGGAAGTCTTTTCTTCTTTCACGACTGCTTCGACAATAATGTGATCTGCTAATGGTTTTAACATTCTTACAATCCCCTTTCAATACCTTATATAATTTTATAATCTTTTATTTGTTAGCACTCCGTTAATTCGAGTGCTAATTACATTATCTATAATAATCATTTTACGAAAAAAAATCAAGCCTTTTCTTTGTAAAAAAACAGAAAAGGCTTGATTAATTATTTGCGTTTGGCAGCCGCCGCAATGATGGCTTCTGCCAGCTCTTTCAAGGTAGTGCGCTGGTTCATACTGTATTGCTGCATCTTCCGATAGGCTTCCGCCTCAGTGATATTATGCGCCGCCATCAGAATGCCCTTGGCACGATCCAAAAGCTTTCTGGTTTCCAGACTTTCTTTCAGGTAGTCAAGCTCTTCGCCCAGAGTTTTGATTTCGGCAAAACGGGAACGAGCGATTTCGATTGCCGGGAAAAGCTGTTCTTCCCTGATAGGTTTTACCAGATAAGCAAGTACTCCCGCTTCTTTGGCCTTCTCAATCAGGTCAGTCTGACTGTAAGCAGTCAAAAGTAAAACCGGAGCAATATGTTTGTCATTGATCAGGCGTGCGGCAGTAATGCCATCCATTTTAGGCATTTTGACGTCCATAATTACGAGGTCTGGTTTCAACTCGGTAGCCAATTTCACAGCCTCTTCGCCGTCAGCAGCTTCCGCGACAACGTTATGGCCAGCTTCTGTCAGCATTTCTTTGATATCAAGACGGATAATTGTTTCATCGTCAGCTACTATAACTCGCATTTTTTCCATAATATCACTCTTTCCTTATCGGTACTTCTACACGGGCCAGGGTCCCTTTTTCCAGGGGCAGCAGCTCAAAGGTGCCGTGTAGGTCAGCTTCAGCCATCGTTTGTATAATTTTAAGCCCTAAACTATTAGTTTGTCCAATTTCAAAACCTGGTGGAAGTCCAATACCATCATCTGTTATTTCCAGTGAATAACTGTCCGGATTTACCTTGAGAGCTACAGTCATTTTGCCGCTGGTACAATTTTCAAAACCATGCTCCAGCGCGTTTTGCAATAATTCATTTAAAATCAGTCCTACAGCTGTTACCTGTTCTGATGGCAGAATAAGTTCATCGGCATGAAAACTGCTTTCCAACTTAAAGTCCGGCATTACCATACTTGTAATTATCGCCTGATAAATGCGTTCCGCCACCTCGGCAACATTCACAACATCGCTGTCTTGCTGCGAAAGAGCTTCATGCACCAATGCTATGCTGTTGATCCTGCCAATAATATCGCGCAGGATATTTTTGGTATTTTCATCTTCGGTCCGTCTGGTCTGCATTCTAAGCAGGCTTGCGATAGTCTGCAGATTGTTTTTGACACGGTGATGAATTTCCTTGATAACTGCCGATTTGACCAGCAGTTCTTCTTCTTTCTTTTTCAGCTCAGTAATATCTGTCAAGACAACGATGGCAGCCTG
>CAZCMY010000023.1:10164-11301 GCA_964500055.1 uncultured Acidaminococcales bacterium | reverse complement strand
TCAAGCAATGGGAAAAGCTTTATCTTGGCAAAGAAACCGAGAATACTTTCTCTCTTACCTGTGACTACCAGACCGCTCTGTAAGGTACGTCCAACCAGAGGTTCTTCTGCCAGTCTGAGCTTGCGCCCGATGATATTGGCCGAATGTGTCACAAATTCTTTAAGCGGCAGTGCCTGTCCGTAGACGGTGATATACTTTGGGTCTTCGTCCCGCACATAGAGATAGACATGTGCGTGAGCTATATCTGCTGCCAGATTGGCGCCAGCCATACAGGAATTAAGCAGATTTATCTGTTCTTTGGATAAAAAACTTTTCGCCATGATACCTCCATTAATCACAGAATTATTTTTCTGAATATTCATCAATGCACTAGTAGTTAAGAGTTTATCCACAAATACACACAACTTATTAACAAGCAAAAGCTAGTATTTAAGCGCTTCTGCAGAGTTATCCACAATTGACGCAATTTTTTCTCCAGAAGTTTCCCTACTTAATTCATCCTAATTTCAATGCAGGATCGGCATTCAAATCCATGCTGCTAAATTCGTTATTCAGGAATTTATAATAGCCTCGGCAGGCAATCATGACTGCATTGTCTGTGCAAAGCACCGGTTTGGGATGCACAAGTTTTACCCCTATGGCTTCCACCGCTGCCCCCAATTCTGCCTGCAAAGTTTTGTTAGCAGAAACACCGCCGGCGAGTACTATTTTCTTGAGGCCGCTGGTCTCCATGGCATGCACGCTTTTCTTAACCAGCACATCAACGATAGCTGCCTGAAAGCTGGCAGCAACATCAGCCCTGTTTACCTCACGTCCTGCCTGCTTTTCCGTATGCAGGTAATTGATTACCGATGATTTCAAACCGCTGAAGCTGAAATCATAGCTTTGATCAAGCAAGGCACGTGGAAAATCAATCGCAGAAGGATTACCATCCTTTGCCAATAATTCTATTTCAGGGCCGCCTGGATACTGCAGTCCCATGACACGAGCAATCTTGTCAAAGGCTTCACCAGCTGCATCATCCCTGGTTTGTCCGAGAAGTTCGAAACTATTGTAGTCTTTCACTTTCATTAAGGCTGTGTGACCGCCGGAAACCACTAAGGCCATAAAAGGCGGTTCCAACTCTTCATCAACCAG
>CAZCMY010000023.1:0-10064 GCA_964500055.1 uncultured Acidaminococcales bacterium | reverse complement strand
CTGCCATTTTTGACAACGGCAGCAGCAGTTTCATCGCAGCTGCTCTCAATTCCTAATATATAGATATCTTTTTTCTCCATAAAATTCACCTGTTTTTCTATCGATACAGCCACATGATAATGGCATCTTCCTTATTGTCTACATAATACTGCGGCCTTACACCTGAAACAGTAAAACCTGTTTGTGTATAAACGGTTTGTGCAGCAACATTGCTCTTTCTGACTTCAAGAGTAACAGCCTCAGCGCCTTCCTGCCAGGCGGCGGCTACCATTGCTTCAGTAAGGATTTTGCCCAGTCCTTTACCGCGTTCATCCTTTGCTACCGCTACTCTTGTCACTTGCGCTTCACCGGCAATCAGCCAGAAACCCGCAAATCCTCTAATAATGCCATCTTGCTCCAGCACTATGTAGTTGGCCAAACTGCTGTTCAATTCAGCCAGCCAGGATTCTACGGCCCAACTGTCGTGGAAAGACTCCTGCTCAATAGCCTGCACAGCCTTTAAATCTGCTGCGGACATTTCCCGCGTTACTATACCTTCTTTTGCCGTTTTTCCCATAATTCTTCTGCTTCCGATCGTCTTATATAATGAAGATTCAATTCGAAAATATCTTTTCTTTGGCCATTATTGTATTCTTCCAGGCCCAAAAGTGCCACGGAAGAAGCCTTCGGCATACGCACTTGCAAAGGTGCAAGCTTCACTGATTGTGGTAAGCTTTCTTGTGCCAGCTTTGCACATTCACCTAATATCATTACCGGCTTCGCGAATTCAGAGAGCCTGGTGAGCAATTCTTCCCTTGATACAACTGTCACCTTTTGATGCTCGGTTAATTCACCATTTTGCCATTCATAAAGTGCCAGATAGTAGTTGCCCTTCTGCGCATCCAGCACCGGGGCAAGTATAATATCGTCAACTGGCACGTTATAAGCCATTGCTTGCAAAGTATCAACGCCGCAGACAGGAATTTGCCAGGAGTAGGCCATCGCCTCTGCCGTAGCAAGCCCGATGCGCAGTCCGGTAAAAGAACCTGGTCCGATACTTATGGCAATCAAGTCGATGTCTTTTTTTTCTATCTTGGTACGTTCGAAAAGTTGCCCTATTTGCGGCAACAGACCTTCTGAATGGGTCATACCAATATTTATTTCATATTCTGCAACCGGTTCGCTATCTCTCAGCAGAGACACAGTACAAACTTTGGTCGCTGTATCAATTCCCAGAATTAACAAGTACTTCCACCTTCTCACATAATTCTTCGTAGTGTCTGCCATGGGGCTCCAAAACGATTTTGCGCCCTGTTTTTTCAACGCTGATATTGATTTGCAAATATTCCTCCGGCATTTCCTCTGGAAATAAATCTGCCCATTCAATCATTGTTATCCCACAGCCGCCGACATATTCATCAAAGCCTATGTCATCCAATTCTTCAGCTCTGTTCAGCCTGTACAAATCAAAATGTCTAAGATCTGCATCCTTGCCCTTATAGATATTCATGATGGCAAAAGTCGGGCTCGTTATCTCACCTTCAGGTACACCCTTTGCCAGTGCTATACCTTTGGCCAATGCGGTTTTACCGGCGCCGAGATCACCACTGAGACAAATGACATCGCCTTCACCGGCAGTCTGGCCGATAGCAAAACCCAACTTTTCAGTTTCCTCGCTGTTTGCGCAGTAAAACTCTTTCATTACATAACCCACCAAACCTAAATGTATTTAATAGTTTATTATACCAATAATTTTTGAGCAATGCACCAGTATTATACTGTTCTTTCTCTGTCTTCACCCAATATGAAAGTTATGGCAATCGCGGATATAAAGCCCACTATACCACCGAACAAGAAAGGGGCACTCGGGTCGACATAATCCCACAATAAGCCTGCGATAATTGAAGATAGCAACAGCCCTACACCTTGAAGCATACCATACAGTCCAAGGACTGTGCCTTTCAGATTGGCTGGTGCCGTCTCAGCAATGAAAGCCCTCTCGGCAGCCGTGTTGAAAGCCGTATAAACTCCATACGCAATAAATAGTATTATTATAGCCAGTTTGCTGGATAGTAAGCCAAAACCCAGATAGACCAACGCGAAAACTATATATCCCGGTACAATGATCCTTCTTCTGCCTACCTTATCGGATAATCTGCCGGCAAACATAGACAGCAATGACGCTGATACATTAAATGCCAAATAAAGCAAAATTACCTGTGAAGGTGAAAATCCGCAATCTTTAGCCCGCAGAAGCAGAAAGACATTGGAGGAATTGCCGAGGCAAAAGATGAACATTGCTCCCAGGTAAAGTTTCAGCCTTCTGTCAAGCTGCACGCCCCTCAAAGTAAACTTCTGGACATCACGTTTGCCGCTGCCCTTTTCCTGCACGGCTCCTATCATAAGGACGCCAATTACCGCGGGAATTATCGAATAAAGAAAAGCGGTCTCAAAATCAACTTCATTGGTAATAATGAAATAAGCAAGCAATACCCCTAACGCTGCGCCCAGCATATCGAGCATCTTGTGCAGACCGTAAGACCGTCCCAGTTTATCTTTCTCACTTGACTCTTCTACCAGTGCGTCACGGGGTGCGACTCGAATGCCTTTACCGACCCGGTCTATTACTCTGGCCGCCAAAACGCCCGTCCAGGAAGCTGAAAGCAACAAGGCAACTTTGTAAACAATGGACGCAGAATAACCAATAAACGTCAGTTTTTTCTTATTTTGGTAAACGTCACCTATATAGCCACTAAATACTTTCAGAAATGAAGCCGTACACTCTGCTATGCCTTCTATTACGCCAACAATCGCAGGCGTTGCTCCAAGATTTGTCGTCAAAAATAAAGGAATCAGCGGATAAACCATTTCCGTGCTCATATCAATAAAAAGGCTGACCAAGCCAATAATAAAAATATTAGAAAAAGCAAATTTACTTTGCATGAATTCCATCCTCCAAAACTTCCCTGTTATTGTACTTGCCTTTGTCATCCCTTAAGCCTATCCACGCTATTCACAAGTATATCACGCAATTAAACAGGAACGTCAATATTTAAGTAAAGATTTATATATAATAAAAAACACCACTAAGAAAGTGGTGTCATAATAACTAAAAAACATAAATTATTGCTTATAAATTTATTTATTATGCCCAATTAATATCAGGCAAGGGAGACAACGGAATTTTTTGTTTTCTTTGCTGCCCTGAGCATCAAATCAACTTCCCTGATAACCTGTTTCTTGTCCCAATCTCTGTTAATTGCTACTACGCCGATGCTTAAAGTAGCGATGCCGCATTCCTCGCTGGCGAGCACAACATCTTTTAGTTTGTTTGTGATTTCTAATGAGCTTCTCATATCCGTATCAGGGAATATTATAACAAACTCATCACCGCCCCAACGGGCTACAACATCCAGATTGCGGGTATATTTACGGAAGATATTCGAGATGTTGACCAAAACGGCATCACCAGCGTAATGACCCATTTGATCATTTATCTGTTTGAAATTATCAACATCTATTGCCGCCACGCAGACAGAATAACTGCCCCGACTGTTTCTTTCAATTTCTTGCGTAAGACGTATATTGAAGTACCATCGATTTCCTAATTTTGTCAAAAAATCAAACATAGCCATATAATGAAGCTCATAAATCATTTTGCCAATGATTGCACCAAAAATAGCAAAAAGAATTATGGCAAAATAGACCACAACATCTCGCATACTAGGGAAATAGGTTTCGCTGAGTCGTTGAATCAAAAAAGCAATTGAAGCTGAAGCCGCGCCTAATAACGTGAAAATCAGTGAAGTATGCTTATGGAATATTTTATTCGTATAGATATACATTTGCTGGCACCTCGCAAAGGGCTGATTTATATTAAAATGCAAATGACCGAGAAAAACGAAGAAGGGTTCCAAAAACAATAAATGGCCAGACTTAGTCTGGCCTAAAAATTTCAGCAAGGCTAAAATGAAGGCTAGGCTTCAAATTCAAACATATTGCCCATAAAGGAAGCTACTTGTTTGAATTCTATCATCTTTGTATATGATTATCAAGAACAATATTGTTTAAAAACAGAATTTTTAAATTAAGCAGGAGTTCATAGTAAAAAAAGACTTCTCAGGAAAACTGAGAAGTCTTTTGTTTGTTTAGTTGGTGCGGGAGACAGGAATCGAACCTGCACGCCTCACGGCGCTAGATCCTAAGTCTAGTGCGTCTGCCAGTTCCGCCACTCCCGCGGCAGTTGTCTTGAAATAAAACTGTGTCTAAAAATAAAAATGGTGATCCACCCGCGACTCGAACGCGGGACACCCTGATTAAAAGTCAGGTGCTCTACCGACTGAGCTAGTGGATCACATGGCTGGGGCGGCTGGACTCGAACCAACGCATGCGGGAGTCAAAGTCCCGTGCCTTACCGACTTGGCGACGCCCCAAAGATAGGCAACAACTAAAAATTGTGGGGTGACTGGTGGGGATCGAACCCACGAAATAACGGAGCCACAATCCGCCGTGTTAACCGCTTCACCACAGCCACCAAATTGACCAAACTTTAACAGCTTGGCGACGAAAATTATTGTACCATAGACACTTGATAGTGTCAACGACTTTTCGTAACTTTTTTACAGTTTAATAAATTTTAGTCATCATTATTTGCAAACAGCTATGATTTCTATTTCAACTTTAACGTCTTTAGGCAGTCTGGCAACCTGTACGCAAGAACGCGCAGGAGGATTTTCCGCAAAGGCTTTGGCATATATAGCATTAACCGTAGCAAAATCATTCATATCAGCTAGAAATACAGTAGTCTTTGCAACATCTGCAAAATTAAGACCTTTGGCAGCAAGAATAGCCTCAATATTGGACAAGACCTGCTCTGTCTGCTCCTCTATACCACCAGCAATTATTTCTCCTGTTGCAGGCACAATCGGTATTTGACCGGATGCGAAAAGCAAACCTGCTGCTTCAATTGCTTGTGAATAAGGGCCAATCGCTTTTGGCGCCTTATCAGTACTTATGACATTTTTCATATTTTTTACCTCCTGTAATTTGTTATTCTTCAGATTTGAAATATTTTGCAGCCCAAGCCAGCGCTGTTGGTGCATGGGCCAATCCGCCTCCTGCTGTTTCTTTCAAGGCGCAAGGCATACGGTCACCAACTTCTTTCATTGCATCAATTGCTTCATCCGCCGGGATAAAACTGGTGATGCCTGCCAAGGCCATTTCTGCGGCCGTCAATGCCTGCGCGACTGCTCCGGCATTTCTCTTGATGCAAGGAACTTCTACCAACCCAGCTACAGGATCACAAACGAGACCCAGCATATTTTTTATTGTCATCGCTACCGCATGACCGACTTGCTCTGGCGTGCCTCCCAGCATATCGACAGCTGCTCCGGCAGCCATGGCCGCCGCACTGCCTGTTTCTGCCTGACAGCCACCCATCGCGCCGGACAAAGACGATCTATTGGCAATAACCAAACCAATACTGCCAGCTACAACAAGTCCTGCTGCTAAATCTTTTTCACTTAACGCATAGTTCTTTTGCAAAGAAAACAGCATGCCTGGCAAAACACCGCTGGCACCAGCTGTTGGTGCCGCCACAATACGTCCCATCGCCGCATTAGCTTCAGCTACTGCTAGTGCAAACATTACCGCATCGCTTACTGTCGAACCCAAAATGTTAGCATAATTGTTGCTTTGTTTAGCTTCAAACAGTTTTTTAGCACTGCCTCCCGTTAGTTTGCTGCGAGAACGCACACCTGTCAGACCGAAATCGATGGAAGCACGCATGACCTTCAGCATATCAGCCATTTCATCAAGAAGAACCTGTGGTTCGACACCCATTGCTTCAGCATTATTCGCAATTAAAGTTTCTCTTAGTGAAACTCCTTTTTTCTCAGACTCCTCTATCCAGGCCGCCAGAGATAGTTTATCTTTTGCCATTTTTGCTTACCTCACAGCACATTATTTATAAAGCGCACAGATTTTACAGCCATCAAATGAGTTATTTTCTCCAATGTTTCTGGTGCGACCTTCTGGTCACATTCAATTATCATAATTGCCAGTCCACCTTTACCAGTACGGAATACCCGCATACCAGCAATATTGATGCCATCTTCCGCCAGTTGTCCGCTGACCATGGCGATAACACCGCATTGGTCCCTATGCAGCACTAAAACACCAGGTAATCTGCCACTCAGTTCCACTGGAAAATCATCAATTTCTGTAACACTGACCTGTCCGCCGCCAATAGAAGAACCTATCACTTGGCAAACGGCACCGCTTGCACCTGTCAATTTGAATCTTACGGTGTTGGGGTGTGCCAATTCTCCAAGATTTACCTTGGCAAAGCTATACTCCAGACCGTTCTTTTCGGCAAAAGTTTTTGCTTCCGGGATACGTGCATCGTCCGGCAGCCAGCCCATAAGGCCGGCAAGCAATGCAAGATCAGTACCATGGCCACGATAAGTCTGCGCAAAAGAACCGTGCAGTTCGATTTCTGCCTTCACTGGCTTTTCACCTAAAATGCTGACGGCCAAAAGTCCGAGACGAACAGCACCAGCTGTGTGGGAACTTGAAGGTCCAATCATAACAGGACCAATTACATCCATTAAGTCCATAATATAATACCTCTGCCTCTATATTTTATACCAAAAAACCCGTATAGCATCGCCTTTGACAACACCATACGGGTAAAACTTACTCAACTTTGTCAAGCGAACGATGCGCAAGGCCAACGCATAACTCATTTAAGTTAAGGACGCCAACGCCCATGAAAATTGCTACGCAGAGGTGTTCATCAAAGCGGGCAATGCCGATTTTGCCACCAACATTAAACCCTATCGCTTTCACCTTAACCTGCTCCAACGCTTCGTGCGCCGCTCCGGCTACAGCTCCGGCACCTACATGTGTGCTGGTTACTATTCCCTGGCGTTGAGCAGCCACTACTGCTCTTTCGACTATTTTTACAATCGACTGGATGAATTCACCGCCAAAATCAACAGCGGTGGAACGTATCCCCTGAGCAGCCAGCTCTTCCTTTACTTTCTGTTCTTCCGTGCGGTTGCTTGTTATCGCAATTCTTAAAGCAGCACGGCCAATATCAATGCTTGTGTGCTTGTCATCAGGCATGTTATTCACCTTCTTCTTCAATTAACTCCGGTGTCTTGATAGGTCTTTGGTCGATGACAGCAACCAAAAGGAATACTATAATGCAAACAAGCCATTCAAAGTAAATTATATGCTGTAAAACATGCAAGGCTGGCACAAATTGCCAGACAACAATGGCTATCAATCCTGCCAAAGTTGTATAAAAAGCAGAACTTTTGCGGCAAACAGACGGCATGAAGATTGTGAAAAGGAAAACAACAGTAAGAGCGGTTGTGAGGCTTAAGCCTGCAACCATCGTTTTCAAAATACCGACTGCATTAAAAGCCAGCCACAAAGTGCCTATGCCGCAAACGAATATAGTTACCCTGTTAACAAACAGGAATTTCTCGCCAGAGATGCCTGGATTAATAAAGCGTTTATAAATATCTTGCGAGAACAATGTTCCTGCGCCCAAGAGAATCGTGCAGGCGGTAGAAATATCGGCTGCCCACATTGCCGCCAGTGTTATGCCGGAGGCAAAAGGGTCTAAACCCATAACAACACTTGGCAATGCCATCGTTGCCGTAATATTTGGGAAAGTTACTCTGGCAATTATGCCTAGCAGAGCACACAAAAAGCCTATAGGGAAAATCAGCGCAGCACCCCAGATAAAACCTTTTTTGGCAGCATTGGAATCTTTAGCACTGCAAGCTATCTGTACAGGTCCTTGTGCTGTAATTGCCTGTGTAATCATGACCACAAACCAGCCTATGACTATTGCAAGCGGCAATCCGGAAAAAGGATTGAGCCATTCTTTACTAGCAGGAAGTTTACTGACAAGAACAGCCATGCCGCCAACCTGGTCAACTGCTGCGTAGGTAGAATATAAAACACCAACATAAATTAAAATAACACTTACTATATTGGAAAGACCGGATGACCACAGGCCACCAATCAAAGTAATGCCGATAAAAACAACTGCACTTGTAATCATGCCGCCTTTGAAGGAAAAAATATCCGGCAGCAAGGCGGAAAGTATAGCACCGCCTGCGAGATACTGCAAAGAAGTAATAACCAGCATAATTATTAAAAGGCCTATAGCGCTGACAACTCTTCCTTTGGTATCATAATAACGTTCAAATAAATCTGGAATAGTAGTTGCCTTCAAGGCACGATACTTACCGGCAGCAACAAGGCCCATGATCAAGGCACCAGCAGACCAGGCTGCATTATACCAGCCAGCTGCCAAACCAACACTGAAAGCATTCTCTGCAACGCCGACAGTTGAAGCGGCACCAACAGCGAGGCCTGTAATATTGACGGCTATAAGGCCCGGGCCAAGCTTACGTCCCGCAAACAAGTACTCGGAAGCTCCCTTGTCTGCTCTCTTCTTGGCAAACATGCTGATCGCGAACAATAAAACAATGTACGCACAAACAATAAATAACTGAATAGACATTAACACCACGCTACCCTTCTACACAAATAATAAAAACAATATTTCCCATACTACCCTTCTGCGTTGCTACAAACTCATCTAGTATTATATCAGCAAAATATCAGAAAAAAAAGCCTGCTTGTGCCTTTAACCCGACATACAGACGCCAAAATTTTACATGTAAAAATATTTTGTTGTTAAATATTTTACAAGGATTTTATATCTCTCCGTCGAATATATTAATGGTTGAAAAAAAATGAATTTTATTCCCGCATTTTTAATATATTAAAAATCAACGGGGAGCTGTGTAAAGCCTCTCAGGGCTGACTGCAAAGGCTGCTGCACCATAACCTTTACCGCATCATTTTCATAAAACAAATTTTCGGCGTAGCCGCCAACGAAACTAAAAGCAGAATGGAGGGGTTCCAATGTACAAGATTTATAAAAGTTGTGCTGATGGCGTTGACGAACTGATGTTGGACCAGCTCGAAAAAGGCATATGGATTGATATTATAAGCCCCTCAATGGAAGAATTGACCGAGATTTCAGCTGCAACAGGAGTACAACTTGATTACCTGACAGCAGCTTTGGACGATGAAGAAAAATCTCGTATTGAGTGGGAATCTGACCAGATACTGATATTGATCGATATACCTCTTTTACGTAGCAACAATGATTACGACACCCTGCCTTTGGGCATCATAATAACTGCTAACTGCATCATAACCGTTTGTCTGGAAGTTAATGCAGTGCTGGCCGATTTCAACTCGGTCAATTATCGAACCTTCAGCACTTTTAAGAAAACACGTTTCCTTTTCCAAATCCTTTATAAATCTGCTACCCTATATTTGAAATATATCCGTAACATAAATCGCCGTACCGATGAACTGGAACAACACCTTAGAAAATCAATGGAGAATGCGGAACTTTTCAATCTGCTTGATGTCCAGAAGTCCTTAACCTTCTTCTCGGCTTCCTTGCGCAGTAACTATATTGTTACTGAAAAAATACTACGTCTGCGTTCTACCAATCAGCTGCAACACTTGATCAAAATGTATGAAGAAGACGAAGACTTGTTGGAAGATGTTATTATTGAATATAAGCAAGCTATAGAAATGGTTGAGATGTATAGCCACATTTTAAATAGCATGATGGAAGTATTTGCTTCAATCATCAATAATAACATGAACCTTGTGATGAAATTTTTAGCTGGTGTCACAATTTTGATGGCTATTCCTACAGTGCTTTCCGGACTATGGGGAATGAATGTGCAGGTTCCTTTCCACGATAATGACTATGCTTTCTTTATAGTCGTAGCCATAGCAACAGCAATAGCTAGTACGTTTGCTTATTTTCTCCGCAAAAAACGCATGTTCTGATTTAATGGAAGGGGCCACGAAATGTCAAAAATTATGGCCGAGCAGCTACTTGCCGGCATTATTCTTGGTGATACCGAGAACAAGGAATTTATTTATTTGCCAGGTGGTGAAGTCGGTTCCGCCAATCCTTACGCCGTTTTTGAAAAAGATGGTGTGAGAAAAGAAGACCTTCCTTTGGAGGA
>CAZCMY010000022.1:14554-16886 GCA_964500055.1 uncultured Acidaminococcales bacterium | reverse complement strand
GCAAACCCCTTGATTTTGCGGTCAAAGTCCAGCAAACCAGCCTTCAGTGTCGCGGTCACATAATCCGGTAAAACTTTAGTCAAATCATAAGGCACAATACCCGGACGATACGTAGGTGAAAAAGCTGTTTTCAAACTTGGTGTTTCGGCAGTCAAAAAGCTACGAACATTTTGGGCAGGTGCGCTGTAAGAACTGCCGCCGGCAGCAAAGGCCAATCTTTCATACTGTCTTTGAAATTCTATTCCCGCTAACGGGCCACTGCCAAAATCAGTGCCGCCGACATTAACGACCAACGCACTGTTAGCTATACCGGAATTGCGTTTATGCATACTCATGCCATTTGTTACTACGCCGCCGCTTTCAGAGGCAGCAGCCACAACTAAGCCCCCTGGACACATGCAGAAGGAATAAGCGGTACGGCCGTTTTCCTTATTGTGATAGACAAGTGCGTAATCTGCCGCCCCTAATTTGGGATGACCGGCAAATTCACCATATTGAGCCTTGTCAATCAGTTCCTGAGGATGTTCTATTCTCACACCGATGGCAAAAGGTTTAGCCTCTAGTGCAATCTTCCGCTGTGCCAGCATGGCATAGGTATCTCTGGCGCTATGGCCGCAAGCAAGTACAACTGCATTGCTCAATATTTTTTCATTATTTTGTAACACCACTCCGGAAATTGCTTCATCCTTTGTCAGAAAATCAACGACCTGCTGCCCGTAGCGTACTTCGCCGCCTAGTTCCCTGATTTTTCTGGTAAGGCCGGTAACCATTATCCTGAGTTTATCCGTGCCAACATGTGGCTTTTGCTCGGAAAGAATTTCCTCAGGCGCACCAGCTTCTACAAAAATTTTCAAAATATCATTCATCACAGGATCATTGACACGCGTCGTTAATTTGCCATCAGAAAAGGTTCCTGCGCCGCCCTCACCGAATTGCACATTACTTTCAGGGTTAAATTCTCCTGTCAGCCAAAAACGCTGCACATCAGCAAGGCGCTGTGCTACCGCTTTACCGCGTTCCAGAAGAAGCGGGCGATAGCCATGCTTTGCCAGCATAAAGGCAGTCAAAAGGCCTGCCGGCCCCGCGCCAATAACAATTGGCCGCTCGCAGAGCTGCTCACTGCCATATTGCAACGGCTGTATTTCCTCAGCCTGCCATGGCGTAACATTATTGTCTTGAAAAAGATAGCGCATTTTCTTTTCATCGCAGTCAAGTTGCAAAAGCAAATGATAAACAAGACATATATTGGTTTTACGGCGGGCATCAACTGCCCGCCGTAAGATTGTAGTTTTAATTATATTCTGTTTTCTGATTCCCAGCTTTTTCGCCGCTAATTCATTAAGCGGTGCATCATTCAGCAAGGATACTCTCAAATTATTTAAGCGTAATTGCATATATTTACTCCGTTATCTTGGTTTTTCCAGTTGAATCTTCACTAAAACGCTATGGGTTTCAGCAAGAACTTTATCCGGCAGGTTAAGCGGCATCTGCATTTCAACATCATCTTCAATGTTATCCAAAAGGATCTGTGCCGTCTTGATTTCCGATATACCTGCAAGAACTGCAGGATCAGCCGTCAATTTAACTTTTTCAGGTACTGTTTTCACAGCACTTATCGTGTAACCCTTTTTCAGGACTCCGCTCATGACAGGTTTAACAGGCAGTTCAACTGTTACAAGCTGTTTCAGCATCAGTGCCTTGACCTGTACTTTGTTTGGCTGTACGTTCAGGTCATACATTTCACTGCCATCAATAGCAATAGGCGTTAAATTGGCATAATCCTCAAAATTCTTATCTTTGCCTGTAATATCGACCAAAGCAATGACCTTCAAGGCATTGGCTAAGCGGTTGCTGGCGCCCGAAACGGTAACCTTTACAGGATCAAGTTCCAGCTTGCCAACAGTAACACCTGAACCAGGGATACCAACAATACGTGCCTCAACATCCATTGTGCGTTCACTGATAGTATCGAGGTCAAGAAAAACTGTTTTAGGACTCACTTCAACAATATCACCAACCGTCGATTTAGCCATAATATCATAGCCGCGACGGCCTTTAGTTGCATTGGTAAAATCAATATAGGCAAGTATATCTTTTTCCCTGGCACTCGAAATGACCGTTCGTGTTCCTTTGACTTTGACGATGACCGTTTCCGGAATATTATTAACGACCATATTCTCCGCCAGATTTGTTTTAGCCAAGGGGACAGTAAATGAGCGTTCTATAACAGGATTCTGTTCATTCATGACATAAAGCCACAAAGCGCAGGCAGTTAAAAAAGCAAAGATACGCACAACCCATTTGTTCCGTTGCTCACTTTCTCTCATAACTT
>CAZCMY010000022.1:0-14454 GCA_964500055.1 uncultured Acidaminococcales bacterium | reverse complement strand
AAAGCAAAGATACGCACAACCCATTTGTTCCGTTGCTCACTTTCTCTCATAACTTCTTCCTCCAACCGTTGAGCTTTTCTAACAAATCATCTTTCCATCCCAATAGCGGTTGGCTCATTCCTGGCCGCAAAAGATCCTTAATATCGTCTCCGGTAAGATAGCGCTGTAAAACACCACTTCTTGCCAAAGAAATAGTACCAGTCTCTTCGCTGACAACGAGTACAAGGGCATCAGACTGCTCCGAAAGACCTATTGCGGCCCTGTGTCTGGTACCAAGCTCCTTGCTCAGATTGCGGGCTTCCGTGAGCGGCAGCAGACAGCCAGCTGCCTTGATTCTATTGCCGCGAATAATGACGGCACCGTCGTGCAGAGGTGTGTTCGGGATAAAAATATTCATAAATAGCTCATGCGAAACCAAAGCATCAATTTGGATACCGGTTTCTATGTAGTCATCAAGCCCGGTTTCCCGTTCAAATACTATCAGGGCACCAATCTTGTTGCGCGACATCGCCATCGCTGCTGTAACCAAAGCTGACAGCATATTCTCGACTTCCTCTTCGTCAAGAACAACTGTTTTGCGGAAAAAACGGCCACGTCCTATCTGTTCCAAAGCACGCCTGAGTTCCGGCTGGAAAACAACCGGCAAAGCAACTAATACTACCGTCATGCTTTTTTCCAATAACCAGTTTATAACATGCAGATGCAGCCAATTACTTACTAAAGCAGCAATAAGAAGAACCAGTAGCCCCTTGACAAGTGAAGCTGCTCTTGTGTTCTTCAGCATCTGATAAAGCCGATATAAAAAATAAGTAACAACCAGAATATCGACTAAATCCAAAACTGTTATAGTTTGTATTACACCCTCAATCTGCTCTAACAAATAAATTCATCCTTCCCTGCCTTTTGGCTTACCTAACACCTATTATACAAAAAATAACCTGATAATGCCAAGCATTACCAGGTTATTTGCTAAAATAAATCGCGAACTATATTTTTTTGTGCAAATCTTCCAGAACAGCTCTTTGCCTGTCCAATATTTCAGCACCGCGAATCAGTTGTTTAGTGTTTTCTGTGAAGGCCGGTCCGCCATAAGACGTACGCGCCGCCACACAGTTTTCCGGCTTAAGGGTTTCCAGCAGATCCGCTTCAAAAAGCTCTGAAAACTCTTTGTATTCAGCAAGAGTAATCTCTGGCAAAAATTTGCCGGCCTTAATAGCATAGGCCACACATTTGCCGACAACTTCATGTGCTTGGCGGAAAGGCAGTCCCTTTCTTACCAGATAATCAGCCAAATCAGTAGCATTGGAGAAATCCTTGCTGACAGCCTGTTCCATCTTATCAACGTTTACCTTCATCGTAGCAATCATATCACTGTAGACTGCAAGGCTGAACTTGATGGTATCGATAGCGTCAAACAAGCCTTCTTTATCTTCCTGCAGGTCTTTATTATAAGTCAGAGGCAAACCTTTGACAGTAACAAGCAGTGCCTGCAAGTGGCCGTAAACACGTCCGGTTTTACCACGAACAAGCTCGGCAATATCTGGGTTCTTCTTCTGCGGCATCATGCTTGACCCGGTCGCAAAAGCGTCATCCAGTTCGATAAAAGCAAACTCTGTGCTGGACCAAAGGCAGACTTCTTCACTTAAACGGCTGAGATGCATCATAAGAATAGACGCGAAGGACAAGAATTCGAGTACATAATCACGATCACTTACTGCATCCATACTGTTTGCATAAACATCTGCAAAATTCAACTGGCTGGCAACATCGAACCTGTCAATCGGGAAGGTAGTACCTGCTATCGCACCAGCTCCCAAAGGCATGATGTCAGCGCCGGCCCAGACTCCCTGCAAACGGCGAAAATCTCTCTGTAACATATTGAAATAGGCCAGAAGATGGTGAGCAAAAGTAATCGGCTGCGCACGCTGCAAATGGGTGTAGCCAGGCATCAGCGTCTTTTCATGCTCTTTAGCAACCGTCAGGAGCACCTGCTCAAATTTCAGGAGCAGTTCGCCGATTTCTACTACTTCCCGCTTCATGTACATGTGCATGTCCAAGGCAACCTGGTCATTACGGCTGCGTGCCGTATGCAGCCGGGCACCTGCACTGCCGATTCTTTCAGTAAGACGTGCTTCGATATTCATATGAATATCTTCTAAAGACACTTCAAAACTGAAATCACCAGCTTCAATGTCGGCTAAAATTTGCTTCAAGCCGGTTACTATTTCCTCTGCATCGGCAACTGGGATGATACCAGCTCGCCCCAGCATTGTGGCATGTGCTATACTGCCGCGAATATCCTCATGATAAAGCCTTTTATCAAACTCAATGGATGCGTTGAAAGCATCCACGAGTTCATTTGTATTTTTGCTGAATCTACCGCCCCAAAGCTTAGCCATTATTTTAGTTTTCCTTGTTTCATCAAGGCACGAACAGTAAGTGGCAGTCCGAACAAAGTGATGAAGCCGGTTGCATCAGCTTGGTTATAAACTTCGTCAGCGCCGAAGGTTACATATTCCTGGCTGTAGAGAGAGTATGGTGATTTAGCGCCTGCGCTCATAACGTTGCCTTTATAGAGTTTCAAACGAACAGTACCGGTAACAGTTTTTTGTGTTTCATCAACAAATGCTGCTAATGCTTCGCGCAAAGGAGAGAACCACATGCCATCATATACCAATTCTGCATATTTGATACCAACCATTTGTTTATAATGGTTCGTTGCACGATCCAGGCAGAGATTTTCCAATTCATTATGTGCATAATAAATGATAGTGCCGCCAGGAGTTTCATAAATACCGCGGGATTTCATACCAACAAGACGGTTTTCAACCATATCGCAGATACCAACGCCATTACGGATGCCGATTTCATTCAGAGTTTCGACAATCTTCGCAGGGCTCAGTTTAGTGCCATTAACGGCAACCGGTACACCTTGTTCAAATTCGAGTTCCACGTATTCAGCTTTATCCGGAGCTTTTTCCGGAGTATTTGTTACAATGAACAACTCGTCTTTTGGTGCATTCCATGGATTTTCCAGGTCGGAGCCTTCATGGCTGAGGTGCCACATATTACGGTCCATGCTATAGTCATGAGCTTTAGTAACAGGAATAGGAATATTGTGTGCTTCAGCAAAGTCGATAGCATCTTCACGGGAACGGATATTCCATTCGCGCCAAGGTACAATTACGGATAATTGCGGAGCCAAAGCTTTTACTGATAATTCGAAACGAACCTGGTCGTTACCTTTGCCGGTAGCGCCGTGAGCAACAGCGTCTGCGCCCTCTGCCAAAGCAATTTCAACAAGTTTCTTAGCAATCAAAGGACGGGCAAAAGAAGTACCCAAAAGGTATTTTTTCTCATAAACAGCACCAGCTTTAACTACTGGCCAAACATAGTCAGATATAAACTCTTCTTTCAAGTCAAGAATGAAGCATTTGCTTGCACCGGATTTTAAAGCTTTATCATAAACCGGATCAAGTTCAGCTCCTTGTCCAAGGTCTGCTGTTACAGCAATAACTTCGCAATTGTTATAGTTTTCTTTCAGCCAAGGAATGATAACTGATGTATCCAGACCTCCGGAATAAGCTAATACTACTTTCTTAATGTCTTTTTTGTTCATTGTAGATGCATCCCCCTAAAATTCATCACTTATTTATCTTTAATAAAAGTACTTTAATCAGCATACTTTCATAAGATTACTTAAATCTTTTCATCACTCATCAGTAAAGCCATAATAGCTTTTTGTACATGCAAACGATTTTCTGCCTGATCAAAAACCACGGACTGCGGTCCTTCAATAACATCATCAGTTATTTCCTCGCCGCGATGTGCCGGCAGGCAATGCAGCACTATAGCATCAGGTCTTGCAACCTTCATCAGTTCCTTATTGATCTGGTAATCGCCAAGTGCTTCCTTGCGGATAGATTGTTCACCTTCCTGACCCATTGATGCCCAGACATCCGTATAAAGAACATCAGCGCCTTTTGCTGCTTTGAACAAGTCTTCTTCTATTTCAATAGTACAACCTGTTTTTTTAGCTTCTTCGCAGGCTTCTTTGAAAATTCCCAAATCTGGCTGATAACCTTTTGGGCAGGCGCAAACCATATTCATACCGACTTTGGCGCAGGCAACCATCAATGAGTTGGTCATGTTATTGCCATCGCCTACATAAACAAGCTTACGGCCCTTTAAGACTTCTTTGTGTTCCATAATCGTAAACAGGTCCGTCAATGCCTGACAGGGATGTTCCAGGTCTGTCAATCCATTGATAACAGGAATGGAAGCATATTCTGCAAGTTCTTTGACCGCGTCATGAGAAAAAGTGCGGATCATAATGCCATCAGCAAAGCGGGAAAGCACTCTGGCTGTATCACGCACCGGTTCGCCACGGCCGACCTGAGAAGAAGAATCATTCAAATAGATAGGATGACCACCCAACTGAAAAAAGCCTGTTTCAAAAGAAACCCTTGTACGTGTGGAAGCTTTGGAAAAAATCATGACAAGTGTTTTGCCCTTCAGATATTGATGTGGTTCTCCATTTTTTTGTTTTTGTTTCAGTTTCTTGGCAACATCAAATATGGTTGCTACTTCACCAACAGACAAATCATTCATAGCTATTAAATCTTTATGTCTTAAGCTCATATCATCTAGCCTCTCACTCTAATCAGAATTCCGGAAATACTTCGGCAAAAACAGCCATCAGAGCGTCAATTTCCGCTTTGGTAATGATCAGCGGCGGTACAAGACGGATGACATTGACAGCAGTGCAGTTGATAATCATGCCTTTTTGCAGGCAGGCATCAACTATTGGTTTACCAGGTTTTGACAGTTCCATGCCCAATAGCAGGCCACGACCACGTACCTCAGTTATTTTATCCGGGAACTTTTTCTGTAAAGCTTCCAGCTGAGTTTTAAAATAAGTACCGATTTCTGCAGCTTTAGCAGCAAGATTTTCTTCACGCATTACTTGCAAAGAAGCATTGGCAGCCGCACAAGCTAAAGGATTGCCGCCGAAAGTAGAACCATGGTCGCCAGGCGCAAAGACATGAGCCAGACGCTCAGTCGTCAGGAAAGCAGCTACTGGGAAACCACCGCCCAAAGCTTTAGCCAAGGTAATAATATCTGGTTTCGCTCCGCTGTATTCCCAGGCAAACCATTTGCCGCTGCGGCAAAGGCCAGTCTGAATTTCATCAAAGATAAGGAGTGCATCATATTTATCGCACAAAGCGCGAACTTGTTTCAGATACTCATCAGAAGGAACATGTACGCCGCCTTCACCCTGAATTGGTTCCAGGATAACAGCACAAACATTTTCATCCATTAAATCCTCAAGTGATTTGATATCGCCGTATTCCGCATAGTCAAAGCCAGTTGGCAGCGGTTCATAACCTTTTTGGTATTTAGGCTGTCCTGTAGCAGTCAAAGTTGCTAACGTACGGCCATGAAAAGAATGCACGGTCGAAATTATTCTTTGTTTGCCTGCAGCCTTCTGATGACCATATTTACGTGCCAGCTTCAAAGCCCCTTCATTGGCTTCAGCACCGCTGTTGCAGATAAAACTACGGTCAAAACCGCTTACTTCAGACAGTGTCTTGACTAAATCCGCCTGCACTTTTGTATAGTACAGATTAGAACAATGAATAAGTTTGCCAGCCTGTTCAGCGATGGCATTAACCAATACCGGATGAGCATGTCCAAGCGCGTTTACAGCGATGCCTGCCAGAAAATCAAGGTATTCATTACCATCCATGTCATAAAGCTTGCAGCCTTTGCCATGATCGAGCACGATTTGATTTCTGCTGAAAACCGGCAAATAATATTTTTCAGTATCTGCGATAACTGTTTCTTGATTCATCCCTTATCCCCTCTAACAATTATATTTATTATTCTTTGACTACTTCCGTACCTACGCCTGAATCACTGAAGATCTCCATAAGAATGGTGTGCGGCTCACGGCCATCAATGATGTGCGTTTTATGCGCGCCACCGGATAGAGCCGTAATACAAGCCTTTACTTTTGGGATCATGCCGCCGTCGATATTGCCACGAATGATAAGTTCCTGCGCTTTTTCGAAGGTTAAAGTAGAAATGAAACTACTTTCATCCCTGTAATCAGAATAAATTCCTCGGACATCGGTCAACACAAGTAGTTTTTCCGCTTTCAACGCACCGGCAATTTCACCCGCAACACTGTCAGCATTGATGTTATAAGTTTCACCGTTAACGCCTACACCGGTAGGAGCAATAACAGGAATAAAGTCATTGTCCAGTAAGATATTGATCAATTCTGTATTAATTTTTTCCACATTACCAACAAAACCAATGTCGACAAGATTTACTTCGCCATTTTCGTAAACATCAGCCAAGTGTTTTTTCGCTTGAACAAGGTTAGCATCCTTGCCGTTAAGACCAACTGCACGACCTCCTAAAAGATTAAGGCGTACTACCAGGTCTGTGTTGATTTTGCCGACCAGCACCATTTCTGCCAGCTCTACGCTTTCAGCATCGGTAACCCTGAGGCCACTGACAAATTGTGTCTTTTTGCCGGCCTTTTGCAGCATAGCAGTAATTTCCGGTCCACCGCCATGAACTACAACCGGCCTCAAACCTGCACAGCGCAAAAATACGATGTCCTGAAGCACTTTATTTTTTATTTCGTCATTCAACATAGCGTTGCCGCCGTATTTTACAACTACTGTCTTGCCTTTGAAATCTCTCAAATATGGTAAAGCTTCCACCAATGTATTGATTTGTTCTTCTCTGATTAACATAGCACATACCCCTTTATCGTATATTTTGTCTTCTATGTATGATATTCTCCGTTAATTTTTACATATTCATAGCTGAAATCACAAGTCCAGACTGTTGCTTTTTCTTTGCCTGCCGCCAAATCAACTGTAATGCTGATATCATGTTCGGCCATGATAGAAGTCAATTCTTCCAGCGGAACTCCTACATTAAGACCATTTTCCACTAATCTCACGCCGCCAATACTCAATGTTACATGATCTGCCTGCATTTCTGCTCCCGAATAACCGGCGGCGCAGACGATGCGTCCCCAGTTTGGGTCTTCACCAAAGAAAGCAGTTTTGACCAGCGGTGACTTAGCAATCGCCATAGCGGCCAATTTGGCATCCGCAAAAGAAGCCGCGCCAATAATGTTTACTTCGAGGAACTTAGTTGCGCCTTCGCCGTCGTGAGCAATCATCTTTGCCAAATCTTGCGCTGCACGTAAGAATGCTTCGAAGAAAACAGGGTAATCAGGATGTTCCTCTGACAAAATTATTTCATTTTCAGCTAACCCATTGGCAAGTACAATCATGCTGTCATTAGTACTGGTATCACCATCAACGACGACCATATTGAAAGACTTATCCGCTACAGCTTTAACTGTTCTTTTCAGCACATCAGGAGCAATCGCCGCATCAGTCGTGATGAAAGTAAGCATGGTAGCCATGTTAGGATGAATCATCCCAGCGCCTTTGGCAATGCCGGCAATTCTTGCTTTCTTGCCGCCTAACTCAAATTCGTAAGCAATTTTTTTGACAAAAGTATCCGTTGTCTGAATAGCAAGAGCAGCACTTTCGCCCTCATTTTCATCCATTTTATCAACGGCATCAGCGATACCTGTTCTTACCTTATCCATCGGCAAGAAATGGCCAATAACACCTGTTGAACAAACATAAATACCTTTTTCGTCGATATCTAATAATCCTGCAGTGAAAGAAGCCATTTCTCTGGCGTCAGCCAAGCCTTTTTCACCGGTACAAGCGTTAGCACAGCCTGAGTTCACAACGATAGCCTGCGCATAAGGCTGTTTAGCAGCTTCACGACTAACAATTACAGGTGCCGCACACATTTTGTTTTGTGTGAAAACTGCACCGGCCGCTGCTGGAACAGTACTCATAATAACTGCCACATCTTCTTTACCGCTAGCTTTAATGCCTGCTTTCACCCCTGCAGCCACGAATCCCTGAGGAGCCGTCAGCCAACCGTCTATTTGTTTTATCATTTAATTCGCCTCCTTAAGGATATATAGGCAATTGTCTTAAACCTGTTGTTTCTTCTATGCCAAACATTACGTTCATATTCTGTACAGCCTGTCCTGCTGCGCCTTTTACTAAATTATCAATAGCCGACATAGCAATGATGCGGCCTGTACGCCTGTCAATTTCCCAGCCAATATCTACATAGTTGGAGGCTCTGACATTCTTTATTTCCGGGCAGGCACCTTTACCAAGCACTCTTATGAAAAATTCTTCATCATAAAGCTCATTGTAGGCCTTTGCCACCTGCGCATCAGTTACACCTTGCTTCAGGTTAGCATAGCAGGTCGAAAGAATACCTCGGTCAACCGGCAAAAGGTGAGGTGTGAACTGAATAATAACCTCTTCACCGGCAAAATCAGAATAGGCTTGCTCGATTTCCGGCGTATGGCGATGACTGGCAACACCATAGGCATGGAAATTCTCGTTTACAGAACAATAAAGACTGCCAACTTTTAAGCTTCTTCCTGCGCCAGTAGTACCAGACTTAGCATCAACAATGACGCCTTTCGTTTCAATCAGACCAGCCTTGAATAAAGGCACAAGAGCCAGAATACTGCAAGTCGTATAGCATCCTGGATTGGCAAGGATTGTTGCTCCCTTAACTTCTTCTCTATATAGCTCGGTAAGACCATAAACAGCATTTGCTGTTGGGTCTTCATGTTTCAGCTTGTACCACTCTTCAAAAACCTTGTGGTCCTTAAATCTATAATCTCCGCCTAGATCAATGATACGCACCTTGCTGTTACGCAGCTGGGAACCAATTTTCATGGCATGCCCGTGCGGCAGCGCAATAAAAATGACATCACTGTCAGCGGCAATCTGCTCAATTTCTTTCATGCTAGCTAGTTCCCGACTAACCCTTTTTGCCAAATGCGGATACATCGCTGCAATATTTTCTCCTGTACTACTCTCCGAGGTAATAACTCCTAGTTCCACCTCTGGGTGGCCATCAAGCAACCTCAAAAGTTCAACGCCGGCGTACCCTGTTGCTCCAATAACGCTAGCCTTCATATCCATCCTCCTCTTTGCATGTTTATTATTATACAACTAATATGAATTTTTTTGCAAGTATTTTTATAAAAAAGCAAGCTAATCAGAAATAATCGCTGTCAAACGTGGTGTTTGCTTGATTGTATGCATATGTTTTTATTCAAATTCGTTTATTTTTATGCATTGTTTATGCAATTATTTGCTTCCTGCCTTTACCATAAAAACATACCTTACAAGTATCTACAACAGGAAACACTCCCCTATTGTATAAATACAATTTTACTACTATTAATTACAATAATCAAAACTTTTTTCCTTGCAACATTATGATTTTACGCCATGCTTCTAACATTTTCCGCTAGCCATTAATATTCATTTCGGTTAAAATTATAAATATAGAGTTTATTCTTATCCGGAGGTCCCTGCCAATGAAAAAAATTGGTTTCATATTAATCTTTCTTCTTGTCTTCCTATTCTTTCCTTTTCCCAAAAACATTGGTCCTCAAAACAAGCCTGATTTGAAGTCAGTTACCACTTCTGTCGAGACAACGGTAAAAAATTCCGATGTTTCGCCACTTTCCCTGCTGCCGGCTCCTTCTTCCTGGCCAAGGCCGCTGTACCTGGTTTGGCAAGCAGCTCATGTCAAACAAACAGTACAAGAAAAAGTGAATAAAGAGGCCTGGGTAGCCATTGAAAAATTACCTGCAACATTACCACAAGCTGTGGTAGCCATTGAAGACCATCGCTTTTATGAGCACAGCGGCGTAGACATTGATGGAATTTTCCGTGCTCTCCTTGCCAATATTCAAGCTGATGAAATAGTTCAAGGCGGCAGTACCATTACCCAACAGCTTATCAAAAATGCGCTGCTTTCCTCAACGCAAACGGTCGGGCGCAAAACTCTGGAAATTTTTCTGGCTTTAATTGCAGAAAGCAGCTATTCCAAAGATGATATTCTTGAAACTTATCTGAACAGCGCTTACTTCGGCGCGGGGGCCTACGGTGTCACACAAGCTGCGGATACCTATTTTGCCAAAACTCCTGAAGAACTTACGCTGGCCGAGTCAGCCACCCTTGCCGGTTTACTCAATGCTCCTTCTGCTTTAAACCCTTTTGAAAATCCGGAAGACTGCAAAAAACGTCGTGATTTAGTTTTAAAAACTATGGCAAAACGGGGCATGATTACCAGCGCTCTTGCGACAAGTGCCAGCAACGAACCGATCGTCCTGCGTGGAAGATGATCATATATGAACAAAGGCCTTACAGCTAATGCTGTAAGGCCTTTGTAATTTATTAAGCTTTTATCTGCCAAGTTTTTCTTTCATGATTTTCTTATATGCTTCAACGCCCGGCTGATCATAAGCGTCAACATCTGCCAGCTCACCCTCATAGGCAACACTCAGCATCAGAAAATACAACAATTGTCCCACATAATAGGTGGTTAATTTCGGCAGCTGGTAATTAGCGTTAAAACGCGAATCTTCGTTCAGAGCTTGTGCATTGGCCGCCAGAGCAATCTGCAGCGCCTCGTCTACGCACATTCCATTATATTTGATGAAAAAATCCATATTGCCAAATGGATTACCTAACTGAACTTCACAACTTTTTTCGAGAATTTCAACAAATTGAACAACTTTGTTCCTGCAGCCATCCTGATGTTGCTGCGTCTGAGCATGCATATCAGTGGTACCAACAGCAGCAATAGGTGTTCTGCCATAATTTATCTGTTCACCCTGCCGGTTGCAACGTTTACCGAGTGATTCAGCCAAAAGCTGCACATACCACTCGCTAAGGGACTTTAATCTCATGGAATAAGGCATTAAAACTTCAATGTCACAGCCAAAGCGTTCGGCTGCCAGATATTTTAAAATAGCATTAAGTAATGCCGGATTCTTAGCTGGGTCTTCGTCGCGGCAGGCTAATTCCATATCCCTTGCACCAGCCAGAAGTTCTTCAATATCAATGCCTACCACGGCTGCGGTAATCAGGCCAGGATTACTCAAAACGCAGAAACGGCCGCCAACGCCTTCCTTAATATCAAATGTCTGCCAGTTGTTTTCCTGGGCCAGCTGACATAAGGGGCTTGCAGCTACTTCTGCCTCAAGATCAGTTACCACGGTTACATCAACTTCGAAAAGCTCTTTTTCCAGTTTGAGGTTTTCATAAAAATAAACAAAAGCTGCAATAGTTTCGAGGGTAGTTCCCGATTTAGTTATCGGAATAAGCATGACCCTGGTTTTACCCTGACCGGCTAAGCGTTTGTACTGCGCCTGACGGACTATTTCGGCGAGCATTGATGCATACTGGTCTGCATCCAGATTGTTGCCGCTGAAAAACACCTTAGGAAAGCCACGTCTTTCTAAAGCTTTTTTTTGATTCCAGAAGGAACCGGCATATATGTCAAACAAAACCTTGTTACCAAGATAGGAGCCGCCTATACCAAAAAATATTACTGCATCCTTGGTGTCCCAGATTTGTTTGCTGTAAGCTTTCAGTTTCTCGATGGATTCAGGTGTATTGGGATTACCTTCCCCAATCATCGGCAGCCTCGTAAAATAGACTGGCTCCGGTTCTCCATTTTTGGACAAATGGCCTTCAGACACACCGTTAGCGCGTATCTGTGCCAGACCTTTAACTGCCCGCTCAATTTTATCTTGAATGGAAAGGATGTCATCTGCTTTGATTAGTTTCTCACCGAGCATATTCGTATAATCGAAACAAAACCCAGAATCCAGCTTCAGTTTTCCGTTTAAATCCATCTTTTCACCGCCAAAATTATCCTTCTTTTGCGACAATATCTTTTAAATACGCCAAAAACTTATCCCTCAACTCCGGTTTTTTAAGGGCCTGTTCTACTGTTGCTTCCAGGAAGCCTTGCTTATCGCCAACATCATAACGACGCCCCTCGAAATTATACGCTAAAATGGTTTGTATCCTTGCCAATTCTTTCAGAGCATCAGTTAGCTGAATTTCGCCGCCGCTGCCTGGTTTAGTGTTTTCCAGAATATCAAATATTTCCGGAACAATTATATAACGGCCCAAAACTGCAAGTCTGGAAGGCGCTTCACTAACAGAAGGCTTTTCAACCATGTCCTTAACTGACCACAGTCTCTCGCCAATCTTAACCTTTGGCTCGATAATACCATAACTTGATACTTTATCTTGTGCCACTTCCTGCACACCCAGAATACTGGAGCCGGTTTCATTGTAGACATCTATCAGCTGTTTCAAGCAAGGAGTGGTGCTATCCACAATATCATCGCCAAGCAAGACAGCAAAAGGTTCACTGCCGACAAAATGTTTAGCGCACAAAATTGCATGTCCAAGGCCAAGCGGTTCCTTCTGTCTTATGTAGTGGATGGAAATATTGGAAATTTCCTGTACCATTTTCAACAGTTCATCTTTATGATTATGTTCCAACGTTAATTCTAATTCTAAAGAACGGTCGAAATGATCCTCAATTGATCTCTTACTGCGTCCGGTTACAATAAGAAACTCTTCTATGCCGGAAGCAATAGCTTCTTCAATTATATACTGTATGGTCGGTTTATCGACTATCGGCAGCATTTCCTTTGGCTGCGCCTTGGTAGCAGGTAAAAATCTCGTACCCAGACCGGCAGCCGGAATAACTGCTTTTCTAACTCTTGTGTACATGATATCCACGCCCTCTGTCTATTAAATTTACATTTAATACTATACCACAGTTACATTGAAAATTAAAACCCATTGCACAATCTTCTGTCAAAACACATATATGTACAATTATGTATTCATTACAAAAAAGCAGGAATATTTATAAATTTGACGAATTAATCGTTTCATATCTCGTTTGCATAAAATGTAAAACAAAGATAAATGAGAAGCAGCAAGACTGCAAAAAATGGGGGAATTATCATGTTTAAGACAAATGAATACTTTGGTGGTCAGGTTTTTTCCGTAGCCTTTGAAAACCATGACGGCCCAGCCACCGTTGGTGTTATGGAAGCAGGCGAATATGAATTCGGCACCAGCAGTACTGAATACATGACCGTAATCAGCGGCAGCCTTATCGTTGAGCTTCCTGGTGAAACCGAGTTTAAAACCTATTTACCTTCCCAAACCTTTATTGTCGCACCTAACAAGAAATTCAAAGTCAAAGTAACCGAGCAAACGGCTTACCTTTGTCTTTACAAGTAAAAATGCCAAGAATACAAAAAACCCCGAAAACAATGTTTTCGGGGTTTTTAATTACATAAATATTAACGTTTAGAGAACTGGGAAGCTTTACGCGCTTTTTTGAGACCGTATTTACGGCGCTCTTTTTCACGTGGGTCACGAGTTAAGAGACCAGCTTTTTTCAAAGTAGGACGATATTCCTCATCAACTTTCAATAATGCACGAGCGATACCATGACGGATTGCTCCTGCTTGACCGGAGATACCACCTCCGACAACATTAGCGAGCACATCATATTTACCAACAGTTTCAGTAGCTTCTAACGGTTGTTTAATGATGAGTTCCAAAGTTTTCAAGCCGAAATATTTAGTAAGTTCACGGTCGTTGATGATAATGTTGCCTTCACCCGGAACCAGGCGAACACGTGCAACAGAACTTTTACGGCGACCGGTTGCATCATAAGTAACTTTTGCCATTTATTTGCTCCTCCTTTCCGGATCTTATCTTATGTCGATTTCCAACACTTCTGGTTGTTGTGCTGCGTGCGGATGTTCCGAACCAGCATAAACATGCAATTTTGTGTAAATCTGGCTGCCAAGACGATTTTTAGGAATCATGCCGCGAACAGCAAGTTCAACCATCCTTACAGGGTTTTTCTTAAGCATATCACCAGCAGTGGTGAAGGTGGTACCGCCAAGATATCCAGAATGACGGAAGTAAGTCTTCTGAACCAATTTTTTACCAGTCAAAACGACCTTATCTGCGTTAATAACAATTACATGATCTCCGGTGTCCATATGTGGGGTGAAAGTTGGCTTATGTTTTCCACGAAGGATTTTAGCAACTTCAGCAGCCATACGGCCAAGAGTTTTATCAGCTGCGTCTACTACGAACCATTTGCGTTCGATGGTGGACGGTGTAGCCATATATGATTTCATCCTTTTCCCTCCCTATGCGTGTTTAGCGTTCAATATATTTCTTCTCCGCAATTCCGGGGCTAGTGGAATTGATGTCAAAGTCATATGCATATATTGTAAACATCTTTGCAACTTTTGTCAAGAAAATATCAATAAAATACTTCTTATATTATGAATTATATGCGATTTTTTCTCATATCTATTTGGCAAGGGTTAAAGAGTTCCCCGCACTGCTTCCACACGCGACAATTCGCCTGCAAGCAGTCGGTCGCTGATGTGCAGCAAGCCAGTCACTTCTTTAGCCATTGTCATTCTTAGTACAAGCTAAAATTATCGCTTGAACT
>CAZCMY010000021.1:4759-17437 GCA_964500055.1 uncultured Acidaminococcales bacterium | reverse complement strand
GCAGGCGAATTGTCGCGTGTGGAAGCAGCCAGAGGAACTCTTTAACCCTTGTCTTACAAAAGTTGGTATACTTCTTTTTGAGTTGACAAAGACCTGTCTATCTGTTATATTTTCATAAAGAAAAGGCAATGAAGGGGATAAGTAGTTTTTGCAGCAGCGAATCGGGATAGTGCAAGCCGATATCAAAGACGAAGGCGCCCGGGAGCCGCAATTTTATATTTGATAAGAGAGGACTGCTTGCAGTCAAACAGGGTGGAACCGCGGGAGCTTTAAGCCTCCGTCCCTGTAACATATTATTGTTACAGGGATGGAGGCTTTTTTGTTTTCAGAACTGTATAAATTTAAGGAGGAAGAAAATGAATTTCCAAACGATTATTTTGAAGCTTCAAGAGTTTTGGGCCAAACAGGATTGCATCATGGCTCAGCCTTATGACATCGAAAAAGGTGCCGGTACTATGAACCCATCAACATTTCTCAGGGTGCTTGGACCTGAACCATGGCGCGTTGCTTATGTTGAACCTTCCAGAAGACCGGCAGACGGTCGTTATGGTGATAATCCCAACCGCCTTTTCCAGCACCACCAATATCAGGTCATTATTAAGCCTTCCCCAGAAAACATTCAGGAACTTTACCTGCAAAGTCTGGCTGAATTAGGTATTCACCAAAATGAACATGATATTCGTTTTGTAGAGGACAACTGGGAATCTCCAACACTGGGTGCCTGGGGACTTGGCTGGGAAGTTTGGCTTGATGGTATGGAAATTACGCAATTTACTTACTTCCAACAAGTCGGCGGTATTGATGTTAAACCGGTTACCGTTGAAATTACCTATGGCTTAGAACGTCTTGCCATGTATATCCAGGGTGTTGAAAACGTATATGATGTTAAGTGGGTAGGCGATATTACTTATGGAGATGTTTTTCATACCAATGAAGTAGAACAGTCCTGCTATAATTTCCAGATTGCTGATACAGCATTATTATTTGACCTGTTTGATAAATACGAAAAAGAGGCCATGCGTGTTATCGAAACCGGTAATATCCGCCCAGCCTATGATTATGTGTTGAAGTGTTCACATACCTTTAACCTGCTTGACTCTCGTGGCGCCATAAGTGTCAGCGAAAGAACAGCGTTTATTGGGCGCGTAAGGGCAATGGCACGTCTTTGCGCTGCTGCTTATGTTGAACAGAGAGAAAAATTGGGCTTCCCGCTGCTGAAAGGGGATAAATAAAGATGGAACAGAAGTTATTATTTGAAATAGGCACAGAGGAAATACCTGCTAAATTTATGCCTGGCATTTTGGAGCAATTGAAGGGTTTAGCAGAGAAGAAGTTGCAAGAACTTCGTGTTCCTTTTGCTGCTGTTACTGTTTTTGGCACACCACGCCGTATGACTTTTATTGCTGATGGCGTTGAAGAAACACAAGCAAGTACAGTCGTCGAGAGCAAAGGACCTTCCATAAAGATTGCTTTCGGACCGGATGGTGCTCCTTCCAAAGCTGCACAAGGCTTTGCCAGAGGACAGGGCATAGCTGTTGAAGATTTAGTTGTTCGTGATGAGTACGTCTACGCGGTTAAACAATTGACAGGACAAGCAGTAATTGAGCTGTTGCCAGCTTTCTTGACCGATATCGTGGAGTCTTTATCTTTCCCTAAAAATATGCGTTGGGCAGATCATGATTTCCGCTTCGTACGTCCAATAAGATGGCTTGTTGCATTGTTAGACGATAAAATTATTCCAATTGAAATAACTGGCGTCAAATCAGGACGTAATACCATAGGTCACCGTTTTCTGAGTAAAGGTGAAGTGGAAATAGCCAGCGCCGGTGATTATGAAAAGGTACTGCGTGAACATTTTGTCCTTGTTGACCAGGATGAACGTCGCAAGATGATACGCCAACAAGTAGAAGAATTGGCGCAAAAAGAAGGCGGCGTTGCCGAAATAGATGAGGATTTACTGGAAGAAGTAGTTTATCTTGTAGAATATCCTACAGCTCTTTGCGGTCATTTTGACGATAAATTTTTGACATTGCCTAAAGAAGCAGTTATAACTCCTATGCGGGAGCATCAGCGTTATTTCCCTGTGCTTACTGCTGATGGTAAATTGCTGGCTAAATTTATTACCGTCCGTAACGGTAACAGTGAAGGCCTTGATATTGTAGCCCATGGCAACGAACGCGTTTTGCGTGCACGTCTTAGTGATGCGGAATTTTTCTTTAATGAAGATAGAAAAATCAAACTGGAAGAACGTCTGGAAAAATTAAAAACGGTAGTGTTCCAGGAAGGCCTTGGCAATATCTATGATAAGAGTGTACGTTTGGCTGATATCGCAATGATACTGAAAAAGAACCTCAATGTAAAAGTTGATGAAGATGTTTTGCAACGTACTGCTCTTTTGTCCAAGACAGACTTGGTAACCGGTATGGTATGTGAATTTACTGAGCTGCAAGGTGTCATGGGACGCGAGTATGCATTGCTTGATGGTGAAAAACCGGAAGTGGCTCAGGGTATATTCGAACACTATCTGCCTCGTTTTGCCGGTGATGAATTACCAACAACTGATATTGGTCGCCTGGTAGGTATTGCTGACAAGATAGATAATATTGCTGCTACTTTCAGCCGTGGATTGATTCCTACAGGATCACAGGATCCTTATGCTTTGCGCCGTCAGGCAATCGGTATTATCAACATTTTGGTTGATGGCAATTATCATCTGCCTTTGCTTAAAACAATTATCGCTGTTTTAGGCATGTTAAATGTTCCTGCTGCTAAGAATGGTGAATTGTTGGCACAACTGCAAGAGTTTTTCATGCAGCGTGTTAAAAATATGATGGGCGACCAAGGTATTCGCTACGATGTTATTGATGCAGTATTAAATGAAAAGGCTAATGATGATATTGTTGACTTGTTCGTTAGGGCAAAGGCTTTGGCGGAATATGTTGCAACGCCTGAGGCTGCTGAAAGCATTCAAGCCTTTACGCGTGTTGCTAATCTGTGCAAAAAAGCAGAAGGTGAAACTATTATCAAGGAAAGCTTATTTGTAGAAACTGCAGAAAAAGAACTTTATGAAGTTGTCTGCCGGTTGCAAAAAGAAACTATTCCAGCTTTAGTTGCCTATAACTATGCTGATGTACTTAGATTAATGAATGAAGTTTCCGAACCGGTTAACAAGTTTTTTGATACAGTAATGGTTATGGACAAAGATGAAAATGTAAAAAACAATCGCCTGGCTCTCTTGGTACAAGTCAAAGAGACGGCTAGCATGGTTGGCGATCTTAGTGCAATAGTACTGTAAAGAAAAATACAAAAATGTATAAAATTTATAAAAAATTCACTTGAACAACAAACATAAACATGATATAGTGTATACTATATTAGAAATAGTCATTTAATAAGTATATGACAAAAGGAGTGCTACAATGAAAAAGGAAGAACAGTTTCTACTTTGGTTTGAACAATTAGAAAAAACTGACGTTCCCATAGTCGGCGGTAAATCAGCCTCTCTCGGAGAAATGACCTCAAAGACGGATGTACCTGTTCCTTATGGCTTTGCAACTACTGCATACGCTTATAGATATTTTATTGAGAAGAGCGGACTTAAGGAAAAAATGGCAGCGTTGCTGTCTGAGCTTACTGATGTAGAAAACAGCGCTTTGCTTCGCGATGTAAGTGCTAAACTGCGTGCAGCTATCATGGCTGAAAAAATGCCTGATGACCTGCAGGTAGCAATTGCAGATGCTTATGCTGAACTGGCAAAGAAAGTCGGCGAAGAACTGCCTTTTGTTGCTGTTCGTTCAAGTGCTACTGCTGAAGATTTACCGGATGCTAGTTTCGCTGGGCAGCAAGATACTTATTTGAATGTTCAAGGTGCTCAAACTATTATTGCAAAAGTAAAGGAATGCTATGCTTCCTGCTTCACTGATCGTGCTGTGTACTATAGAGAAAAGCAAGGCTTTGACCATCTGGATGTCGCCCTGAGTGCTGTTATTCAAATGATGGTGTTCTCCAAGGCTGCTGGTGTAATGTTCACTGTAAATGTGGCAACCGGCAATGATGAGAATATCCTGATTGAAGCTGCTTATGGCCTTGGTGAATATGTTGTACAAGGAACTGTAACTCCTGACAACTATACAGTTTCGAAGGCTGAAAATAAAATTATTGAAATTAATGTCAATGCGCAAGATGTTATGCTTGTTCGTAAAAAAGGCGGCGATTGTGAAGAACTGCCGGTGCCTGCAGAAAACTATCACAAACAGACTTTGACCAACGAACAGATTCTTGAGCTGGCTAATTACGCTAAAAAGATTGAAAAACATTATGGCTGCTATATGGATATTGAATGGGGCATTGACGAACGTACTGACAAAATCTGGATATTGCAAGCTCGTCCGGAAACCGTTTGGTCTCGCCGTAATAAAGAAGAGGGCAAAAAAGTGGAAAGTGCTAAAATAACTACTGACCGTAAGGTTATTGCTAAAGGATTGCCTGCAAGCCCAGGACTGGTTTCTGGTCGTGTTCATGTAATTCTTGATCCATCCCGCATTGATGAATTTAAAGATGGCGAGATACTCGTTACCGAAATGACAGCTCCGGACTGGGTTCCGGCAATGAAGAAAGCAAAAGCAATAGTAACAGATTCAGGCGGTATGACCTGCCATGCATCTATTGTCAGCCGTGAGCTTGGTATCCCTTGTATTGTTGGTACAAAGAGCAGAGGCGAAGCAGCCACAACTGCAATTAAAGATGGCATCGATGTTACGGTGGATGCTACTAATGGTGTAGTTTATGAAGGCATCATTGAAAGCGCTAAAAAACCTGAGGCTGCCGCTTCAGTAGTTGCTGCTGAAACTTTCCCTGTAACTGGTACTAAGATTTATATGAACCTTGGTGACCCTGAACTCGCTGAAAAGTATTCAGTTCTTCCATGTGATGGCATTGGCCTGATGCGTGAAGAATTCATCTGGACAACCTACATTCATGAACATCCTCTTTATTTGATTAAAACAGGTCATCCGGAAAAAGTTGTTGACCAATTGGCAGAAGGCTTCCGCCAGGTTTGCCAAGCTATGGCACCGCGTCCGGTAACCTTAAGATTCAGTGATTTCAAATCCAGCGAGTATCGTGACCTGAAAGGCGGCGACGAATTCGAGCCTTATGAGCCGAGCGCACTTTTAGGATGGCGTGGAGCTTCTCGCTATTATGATCCTAAGTATATAGAAGCGTTCAAATTGGAAATTAAAGCTGTTCGCAAAGTTCGTGAAGAATTTGGCCTTAAGAATTTGCATGTTATGATACCTTTCTGCCGCAGTGTGGAAGAATGTGAAAAGGTAACAAACCTGATGGCCCAAGAAGGACTGTCCCGTGGTAAAGACTTCAAAGTGTGGCTGATGGCTGAAATTCCTGCAAATATAATATTGGCTGATCAGTTTAACAAATATGTAGATGGTTACTCCATCGGCTCCAATGATCTCACAATGCTTACACTGGGCTGCGACCGCGACAATGATACAGTTTCCCATATCTTTGACGAGCGTAATCTTGCTGTACGCCGTGCGATAAAACACTTGATTGAAGTTGCTCACAAAGATGGCAAAACGGTTTCTATTTGTGGACAAGCACCAAGTGTATATCCAGAGTTCGCTGAATTCCTGGTAAAAAATGGCATTGACAGTATGTCGGTAAATCCTGATACAGTTAAGTTTACCAAGAAAATGGTAGCGCAAGTTGAACAACGTATCATGCTCGATGCTTTGACTGGCAAAGGCAAAGCTGAAGATACCGATCTTATCTGGTAATTCTTAACAAAAAATTGCACCCATGCAAAGGTTGCCAAGCCAATGAAGGTAACTAAGCATGGGTGTTTTTTTATAGAAAAATGGTTTTGAAATAATTATTTAGTGTAGCAGTTATTTAAAAAGAGGATTTTTTAGACAAATAGCGTATAATAAAGCATACACTATTTTGAGTTTGGGAAGGAAGTGAGTAACATTTCTCTGAGCAATAGACAAAAACGAATTGCAGAAATCGTTCGTCAGGACGGACCGATTACAGGCGAACATATTGCGGAAAGATTAAACGTAACGAGAGCCGCATTGCGTTCGGATCTTGCAATTCTTGTAATGAGCGGTATATTAGACGCACGGCCGAAAGTAGGATATTATTTTACTGGCAAAAACACTTTAGGTATGCTTATGGAAGAAATATCAGGTATTTGTGTCCGAGATATTCAGTCCGTTCCTATTGGTATTCACAATGATAAAAGTGCATATGATGCAGTTGTTACCATGTTCCTGGAGGATATCGGCACAGTTTTTGTTGTCGGTGATAATAGTACGCTTTTAGGAGTTGTTTCTCGTAAAGATTTATTGAAAACAGCTATCAACAAGGGTGCCGACCTACAGAATATACCAATTGTCATGGTGATGACGCCACTATCAAAATTAATCGTCACAAAGCCGGAAGAGTCAGTGGCAACGGCCGCGAGACGTTTAATTGATAATGAGATTGATTGTATGCCGGTCGTTAAAACAATCAATGAAGAGAAGCACTCTTATGAGGTTGTAGGCAGGATTACCAAGACTAATTTTACCAGACTGCTGGTTGACCTGGCAGAGGGCAAAGGGGGAATTTATCATAGCTAGTTTACCAATAATTTATGCTGTTTCCGATTCTATTGGCGAAACGTCCGAAGCTGTAGCAAAAGCAACAATCAGCCAGTTTGTGCAGGAAAAATTTGATATTATTCGTGTTCCGTATCTGAGAGACGCAGAACAAGTTCATGCTATTGTCAAAGAGGCAAAGGAAAACAACGCGGTAATTTGTCATACAATAGTATCTCCTGAATTGCGCGAGATAATTGCCAGCGAGGCAAAAGAAAAAAATGTTGAAGTAGTCGATATCATCGGCCCTGTGCTTAAGGCTATTGAAAAGACATCAGGACTATTGCCTAAAAATCAGCCTGGACTCATCCATGCTCTTGATCATGAGTATTTCAAACGTGTCGAAGCTATTGAATTTGCGGTCAAATATGATGATGGGAAAAACCCTTGGGGGCTTTCTAAAGCTGACATAGTTCTTATTGGTGTTTCACGTACTTCCAAGACGCCTTTAAGCATGTATCTGGCACACAAACAGCTGAAAGTTGCTAATGTGCCGCTGGTGCCGGAAATAACACCGCCAGAGGAATTATTCAAGGTTCCGTCGCACAAAGTTATCGGCCTTTTGATTGATCCATATAAACTTAATGAAATTCGTGTTGAACGTTTAAAGACTATGGGACTGGCAGATAATGCAACTTACGCCGATGTTAATCGCATTAACGAAGAATTGGAATACGCTAAAGCAATAATGAGAAGGATACATTGTAAAATTATTAATGTGTCAAATAGGGCTGTCGAAGAAACAGCTGGCTTGATTCTGGAGTATGCAGCTAAAAATTTAAATCGTTAAATTTTGCTGTGAAAATAAACAACCCCCGCAATGCGGGGGTTGTTTTAATCGTGGAACTTTTTAGTTCGCACATTATAAATTATTTTGTTGGTTGTTATTTGACCACATTCATTTTTATTAGTTATTAAGAGATTTTGTGTTGTGCCGGTGAAAGAAGACACATCGGCATTTATCAGAACATTTCCTTCAAAAACTGCATCTTTTGTGCCCCAATTGAAAGAGCCCCTGTTGGCAGTAATTGTAGTGCTGCCATTACTGAAGTTAATATCGCCCTCGACTACTGCAGTTTTTTGGCTGCCATAAACATGAACGGTATCACCGGTAAAAACCATGTCATCTTGTGTAAGATTTACATTGCCTTCAGCGTATACTTCCAGTGAGTATAGTTCAACTTGTGCTCTGTTGGCAGTAATTAACCTACTGCCTGTATCGACGGAAACATTGCCTTCCAGATAATATGTAGTTGTTAATGGATCGAATGTTTGCTTATCACACTTTATTATAGGTTTTGCCAGACAGGATAAAGGAAACAAGCAAAGCAGAAAGACAAGAACCAAAATTTTTTTCATAAAGATACCCTCCGCAATTTTTAATTATATCAAATTTCTAGTAAAAACTATAGTAGTCGCTTTAAATGATTGTGCAAAAATAATAATTTTAAGATGGCATATCATTGGATAGTTTCCACTTTTAATGATGTAAAGATGCAAGCTGTGGTGCCAAAACACACTATATTTTGTGTGTTTTAGTAATGCATAACTGATAATTATTTTACAAAGTTAAATATAGTTGTTTAAAAATCTTTAACTTAAAAAGAGGAAAAAAAACATTCATATTGAATATAATAAATCAGTGAGCTTCTTGAATTAATGTAACGGGTGTATTTATGAATGATGCGTATGAAAGTTTTAAAGAACAAGTTCGGGCACAGGCTGATATTGTTAAAGTCGTTTCGGAGTATGTCGCACTGAAAAAGAAAGGCGGCCGTTATTGGGGATGTTGTCCTTTTCATGGTGAGAAGACGCCGTCTTTTACGGTTACACCAGGCAAAAATCTTTTTCATTGTTTTGGTTGCCACGTTGGTGGTGATGTTTTCAATTTTGTCATGAAAATTGAAAATGTAAGTTTTCCGGAAGCCATTAAAATTTTGGCCAATAAATATGGCATACCAATACCGGAAAAACAAAAGACAGAGCAAGAGATATTAAGGGAGAAGAACTCCAAACAAATTTTTGACTCTAATGCTCTGGCTGTAAAGTTTTTTCAGGCCTGCCTTTTAAAAACTGAATATGGCAAGAACGCTCTTGAGTATTTATCTAAGCGCGGAATTGATGCGGATATTATTGAAAGATTTTCTTTAGGACTAGCCGCACCAGGTTATCATACACTTTGCAATGCTTTGGAAAAAAGAGGCGTTAGCGCTGAATTGCTCGCCAAAGCCGGTTTAGCTGTGAAGCGTGATGATGGAAGTGTTTATGACCGCTTCCGGGAACGCATAATGATCCCTATCAAAGATGCCAGAGGCAGAGTGGTTGGCTTTACAGGCAGAGTGGTTGGCAAAGGTGAACCTAAATATTTGAATACGGGTGAGACGGAGCTGTTTACCAAGCGCTCGATTCTCTTTGGCATGGATGTTGCTTTTAAACCTGCTAAGGAGAGAAAACAAATCATTGTTGTCGAAGGTCATATGGATGCAATCAGCTTGCATGCAGCAGGCATTGATTGGACTGTGGCATCCATGGGAACAGCTTTTACTGAACAGCATGCAAATTTAATTGCGCGTGTGGTTCCAGAAGTTGTTTTTTCTTTTGATAGTGATGAAGCTGGTTTAAAGGCCGCTATGGACGCAATTCCTGTTGCTTTAAAGGCTGGACTCGAGGTGAAAGTTCTCGTAGTTCCAAAAGGTAAAGATCCGGATGAATTTATCAGGAATGAAGGCACTGATGCGTTTAAAAATCTGATAGCGCAAGCGGCTTCCGGTATGGATTTCCAGATTGAAAGAACTTTAGAGCGAAATAATTTTTCAACTCTTGAAGGAAAAGTAAAGACCGTGTCGAATATACTACCGTTCCTATTAGAATGCAAAAGTGACATCGAGGTAGTCAGAAGAATTCGTAATTTGGCTCAGAAGCTTACAATCGATGAAAATCTGATTGTTAATGAGTTCAAAAAGATAAGACGTGGTAATGGCATTGCTGTTTCTGATGATTTGATGAGAAGAAAAAGAGAAGAAAACAAAGTGGATCCTGTTGAGCAGACTGAGAGACACTTGTTGTTTGCGCTTATAAACGGTGGTGGTAATGTTACGTCAGATTTTCTCGCTGAAATTGATAAAATGAGTTTTGGCGACGTTAAAAGAACAGAAATTTATCAAAAGTTCAAAGAGTTATCAGCGAGAAAAAGCCCAAATATTGTGGCCGATCTTTTCGCGGAATTGTCTGAAGACTACGCGTCTGAGCTGGAAGTGATTTTGCAGTTGGACTTGGCGGTAAACGCAGCCAGCCAGATCTTAAATGATTGTATCAGACAGCTTAAAATATCCGGGTTAGAGAAGCAGTACGAATACCATTCCCGTCTTGCGTCGGAATATCAACTTGCAGGTGATGAAAAATATTTGCAGGAATTAGGAGAAAGTCAGCGAATAAAGAATGAGATTAAAAAAATGTTTTTATGATATTAATTTAAAATTAATAGTAACGGAAAGGAGGGAACGCAATGGCAAATGAAAAGATTTCAACAGAACAAGTAGAAGAACTTTTACATAAGGGGAAGAGCCATGGGGGCGTTCTCACCTATCGCGAAATTATGGATTCCATGCAAAGTGCGGAAGAAATGAGCACTGATGAGATGGAAGACATGTATGATTTGATTGCACGGAAGGGTATTGAGGTAATTGATGATACAGCTGTCCCGCCTGCAGGCGCGGATGTTGATGAGGAGCCTATTGCTGAGCATGAGCTTGTCAACTTAACTGTACCTGAAGGTGTGAGCATTGATGACCCAGTTCGCATGTATCTTAAAGAAATCGGTCGTGTTCCTCTTCTGGTAGGTGAAGATGAAATCAAGTTGGCTAAACGTATGGACAAGGGAAACCAAGCCGAGAAAATTTTAGCCAATGAAGTTACGGAACATGTTTTGTTAGTTTTGCCGGACGAGACTGATGTTAAGGGTATGCTTCTGCGTGCCAAAGAGTTACTGCAGAAGGAAATAACCTGGTACGAAGAACGTTCAGTCAACAAAATATTTTCCAGGTTAACGGCACTCCATAATACAGGTAAAGGCATTAAGAATGCTGATTTTCAAGAGATGTGTGAAGAATTCACAAAAGATGAAATAGGCAGAATTCAACGGCTTATAGTAGATGGACAAATAAAGCTTACAGTAAATAAAAAGAAAGCTGTAATTAAAAAGCAAACCTCTGATACTGAAGCAAGTTACTTGCTGGAAATCAAAGAATTGCTGGAAACAGTTAAAAAACAGCTGGCAACAGTCAAAGATGCTGAGGTTTTCCTCGAATGGGATACTTGCAATGAGTTATTCAAGAAAACTTTGCAAGATATTGTTGATTTAGGTGAAGATGCCAAACGTTGTTTGTCTGAAGCAAATTTGCGCTTGGTTGTCAGTATCGCCAAAAGATATGTTGGTCGTGGTATGCTTTTCCTGGATCTGATTCAGGAAGGCAATCTGGGTTTGATCAAGGCTGTTGAAAAATTTGACTATAATAAAGGTTTCAAATTCAGTACATATGCTACCTGGTGGATCAGGCAAGCGATTACGCGTGCTATTGCTGACCAGGCAAGGACAATAAGAATTCCTGTGCATATGGTGGAAACCATTAATAAGTTAGTACGTGTTTCACGCCAACTCCTGCAAGAGCTCGGAAGAGAGCCTTTGCCTGAGGAGATAGCGAAAGAAATGGATACTAGCGTGGAAAGAGTAAGAGAAATCATGAAAATTGCTCAAGAACCAGTTTCTTTGGAAACACCGATAGGTGAAGAAGAAGATTCACATTTGGGCGATTTCATAGAAGACCATGACGCACCGGCACCTGCTGATGCAGCCTCTTTTACTTTGTTGCGTGAGCAGTTGGGCGAAGTTTTGGAAACTCTTACTTTGCGTGAGAAGAAAGTTCTTGAACTGCGTTTTGGTCTTGAGGATGGAAGGTCGCGTACATTGGAAGAAGTTGGTCAGCATTTTGGAGTTACGCGTGAACGTATTCGCCAGATAGAAGCCAAGGCTCTTAGAAAATTAAGACATCCCAGCCGCAGCAAGCGTTTGAAAGATTTCCTGGAATGATAGATGTAGCTTGACATTGCGCTTGTTTTATTATAAAATGTCTTCGTTGGCTATTTCGGGTTTGCCCGTGAAAGGCTAATCGGGCCTATAGCTCAGCGGTAGAGCCACCGGCTCATAACCGGTTGGTCCCTGGTTCGATCCCAGGTGGGCCCACCAAATTTAACAGAGAAAAGCGAAGCCTTATGGCTTCGCTTTTTGTATATGGAGGATGAAATGAGTTTCGGATCACGTTTGGAAGCTATAGCTAAATGGGTACCTGCTGGTAAAAGTATTGTCGATGTTGGTACTGATCATGCATATTTACCAACTTTATTGGTCAGACAAGGGAAAACAAATTTTGCCATAGCTGGTGATATTGCCGCTGGACCTTGCCAGGCTGCTCAAAATACGATAGACACTTTTGGAATAAAAGAATTTATCACTGTCAGGCAAGGTGATGGTCTTAAGATTGTTGCTCCCGGTGAAGTCGAGATAATAGCTATTGCAGGTATGGGAGCAGGCAGCATGATTGAGATATTGGAAAATTCTTTGCCTGTGGCGGAAGCAGCCGAAAGAATAATTTTGCAGCCGATGAACGGAGCAGCTTCTTTAAGAATATGGGCTGTAAGGCATGGGTGGAAGATTATTGCGGAAGATTTGGTAGAAGAAGCCGGTATAATTTATGAAATAATAATTTTGGAACGCGGTAACGAAAAAGAATATCCTGCGGCCTTTTATGAAATAGGACCACGTTTATTGGAAACAGGCAATGTACTTTTAGCAAGGCATATACAACGTCTGATAGAACATTATGAAAAACTGCTTTCTTCCATGGGAAAAAGTGAACAAGCTAAAGGCAGCGAAAAGTATAGGCTTTTTAGTAAGTTGAAGAAGGACCTGGAGGCGATTGCTCATGGTGACAAAGGTTAATGATATTTGTGAAGTAATGGAAAA
>CAZCMY010000021.1:0-4659 GCA_964500055.1 uncultured Acidaminococcales bacterium | reverse complement strand
CTTACTCATGTTGATGATGTGCTTTCTGCTTTAAGCAGGGCAGGCGTAGGACGGATTGGCAATTATGCTGATTGTGCTTACATTATGGAGGGTGAAGGACAGTTCCGCCCGCTGCCTGGCAGCAGCCCTTTTCTTGGCCAGCATGGTATTTTGGAAAAAACGCGAGAGAAACGCATTGAGCTTCTTCTCAAGGAAAGTGAATTGCAAGAAGCAATAAAAGCTGTCCTGGATGCTCATCCTTATGAAGAACCAGCCTATGACATTTTGGAAACGGTGAATGAAAGACCTGAATTTGGCCTTGGCCGGGTTGGCTTTTTAGAGAAACCCTTATCTATGGGAGAATTTGTAAATAGTGTAAAAAAAGCTTTAGCAATTGATCACGTTATTGTTGCCAATGCCGGTAAACCTGTTTATAAAGTAGCTGTCTGTGGCGGCAGCGGGACAGATTTTATTGCCGAAGCCGTGAAGGCAGGAGCGGATACATTTGTTACCGGGGACGTCAAATATCATGTTGCGCAGGAAGCCTTAAATGCCGGCATCAATTTGATCGACGCTGGGCATCAGACATCAGAAATGCCAGTTTTAAATATGCTGCAAAAAGAGCTGGAAGATTGGGCTGCTAGCAATAATCGCGCTATTAAAGTATTGTGTGCGGTTGAAAGCAAAGTGCTGCAGCACTTGTAGTTTAATTCTTACAAGCCTATTGAATATGCTATAATGAAGAAAAATACAGATGACACAAGGGAAGGCAAACATATGATTAACGAATTTAAAACAGGCTTGAAGATAGACCAGATAGTTTTGCTGCGTTTGCAGAAAGTTGGCAATTCATCAAATGGTGGTGTATTTGCCAGAGGTTTAATAGAAGATAAAAGCGGTTGCATGCCTTTTATTTGTTTTGAAGCAGGAATAGTTGAAAAACTAAGGTCGTTTGACGCACCAAAAGCAGTGAGAGTTGCGGGTAATGTTGATATTAGTAAATTTGCCGGTGACATGTCATTGCAGCTGATACTCCAGAAATTAACTGATGTTAAAGTAGGCGAAGATATAAGTCATTTGCTGCCTCAGGGTAATTTTGATAAAGCCGAGTATGAAGAAAAATTCAAACAGCAGATAAGTAGTATAAATGATAAGGGTTTGAGAGCACTGGTTGAAGAAGTATTCTCAGGGCCTATTTATCAGCAGTTTTTAATCAATCCTGCTGGTATGAGGCTGCACCATGCTTATGTGGGCGGTTTGCTCCATCATTCCGTGTGTGTAGCGGAGCTGGCGTGTGCTTTAGCTGATAAAATAGGTGGTATGGATAAAGATCTTGTGCTGGCAGGGGCTCTTTTGCATGATGTTGGCAAGCTGAAAGAAATATCGCCTGACATGGGTTTCCCATATACGACAGGGGGACGCCTTTTAGGACATATCACGATAACGGCCATAATGGTGAACGACGCCGCAGCAAAACTGGAAAGCGTTGACGACAAAAAGCTTCAGCAATTGCTTCACATCATTCTTTCTCATCATGGAGAACAAGAAAAAGGGTCTCCTGTTGCCTGCGCAACTAAGGAAGGTTTTGTCGTTCATTATGCTGATGAAATTGATGCTATTATGAACCAGTTTGACCGTGATACCGGTGAGGGTACATGGGAGTTCAACAAAATGTTGCAAAGGTTTTTATACTTATAGACTTGACGTAAGCCTGTAGTTGTGATAAATTTGTTTGGGTATGAGTGTGAAAGATAATCGCGGCTATCCTGTTGGGTAGACGAGGAAAGTCCGAGCTCCATAGGGCAGAATGCCGGTTAACGTCCGGCGAGGGTGACCTCAGGGAAAGTGCCACAGAAATGTGAACCGCCGGCTTTACGCCGGTAAGGGTGGAACGGTGCGGTAAGAGCGCACCAGCAACCGAGTAATCGGTTGGCTAGGTAAACCCCATTCGGAGCAAGACCAAATAGGGAAGGGATGAAGCTGCCCGCTGATCCTTCCGGGTTGCGTCGCTTGAGCTTCCAGGCAACTGGAAGCCTAGATAAATGATTATCACCGCTTTGCGGAACAGAACTCGGCTTAATGAGCACTCATATTCATAAAAAAATCAATGTGTAAAGTATCGTTATAAGATCTTAATTGATCTTTTAGCGATACTTTTTTATTTATTTCAAAATATTTAAAAAATATTTATGAATACAGTAAAAATCAGAAGGAATAGCTTGTTTTTTAATGAAATAAAGATTATAATGGTGAAAAGTGGTGAAAAGTGGTGAAAGGGTGGCGACCGGGATGTTGATGGGTGAGTTCCAACACAATATCGATACCAAAGGCCGTTTGTTTATGCCGGTCAAGCTACGGGAAGCACTTGGAGACCATTTTATTATTACCAGAGGCCTTGATGGCTGCTTGTTTGTCTATGATGAGCAAGAATGGAATGTTCTGGTAAACAAATTGAAACAGATGACTTTGATGAAGAAAGAAGCACGTGATATTGCACGTTATTTCTTCTCAGGGGCAACAGAAATCGAGTGCGATAAGCAAGGACGCATCTTGGTTCCGACATCATTAAGAACACATGCTGCTCTTGATAAAAACGCTGTAATAGTTGGTGTTGGCAATAGAGCAGAAATTTGGGATATAAATCGTTGGAATACATACAATGAAGAAGTTAGTGAAGATGTTACAGAAATAGTTGAACAGTTGGTTGATTTGGGCCTGTAAACTCTTAAGGACAGGTGGGGGAAACAAATGGAATTTGTTCATAGGAGCGTATTGTTAAATGAAAGTATCGAATGGCTAATCGACAACCATGATGGCATATATGTTGATTGCACCATGGGCGGCGCTGGTCATACCAAAGCTTTTGCGAAAGAACTTACGAGCGCAGGTACAATAGTAGGAATTGACCAGGACGATGCAGCTATTGAGGCAGCAACTGAAAGGCTTACAGATTTAAAATGCAATGTACGGATTGCTAAATCGAATTTCAAAGACTTTGACGAAGTTCTTGATTCGTTAGGCATAGAAAAGATTGATGGTATTTTCTTTGACTTAGGTGTTTCTTCCTATCAGTTGGATACTCCGGAGCGAGGATTTTCCTATATGAATGAAGGCCCGCTCGATATGCGGATGAATAGAGAAAGCAAATTAGATGCCTGTTATGTGGTCAACCAGTACAGTGAAGAACAGCTTGCAGATATCATCCATAGATATGGTGAAGAACGTTGGAGCAAGCGAATAGCACAGTTTATAGTGAATGAAAGAAAAATTAAACCAATCGTTACCACAGGTGAGTTGGTGACTGTCATAAAAAAAGCAATTCCCAAAGGAGCCAGGCAAGATGGTCCGCATCCGGCAAAGCGTACCTTCCAGGCAATCAGAATTGAAGTTAATAATGAGTTAAATATCCTGGAGGAAGTAGTAAGGAAAGCCGTTGAGAGATTAAAAAGTGGCGGAAGAATTGGCGTCATAACATTTCACTCTTTAGAAGACAGGATAGTTAAGCAAACCTTGGCGGAATTAGCCAAAGGCTGCACATGTCCACCACAACTGCCGATTTGCGTATGTGGGAAAAAGCCTCAGTTAAAAAAGACTATTTCAATAAAGCCAACCGAGCAGGAAATTGATGAAAATCCAAGGTCAAGAAGTGCACGCCTTAGGGGAGCAATAAAAATCTAAGACTTGGGGGTAAAAACAATGCTGGCGAGAAAATATGACAATTATGCTTGGGAAGAGGATTTCCAGGAAACGCATAAAGTGCTTCGTAACAGGCCTTCAGAACAATCGTACAAGTTTTTACGTCATAAGGTAATGGTCTTAGTAGCTTGTTTATTGGCATTTTATCTGGTATCTGTTATAAGAAGTGAAGCTTATGTATCCAATAGCAATAATTTGGTATTACTTAAACAGCAGGAAAGCGGACTTATTTCTCATAATGCAGAGCTGAAAATAGAAGTCGAAACACTTAAAAGCCCAGCTCGTATTACAGGAATTGCCCAGGCAAATCTTGGCATGCAGGTAGCACGCAATAATATTTATGTACAGGCGGATAGTAAGAAAAATCTATATGATGGTTATGCTTACGCAAAGTAAAATTGTAGCCTTCTGTACACGTTTATGATATAATTATACAGCGATATGGAGAGGCAGCCTTTTGGCTGCTCTTTCAATTTTGGAGGGTAAGAATATGCAAAAGAAGCTGTTGGATTTGTTAGTTGTGTTACCGCAGGCTAAGATCATGGGATCTTTGGATAAAGTAATAACAGATGTCACATCTGACTCTCGTAAAGTGCAAGAAGGCAGTTTGTTTATATGTCTTAAAGGAGCTCATGTTGATGGGCATAAATATATAGAACAGGCTTACAAGGATGGAGCTGCCTGTGTTCTTGTGGAAGACGAAATAAAGAACAGGCCGGAAGGTCTGACTGTTATAAAAGTTAATGATACCCGCGATGCCATGAGCTATGTTGCACCGTGGTTTTTTGACTATCCTGGCAAAAAAATGCGTATGATTGGCGTAACCGGTACAAATGGCAAAACGACTACTACTAATATCATTCGTTTGATTCTGCGCAAGGCAGGTTTTAAAGTAGGCTTGATAGGCACTATTAATATTATGATTGAGGACGAGATAGAAGTATCTCACAATACTACACCGGATGTTGTTGATCTGGAACGTAG
>CAZCMY010000020.1:0-17759 GCA_964500055.1 uncultured Acidaminococcales bacterium | reverse complement strand
CCGTGGCCTGTTACATCCAAGCTTTCACCTATAAGTGACAAATTCGGGCTGAACATATATTCACCGCCAACTTTCACCTTCGTTTCATCAAAATCATAGACATCAGTAAAAAGCTTTAAGGAAGGGCTTAGCTTATAGTCAAGGCCCACACCCAATTTACCTTGCATTGCCCCCAGTCGGAGAGAAAGGTCTTCAATATCATGGCCAAATTGCAGGTCAAGCTTATTCTTACCACCCATATCATGAGCACCAAGATAAATAAACTTGTCCTCTTGCGGGCGCAATGTTACGCCCATATTACTCAGCCAGTCGCTGTTTTTATCATTATAAAGCGCTTCCGCCCTAAATTGCGCCGTTTCCAGAGTGCTCAGCATTCTGTTAGCTTTTTCACTGGTTTCTTTAGCATTCTTTAAGGTTGCCCGCAAATCCTTTTCCGTTTTCGGATCTGTGACAACTTTCTCCAAGGTGCTTGTCATTTTTTCTACACGTGCGCTTGCAGTCGCCAGATTCTGAGCCATCGCCGCCAAATCTTTGCCACTCTGACCATTATTGTCAGCACCTGTCATAATACTATCCATATGCGTTGCTACGTTGTTCATGCGTTCAGCCATCTGACTAAGCTGTCTGATCATGATAGTCATGTCTTTCTGGTTATCAACTGCTGTCTCCGCCATAACACGGCTGAAAGTATTAAGGTTAGTACTGATGTCGCGGGCATTAAGAAAACCATCTCGCATAGATTTCTGTACTTCTTTATCGCCCAGCACATTATTCAGCGCATCGGCAATGCCTTCCACTTTCTCAAGGACCTTGGTCGAAGAGGCCATGAAATCATCAAGGTTCGCACCAATTGCACCCTGAACTTCTTCGTCCGGTTCAATGTATCTGCCATCTATCTTAGCAGGCGGAGCAATAGTAACAAATTTCTCTCCCAGTATGCCATCAGAACCGATAGAGAAATTGGAACCTTTCGGTATTTTGATTCCTTCTTTTATTTTTAAAATAGCGTGAACTTTATTTCCTTCCACATCGACAGCCCTGACGGTACCTATATCTACACCGGCATAGCGAACTACATTACCTCCCTTAAGTCCGCCTACCTGGTCATAAAGTACAGACATTCTGTAACCACCGCCGGAAAAGGAAAACGTCCCCAAGAAGGAGATAATTGCCATGAAAATAGCCAGAGCGCCCAGCGCGACCGCCCCTACTTTAACTTCACTGGTTCCTTTCATCCTTTGGTCTGCCCCCCTTCTCTATCCTGCAGCATATTCTGCCCATTAATAAATTTTTGTAAAACAGGATGTGGATTATTTCGCATCTCCTCCACAGTTCCTATTGCGGCAATCCTTGTTTCGTACAAAAGAGCAATTCTATCAGCGACTTTAAAAACAGAGTGCATGTCATGTGTCACCAGAATAGAAGTTACCCCCATAGTTTCCCGTGTCTTAACTATCAGGTCATTGATATTTTCTGACATGATTGGGTCTAATCCAGCTGTAGGTTCATCATAAAGGACTATTCCCGGCTCCAAAGCTGTTGCTCTGGCCAGGCTGACTCTTTTTTTCATACCACCTGAAAGTTCAGCCGGATAGGCTGCCTGCGTACCCGGTAAGCCAACCTGCTCCAATCTTTCTGCAACAATCTTTTGGATTTCTGCCTCACTCAATTCAGTATGCTGACGCAGACCAAAAGCTACATTCTCGCCGACAGTCAAAAAATCAAAAAGGGCAGAGTACTGAAAAACCATACCCATCTTCTGACGCAATAAATTCCATTGATCTTCATCAAACAAACTTACATCCTGCCCATTGATAAGTATCTTACCTCCGGTTGGTTCCAATAAGCCTATGAGCAAGCGCAGTATAGTGCTTTTGCCACTGCCGCTTGGTCCTATAACCGCCAGCGTTTCGCCTTTCTGGACTGTAAAAGAAACATCATTCAAAATTTCTTTCTTACCAAAGGCCATATTAACTTGTTGAAATTCAATAACATTGTCAGACACTTACTTACCTCCGCTGACGAAAAGGATTATAGAAAGAAAATAGTTACTGATAAAAATCAGAATAATAGATAACACAACAGCAGCTGTAGTCGATATACCTACACCCTCGGCACCCTGCCTTGTGTGCAGGCCTTTATGACAGCCAACAATTGCTATGATCGCGCCAAAAACAGAAGCTTTGATCATACCACTGATCAGATCGAAGGGCTCCATAAAAACTTTAATTGAATTGGTATAGGTAAAACTGCTGATGCCGGCATAGCTGGTTGCTACTATCCATCCGCCTATGCTGCCTATGGCATTAGCAAATACTACCAGAATCGGCAGCATAAGCACCGCTGCCAAAAAACGCGGCACAACGAGGTAAGTAGTAGGATTAGTCGCCATCACGCGCAAAGCATCAATTTGTTCCGTAACTTTCATCGTACCTATTTCTGCCGCGATTGCTGCGCCTACACGCCCTGCCACGACAACGCCGGTCAAAACAGGTGCCAGTTCGCGGCCCATAGCAATAGCTACAACGCCGCCGACAGAAGAGGATGCACCGAAACGCACGAATTCTTTAGCGGTCTGCATGGCCAGTACCATGCCGGTGAACATAATCGTCATCAGCACTATCGGCAATGAATCAGCGCCTAATCTTGCCATTTGCCTGATAGTTTCGCGAATATTAGCATGGCGCAGCCTGGCGCAGGTATCGAAAAACAAATTTACTATTCGCCCTGTACTGGCACAAGAACGCAATATTAATCTGCCTAAACGTTCACTTAAAGCTGTCAACACAGTAGTATCCCCCATATTTCGACCTTATAATTACACAAATAACTATTACATGGGTATAATTCAAGATAAAAAAGAATTTACCTGCAATTTGCGGCAATTCTTTGTGAAAAAACTGTGATACCCCTAAAGAATATCACAGTTCATTATTACTTCCAATTTTATTGAACGACTTGCACCGAAATCTGAGTCTCGCCGTCTATTATAAAATCAACAGGATATTTTTGTTTAGCCTTGCTGCCTTTGAACAGAGATTTAACTGTCATAGCCGCCTGATCTTCTGCAGGCTTGTCAGTACTAGTCGCTTGTGGTGCAGCAGCCGTATTAGGCATTACATCTATAATAATTTCGTTATTTTTATCATAATCTTTAAAGTCCTGCAGGAAATCGTTCAATGTCTTTTTATCGTCAAGTTTCGGCACCGCATCTCCCGTCTGCTGCTTTTGCAAAACAGTAGCCAACCAAGCTGAAGCTCCGCCGCCGCGGACAATCAGCGGCATCGGACCGGCTTTTCGATTAGTCGGCACTTTGAAGTCAAAGGTTTTGGTGAATTTTGCACTGCGATACGGCTGGAACTCTACTTCAATCGTAACATTCTCGCCAGCTTTTACCTTGCCGTTCAGCACGTTAACGCGGGTGATTTCCGCCACGTCACACTTTGAAGTAGCCTCAATATTGACATTGACGTCAAAGAGAGTGACCTTTTCAAATTTATTGTTCATCAACAAGTCACCAATATAGACAAGTTCTCCGTTGATTGCTTTGGCCAGATTGCTGGGGTTATAAAACATATTTTCACGTGCTACTGTAATTTCACCGCTGTTTTCGCCACGCGCGGAAATACGGAAACTTACTCTGGCTGTTCCGCCACCGTTACGGTCAGTCGTTGCGCTGACGGTATTAAAGCAGACAGCATCAAGCATTAGCGGTACAAGAGCTTCGTCAGTAACCATCTGAACCGTAGCGCTCTTATTAATCCCGCGATCCGTATCTGTCACCGAAACAAACATAGGAATAATGTGAGGATATTGATTTATTTTACCGGCAACGCCGGCCGCTCTGTCTTGTGTAATAGCCCCGACGGTATTGCCTAGAGCGCCTACTTTGTAAGAACTCTCAACATTAGGAATAGATGCAAAGATCCAGGCATTTGTCATAAAATAATCTGCGATGCCTCGTTGCAGAAATGGGTGTCCAAAAGCCAAAATCCTGCCGTCGTCATCCATCCAGGTCACTGTACCGATGGCTCCGAGTCTGATGTCGCCGCGAATAAGTTCAACACCGACCGAGCTGCCTGGTTCCAGCTGAATATTGTCAATTTCTTTCTGTCCGGAAGGAACTGCCAATGGTTTCAAATCCAGTGATGCCAGTTTTTCCGTAAGATATTTCATGCCTTCGGCAGTAAAACCGCTGGCCATTAGCGGTGAATTCTTTGGCAAAAAAGCTGACGGACGTGCATCGGTTTTTTCAAACATTGAGAGCATTTCTTCAATTGGCGTTAAAAAACAATAATCAGGATCGGAAAAAGCCTTGCCATAAGCAACCGCACCGGCTAAGCGACCGTTGATATAGACAGGACTGCCGCTCATCCCTTGAGCTATGCCTCCTGAACGCTCAATCAGATCACCTGAAGCTTTGACCAGTATGCTGTGGCCTTCTGCCTGAGAGCCTGTTACGCCAAGAATTTCCACATCAAAGGTTTCGATATCGGCCCCGCTGATTACAGTTTTTGCTATACCGTGCATGCCGGGACGCAATTCGTCAACGGTAATAATTGGCGTAGCCGCCGAAACAGATTGTGTGAAAAGAAGTAAAAAAAACAAAAGAAATAATGGTAAGTGCATTTTTCTCATAATAACCTCATAATGTTCAAAAACCGACGCACAACTACGCGCGCCGGTTTTTTTATTTTCGCCTCATTAAGGCTTAATGTTTACTACAACCTGTCCGGCAGTAATTTCTGAGCCTGGAACAACCAATACTTCAATAACCGTTCCATCGATGCTGGCTCTTGCGGCCGGTGCATTGCCTGCAAAGGTTTTCACCATCACAAGGACCTGGCCTTCTTTGACTGCAGTTCCGACTGTCACAAGACCATCGGCCACTACTGTGCCATTCAGACTGCTGACTTGTGCTACTGCGGAAGCACTACTTCCATTTGCTTGTGCTGCCGGTAACGCAGCAGCGAAAAGCACTAAGCCAACTAACATTAATATAGTAACAAACTTCATGTGGAATTTTTCTTTTATTAATAACATCAGAGAGCCCTCCTTCCATACTTAAGAGCTGAATACCTAGTTTAATTATAATATGAGCATTCTACTTTGGCAAGGTGCCTAATTGCGAAAAACACCCAGCCCTGCGCGGACCGGCCGTTCAGTCCCATCAGAAGGGTTATTCATGACCTCTTTGTTCAGGACCATTTCACTGGACCCACCGCCGTCAAAGTTCATTGCTTCTTTGGCACCAAGTTTAATCATATAATCAGCCAATTCCTCCAGGGTAAGTCCGGCGCTTGCATCTGAGCGGCCTTCTGCAACAACAAGCAGTATGCCGCCGTCGGCTTTAAGTCCAATCGCTGTTCGTGGTGCTCTGCCAACAGCGATGTCAGCTGGGAATTGTTCTTCCTCTGCTGCTACAGATGCTTTGCCATTGCTGACAAGTAATGGTCCGGCACCTATTACATGCTTAGCTTTATCTGCTTCTTCCTGTTCCAGGGTTTGTTTGATTTCTATGCGGCTGCCAACTTTCAAGGTTTTTAAAAATTCCGCACCAGGGCCATGTCCGGAGAGTACTACGCTGCCGGGACGCAAAGCCAGGTTACCGTTAAGGCCTATTTCTGTTACTTTGCCCTTCTCGATCCTTACTTCCCTGCCAAATTTATTGGTACCGGTACTTTGGGCATAAAAACTGTTGTAAAGAATCAGATCTCCTGCCAGTCTTTCTCTATTGATTCCGGTTATTTTCGCATTTTTCCCATTTCCGGCGACAGCTTGTCCTTCATAATAAAGATCTGGCATAATTTTGGCCTTGCCTGTCTGATCAATAACAAGTGCTGTACGCGGAGTGAAATCACAGGAAACCCATTCATCATTGATTTTCAGATTGCCGACGATCCATTTGGAGCTATCAAAATAAGAAGAGTTTATGGCTGCAAAAGCACCTGCCTGCTGTGCCGCAGCGGAAAGACGTCCTTTATCGATAGTACTTGTCTTACCCAGAATTGGGCGCAGTTCATATGTCCCTTTTGGTGCTACCTCCAGAATATGCAGCCAGATAGGTTTGTTGTTTTGATAATCACGCCAGGATATATAGCGCATATCGTTATCTATTTCAGTTACTTGTTTGCTTATCACATATCTGTAAAAATCAATAACCAGTCGATTTGGTGCTTTCAGCACAAAAACCTTATAAGAACCTGGGGTTTTTGACAGATCAACGGAGACTTTTGCCTTGCCTTGACCATCTTTTTGTAAAGTAACTTTTTTAACTAAGTCGCTTTTAGGTGTAAGAACATTCTCCTGCTTAACATCCGCATCTATTTTGATACTAAGCTGACTGCCAGATAGCACTTCCGAATATTTCGGCAGTTCATCCAGATCAAGAACGATCCTTGTTTTGTCAGTATAGGCACCAAAACGAATGTTATTAATAACAGCTGCTTCAGAAGGTACTGCTATGAATAAAGATAAAATAAAAAACAAATAAGATATTACTCGCATTTTTACCTCCACTAATGACAATACACAGCCCTGTTCAGGCTGTGTACTTAATTAATGACAATATTATACTATCTCTTATTATGCGTCATTACAACGCTATCTTTCAGTTTTTGCAAAGATGACAATACTTTACCTGTACCAACGGCAACACATTCTAGAGGATTGTCGGCAACTATGGTAACAATGCCGGTCTCTGCCTGTAACAGTTCTGCCATACCATCAAGAAGCGCACCACCGCCTGTTAAAACAATACCGCGGTCTATGATGTCGGAAGATAATTCCGGCGGAGTTTTTTCCAAAACAGAACGCACGCAGCTAACCAGTGTCGAAACCGGTTCCTGCAAAGCCCTGTAAATTTCTTCAGAAGTGAGTTTGATAGTAGTAGGCAGACCAGTCACCAGATCACGGCCACGCACTTCAATTTCTGCCTGGCGGTTTCCTTTGAAAACCGTAGCAACTTTCATCTTGATTTCTTCAGCAGTTGGTTCGCCAATCAGAACATTGCGTTCCTTTTTAACAAAACGGACAATTGCTTCGTCAAATTTGTCGCCGCCTACACGCAGCGAGTCACTGACTACTACGCCGCCCAGACTCATTACAGCGATATCTGTAGTACCACCGCCGATATCGACGACCATAGCTCCTCTGGATTCGCTGATCTCGAGACCTGCACCCATAGCAGCCGCAATCGGTTCTTCAACCAGATATGTTTTGGAGGCACCGGATTGAATGGCAGCTTCCAGTACTGCTCTTTTTTCAACTGTTGTAACACCGGAAGGAATACAAATAACGACACGCGGTTTAAAGAAAAGGCTTTTGCCTGCCACTCTTTGAATAACATTTTCCAGCATGCTCTGAGTCATATCATAGTCGGCAATAACACCTTCACGTAAAGGCCTGATAGCAACGATATTGCCCGGGGTACGCCCCAGCATAGTTTTCGCCTCTTCACCAATGGCCAGAATTTTGTTGGTATTTCTGTCGATAGCGACTACAGAAGGCTCGCGCAAAACAATACCGCTGCCTTTCAGATATACAAGAATATTAGCTGTGCCTAAATCGACACCGATATCTACACTTTTAAACAACCTCATAAAACTTATTCTCCCAACATATCAATTTTTGATATCGCGTCTTTCGATATCAGCGCCTAAACTGCATAACTTGGTAACTATATCCTCATAGCCACGGTCAATATGATAAATATCGCCGATCTCTGTGATGCCATCGGCAACTAAACCAGCCAGAATCATCGCTGCACCTGCCCTGAGGTCGGTAGCACGCACCTGACATCCCATCAACTTTGGAACGCCCTGAATAGTGGCACTGCGGCCTTCAGTATGGATATCGGCACCCATGCGGATAAGTTCCTCAACATGCATGAATCTGTTTTCAAAAACAGTTTCCGTCACAAAACTGCGGCCATCGGCAATAGTCATCAATGCCATGACTTGTGCCTGCATATCTGTAGGGAAACCAGGGTAAGGCAGAGTTTTTATCGTAATCGGCTTGATTTTTTCGCTGCCGATGACACGAACGCCACCAATATCTTCATAAATAGTCGCGCCTGCCTCTTTCAGCTTAGCAATCAGAGGTTTGAGATGCTCAGTTAAAACGTTTTCGACACGTACGTCGCCCTGGGTCATCGCCGCAGCAACCATATAGGTGCCTGCTTCGATACGATCAGGAATAACGGTATGTTCAGCGCCTTTCAGCTCCTTGACACCGCTTATGTGCAGTACATTCGTACCGGCGCCGCGAACCTTTGCGCCCATAACATTTAAATAATTTGCCAAATCAACAATTTCCGGCTCTTGGGCAGCGTTTTCAATAATAGTGACACCTTCAGCCATTGTTGCGGCCATCATCAGATTTTCTGTAGCCCCAACGCTCGGAAAATCCAGGTAAATTGTTGTCCCAACCAGGCCATTTGGTGCAGTTGCTTCAATATAGCCATGGCCACTTTCAATTTTTACGCCTAAAGCCTCGAAACCTTTTAAATGAATATCTATAGGTCTGGTACCTATTGCGCAACCACCCGGCTGTGAAATACGTGCTCTTCCTTCACGCGCCAAAAGCGGGCCCATAACAAGAAACGAAGCCCTCATGCAGCGCACTAATTCATAGGGAGCTTCACAAGAGGTAATCTCGCTGCTGTCGATATCCAACACACCTTTAGTTGAATCATCGATTTTCAGTCCCAGGCATCTGAGCACAGAACAAATGGTCCGCACATCCTCGAGGGCTGGTATCTCGTCCAGATGGCTTGGCGTTTTGCCAAGAATCGAAGCCGCTATGATCGGCAGAACTGCATTTTTTGCTCCACTGGTTTTTACTGTGCCCATCAAGCGCTTACCGCCCCTGATAATTAGTTTTTCCACAAAATTTCCTCCCAAAAATACGTTTAGCTCTATCCTAAAAACCATTTATTTTAGAAAAGTATATATCTTATTTATTTTATCACCATGTCCATATTTTTGGCAATGCTACATTTATAAGTAAAAAAAGCAAACAACTGTTACATCGTTAACAGTTGTTTGCAAAATATCAGTCGAACATTTTCATGTTATTTGCAGCATCAATGCTCATTTTCATTTTCTTAGCAATTTCTTCCTGCTGCTGGCGTCTTTCTTCTTTCAGCTCTTCCAGCCGTTTGGCTTTCATGGCAAGACGTTCAGCCCTGACTTTTTCCATTTCCTCAAGAGTCAAAAGGTTCTTTTCTCTCTCTTCTTTGCGCAGGAGTTCCATTTCTTTGCGCTCTTGCTCAACAGCTTTCTTATTGAGTTCTGTCTGTTGTCTGAGCTCCATTTCAAATTTTTGTTTAAGTGTCAACTCTGTATTACTACCAACAGTGGTCTGATAAATATAGTAGGCAAGCGCAATCGGCGGGAAAAGGAATGTGCCGATAATCCAGAGATTACAATACTTGGCATGTTTCTTTCTGCAATCTTTGTAGACCCAATAAGCAAGTCCCAAACCAAGTACAGCCTTGGCAGCAAGGACCAATATCTCTTCCACACTTATCCTCCCCTTCTTCGCAGCACCATGCGCCGAATAGACCTCGAAAAAATAACCTGGAAATTATTATTTCATAAAGAAAAGCACATCCTAAGACGTGCTTTATTGCAAACTTCCCTATTTCGTACGTGCACGATCAGCCAGAATATTGTAGTAGGTTTCTTTTTCATTGATTTCTTTCTTAATTGTGGCGATTTTATCAGGGTCATCAGTTTTTGCCAGAATCTTTTTTAAATCAGTAATTTCCTGCCTCAACTGACCCATCTTATTGCCTGCAACAGAGCCTAAAATATCTTCCATAATATGAAATCCTCCTCTACGCTATTCCTACCGTAATTACTATTAATATTATTATAGCTAATTTCGCACAATATTTCAATACAACGACACTCACATAACAAAAAAAACAAGGATCTCTACAAAAAATGTACAGATCCTTGCTTAGAATTAAAACTTAAAGGCCACGGGCCAGATTTACGGTCTTTAAACGTCCCTTTGCGCGACGCAGGTTCCTGCCGATAACCTCAAGGTCAATCGTCGGTTCCGGATTTTCAATGTGTTTTAAAGCCCTGGCTTCCGCCGCCTGTGCACGCGCTACGTCAATGGCTTCTGCCATTTCTGCAGCTGCACTGAGGACTGTGACTTTATTATTGTTAACTTCCATAAAACCGCTGTCAATAAAAATGAAGTGATCTTTGCCATCTTCGCTGCGATACTTTAAAGGAGACTCCTGGAGAGTCCCGATCAGAGGAGCATGGTTGGCCAAAATGCCAACAGGTCCTGCAACAGTTTCCGCTAGAACAAAAGATACATCATTTCTTTTCATCAGTGATTTGTCAGGTGTAACAATTTCCAATTGCATTAATTTAGCCATGCAATCAATCCACCTTCATGCTTTTAGCTTTGGCAACCGCATCGTCAATGGTACCAACCATGTAGAATGCGCCTTCCGGCAAATCATCATGTTTACCATCGAGGATTTCCTTGAAACCACGGATTGTTTCGTTAAGCGGTACATATTGACCAGGAGTACCGGTAAATTGTTCTGCTACGAAGAATGCCTGGCTCAGGAATTTTTGAATTTTACGGGCACGAGCAACAGTAACTTTGTCGTCCTCGCTCAATTCTTCCATACCGAGGATGGCGATGATGTCCTGAAGTTCCTTGTAACGTTGTAGAATTGCTTGTACGCCACGAGCAACAGAATAGTGTTCCTCACCAATTACCAATGGGTCAAGGATACGGCTGGTAGAATCAAGCGGATCAACCGCCGGATAAATACCTAACTCTGCAATTTGACGAGACAGAACTGTCGTTGCATCCAAATGGGCAAAAGTGCCGGCCGGAGCAGGGTCAGTCAAGTCATCGGCAGGTACGTATACAGCCTGTACGGATGTAATAGAACCTGTAGTTGTAGAGGTAATACGTTCTTGCAATGCACCGATATCATTTGCCAGGGTTGGTTGGTAACCTACTGCTGAAGGCATACGGCCAAGCAATGCGGATACTTCAGAACCAGCCTGAATGAAACGGAAAATGTTATCGACGAACAGAAGTACGTCCTGACCAGCGACATCACGGAAATATTCAGCCATAGTCAAACCAGTCAAGCCAACACGCATACGTGCGCCAGGTGGTTCATTCATCTGGCCGTAAACGAGAGCCGTTTTACCAATAACGCCGGACTCTTTCATTTCGCCCCAGAGGTCATTCCCTTCACGAGTACGTTCACCTACGCCTGCGAAAACGGAAAAGCCGCCGTGTGCGGTTGCAATGTTATGGATAAGCTCCATGATAATAACTGTCTTACCAACACCTGCGCCGCCGAAAAGACCTACCTTACCACCTAAGGAGTAAGGAGCGATCAAGTCAACGACCTTAATGCCGGTTTCCAGAATTTGTGTAGTAGTTGATTGTTTGTCAAAGCTTGGAGCCGGTCTATGAATAGGCCAGTAATCTGAGGCTTCAACAGGTGTATCGTCATGGTCTACTGTTTCTCCCAAAACGTTGAATATACGACCGAGTGTACCTTCGCCGACCGGTATTGTAATCGGTGCGCCGGTATCTATAGCATCCATACCACGAACAAGTCCATCGGTAGAACTCATAGCAACGGCACGAACAACATTTTCACCAATGTGCTGCATAACTTCAGCAGTCAGATGAATTTTAATGCCATTGCCAACTTCACCGTCGACTTTGATTGCGTTATAAATTGCCGGAAGGCCTTTCGGTGGGAATTCAATGTCGATAACAGGGCCAACAACTTGTACTATTTTGCCAGTATTCAATGTTTTCCCTCCCACTTATTTTACTGTAGAGCTTCTGCTCCACCAACGATTTCATTAATTTCTCTGGTAATGCCAGCTTGACGCACTTTATTGTAGGAGAGTTCGAGGCTCTTCAACAAATCATTTGCATTGTCTGTCGCCGAAGACATTGCTGTCATACGTGCGCCCAACTCACTGGCTGCCGCCTGCATTAATGCAGCATATGTGATTGTTTTTACATAATACGGCACCAAATATTTCAAGGTTTCGCTTGCAGAAGGCTCGAATATAACGTCGCCAGCTTCTTCTTCAGCTACAAGCTTCCCTTCCTCATCATCAAAGGGTTTCATATTATCTACTGCTTCGCCGGTTTGCGGCGGTACAACAGGCAACAGTTTTTTAGAAACAGGTGTAAAGGACAAAGCTGACTTAAACTGGGTATAAATCAGAATAACTTCGTCAACTACACCGGAGGTAAATAACTTTTTCGCCAAATAAGAGATATCATCAGCATCATCATAGGTTGGTTTATCAGAGAAGCCAAAGAAAGCTTCTTCAATATCAAACCCACGGCGTGAGAAGAAATCCTTAGCCTTGCGGCCTACAGTAATCAGTACATAGTCGTCCTGATCCATCAGCTCAACAAGAGCATGTTTCAGCAAGTTGGCATTATAGGCGCCTGCCAGACCTTTATCAGAACTAACTACGATATAGGCAATGCGTTTAATCGGTCTTTCCTGCAACAACGGATGTTCGTCGTAGTCAAGATTCCTCATCGTAGCTTTGTCGCTGACAGCAGTAGTTAAAAGCTCTTTAACTTTTTCTGAGAATGGACGACTGGATGCAGCTTTTTCCTGCGCACGGCGCAAACGAGCGGCAGCAACCATCTTCATGGCTTTAGTAATCTGCTGGATGTTTTTGACGCTCTTCATATGCCTGCGTATTTCGCGTGGAGTAGCCATCAGTCATCACCTCGTTTCGCCGGTGATAGCAAAGGTATCCTTGAAATCGACAATAGCCTTTTTCAATAATGCTTCTGTTTCGTCAGTAATTTTCTTCTCCGTACGGATTGATTCACCGATTTCCGGACCATTGGCAGCAAGATAAGCCAACAATTCTTTTTCGAAACGAGTTACATCATGAACAGGAATATCATCGACATAACCTTTTGTAGCCGCATAAAGCGACATTACTTGTTTTTCTACCGGAAGCGGTGCATATTGACCCTGCTTCAATACTTCAGTCATACGTGCGCCACGGTCCAACTGTGCTTTAGTAGCCTTATCCAGATCGGAACCGAACTGGGCAAAAGCTGCCAACTCACGATATTGAGCCAAGTCAAGACGAAGCGTACCAGCAACAGATTTCATTGCCTTTATCTGTGCGGAACCACCTACACGTGATACCGAGAGACCTACGTTGATAGCAGGGCGGATACCGGAGTAGAAAAGTTCGCTTTCAAGAAAAATCTGACCATCAGTAATAGAAATTACGTTGGTTGGGATATAACCGCCGACGTCGCCTGCAAGGGTTTCGATTATTGGCAGAGCCGTAATCGAACCGCCGCCTGCAGCTGCATTACGTCTTGCAGCACGTTCCAGCAAACGGGAGTGCAAGTAGAATACGTCGCCAGGATAAGCCTCACGACCTGGTGGACGACGGAGCAGCAAGCTCATTGCACGGTAAGCAACGGCATGTTTGGACAAGTCATCATAGATACAAAGAACATCTTTGCCTTGATCCATGAAGAACTCACCGATAGTAACGCCGGTGTAAGGTGCAAGATATTGCAGCGGAGCGCTGTCAGCTGCAGTAGCTGCTACGATGATAGTATAAGAAAGTGCGCCATGTTGTTCCAAAGTACGAGCAATACGGGCAACAGTAGAAGTCTTTTGTCCGATAGCAACGTAAATACAAATAACGCCTAAGCCTTTTTGGTTGATGATGGTGTCAACTGCAACAGCAGTTTTACCAGTACCACGGTCGCCGATGATCAACTCACGTTGTCCGCGGCCGATTGGCACCAAAGCATCGATAGCTTTAATACCGGTCTGCAGAGGAACGTCTACAGATTGACGGTCAGCGATACCAGGAGCTTGAGCTTCGATACAACGTACAGCTTCATGCTTGATTTCGCCTTTGCCATCAATAGGATCACCAAGGGAGTTAACTATGCGGCCGAGCATTTTCTCGCCGACAGGAACCTCCATGATACGGCCAGTACGGCGTACCACGTCACCTTGTTTTATTTTGGTTTCGCCACCCATTAAAACGATACCAACTTCATCAGGTCTTAAATTTTGTACCATGCCGCTAACGCCACCAGGGAGCTCAACCAGTTCGCCCGCCATTACGCCGCGCATGCCGGTTACGGTTGCGATACCATCACCGACTTTTTCAATAACACCGACTTCTTCCAAATCGACATCTATTTTATAATCCTGAACTTCTTTAGTCAGAGCTTCTGCGATACCTGCAGGTTTGTCAAGAGATTGATCTCCAACCTGTACTTTACCCATCAAACCGCCAACTTTTTCAAGCTGACGTCTGGAGCTTGCATCGAAAACTTTGTCGCCAATTTTAACGATGATGCCGCCAATGATAGATGAATCGACAATCTTTTGCAGTTCAACTTTTTTGCCTAACTTTTCAGCCAGAATTACGGAAACAGACTCATATTCAGATACAGCAAGATCTCTGGCAGTGGTAACTAGCACTGTTATTAATTCTTTGTCTGCAATAAGCTCAAGATCTTTTTGTTCAAACTCAATTGATGATAAGCTTTCGCTGATCAAAGAAAAGTTTTCATTAGTTTCCATACTGTATCAATCACCTCCGTATTCCCCCAATGCTTAAGCTATGGGAATTAAAATAAATCTAAATTAATGACTCTGTCATTGTTTCTTCTATTATTAGACACATACCCTGTTGCATGACTTACGCTAAGCTCATAAACAAAAATCAGCGCTTGTCCAAAACATCATCAGCAATATCGGCAACCAGTTTTTGATCATTTGCAGAATTCAATTTCTGGTTAACTATTTTTCCTGCTATCAAAGTGCTTAACTTGATAACCTCGGATCTGATATCCAATAATGCTTGTTGTTTCTCCTGTTCAATACGTTCTTTTGAAGTAGCCATCAAGGCTTCCTGTTCTACACGAGCCTGTTCTACAAGTTCATCATGAAGATTCTGTGCAATTTGATTAGCTTTATTAACAATTTCAGTTGCTTCCTGACGCGCACCAGCTAATTGTTCTGCATATTGCTCCTTAAGAGCTTCTGCGTCCAATCGTGTTTGCTCAGCGGAATCCAAATCATTAATGATCCGGTTGCGCCGGTCGTCCATTGCCTTTAATAATGGCTTGTAAGCGAATTTCGCAAGAATTGCCAAAAGAACTAAAAAATTCAGGATCTGCGCAATAAGTGTTGCATTAACATCTACCAATTATAGCACTCTCCTTTTTTTTCCCTTTTTGAAACCCTGCGAATTATTTTACAAAAGGATTAGCAAAGACGAGAACGATAGCGATAACGGAAGCAATAATAGGAATAGATTCAACAAGACCGATACAAATGAGCATGTTAACTTGGAAAGTAGAAGCGGCTTCCGGTTGGCGAGCCATACATTCAAGAGCTTTTGCACCTACAAGGGAATCGCCTTTGGTAGCAGCAAGAGAAGCGCCTGCACCAATAATTGCGGCTGAGAGTACTGAAGCGGCAACGATAATAGCATTTTCTGTCATTTTAAAATTCATCCTTTCGATTGTAAAAAAATTTTGATTTTCAAATTATATAAATTTTTAATTTGAACTGAGTAAAAATACTTGTCTTACTAATTAGTGATGTGCCCTGAATACCGGGGCAATGGCAATCATAGTCAGCATTGTAAAAATAAATGCCTGCAAGAAGCCAACAATCAAACTGAAACCAATCCATAGATCAGGTATAACCCAAGGTGCCAGCATATAAAGAACAATAAGCAAAATTTCGCCAGCCAGAATATTACCAAACAAACGCAAAGCCATAGTTAACGGTTTTGCTAATTCTTCCAAAAGGTTCAAAGGCAGGAAGAGGAATGACGGTTGAATAAAATGTTTAAAATACCCCAAACCATTGCGCATGATACCTAGAAAATAAACCGTTAGGGAGACAGTCACAGCCATACCAAGCGTAACGTTGATATCATTAGTTGGTGATGTCAAGTGCGGGCCAACCTGCGGTAACAAACCAATCTCATTACCGACAAATAGGTAAAGGAAAAGAGTAATAATAAAAGGGGCTGCTACCCGGCGTCCTTCCATGCCCATATTGCCTTCCATCAGGCCATTCAGCCAATCAATGAAAACTTCAACAATATTTTGAATACCGGAAGGGATAATCTCAGCTTTGCGCGTTGCAGCAAAAACAATCAGCATAACGACCGCCATGGTAAGCCAGGACATATACATTGTCTGCATGTTAATGACTACTCCGTCGAAAACTTCCGTAGGTAAATAATGAATGATTCCGCCGCCAGATGCTTCAGCAATTTCCATTCTGTTTCACTCCTTTCTTCACGAACAGAGAATTATCTCTTTATGCCCGCGATAATAATAAGATTAAAAAGTAAAAATATATGTGTTAGTATAAAGCCCATCAGAACTCCAAAAACACTGAGCTCCAACTTCAACATAACCAAAACCAGTGCCACTGCAATAGCAAAGCGTTTACCCAAAGTACGGCGCATCTCATTCAGGGATTCTTCGCCTGACATCGACATACCTTTACGCACACCATTGAACATCAATAGCGTGTCTACAAAGCCAAGTAAACAACCAACAAACCAAATAACAGCTTCTTCAGGACCCTTTAAGGCAAATACTATTCCAACCACGCATAACGAAAAGAAGGCATGACGAAAGAGCACTGTCTTTAAGGACGCAAGAACATCTTGTACCATCTTATTCATAGTGCTTTTTCCTTGTAATATTATCCGAAATAGCAAAAATCGGCCAAATCATCAACAGTAAATATTACCAACCTTCTTATAAAGATGAAAAAACTGTCACAATTTTGGCATTCTCCCAAATTATAACAACTACATTTTAATAAAAAAACACTTATTTGACAACCTTTTTTTCTAAATTACAGACGAAAATTCTGCCAGCTTTTCCACAGGATACCCATAAGCTGCCAGTATTGTCTTTACGATGCGTTCTGAAGCTTTGCCATCACCATAGGGATTGCAGGCGTCAGCCATCTGTCTGTAATATTTTTCGTCATCCAGAAGCTTGTTTGTTTCTTGAAGAACATCTTCATAAGCAGTCCCAATGAGTTTTACTGTACCTGCTTCAACAGCTTCAGGACGTTCTGTCGTATCGCGCAATACCAATACAGGCTTGCCAAGTGCCGGTGCTTCCTCCTGAATACCGCCGGAATCGGTAAGCACTATGTCAACTTTGGCCATCAAATTGGCAAAAGGCTCATAATCAAGTGGCTCTATCAGATGTACTCTGTCAAGATGCCCTAATTCCTGTTCAACTATTTCCCGTACTTTTGGATTTTTATGCACTGGGAAGATTGCTTTTACATCAGGGTGAGTAAGAATAACCTCTTTCAGCGCCTGGTAAACCTGACGCATCGGTGCGCCAAGATTTTCTCTCCGATGGGTAGTTACCAAAATAAGACGCCCGCCGCTATTCAGTATGTCATGGAGGGTATCGTCTGAGAAACGATAAGCAGGATTCACTGTTTTTACCAAAGCATCAATTACAGTATTACCTGTCACAAATATCTTGCCAGCCTCAATGTTTTCCTTCAGAAGATTTTCTTTAGAAATAGCTGTCGGGGCAAAATGAAAATCTGCCAGAGAACCAGTCAATTTTCTATTCATTTCCTCAGGAAACGGCGAATATTTATCGCCTGTCCGCAGGCCAGCCTCAACATGACCAACCGCTATCTGGGCATAAAAAGACGCCAGCGC
>CAZCMY010000019.1:14015-17917 GCA_964500055.1 uncultured Acidaminococcales bacterium | reverse complement strand
ACATCTCTCGGGGCTTTGGGCGAAGGCCGTATAGATGCTCTTTGGGGTATCGGCGGTATGCTTGTGGGAGCAGGAATATATGCCGAAGCATATCCTTATCTGCAAAAGACAGTGCTGACCTGGGGCGACTATGGCAAAATCACAATTCCGCAGGTTTTAGGGGTTAATCATTGGCTGGTAATTGTACCCTTTGTATTACTAACTGTTATGTTATTCAGATGGTTCGAGAAAAAGGGCCTTTAAATAAAAAAATCTAACTAAGTGTTCATTGCGGAAGAAATAGAAGCTTCCTTGTGATTCAGGAAGGGATGGCTGAAGATGAAGAGAATCATTGCTTTGTTAATAATTGTGGCAACAGTGATTGGAATTTCCGGAATAGCAGCGGCTGCCGAAAAAAAAGAAGTGACGCCTCGTATTGATTCGAGCTGGACAATCGAAGAAACAGCAATCCAAAATGAGGTGCCAGGAGAAGTGCTTCTGCGCAACCTTAATCTTCCGGATAATCAAGAAAACAGGGAAGCAACGCTTAGTTCATTGAACGTGTCGGAAGAGCAGGCTGGTCTGGCAGTGCGTAAGGCGATTACATTAAAAAATGAAGGCGCCAGCAAAAATTGGCAATTCATCTTACTGAAATTTGGCCTTTGGTGGCTGCTGATAATAGGCGGCATTGTGCTTCTGACACGGAATCTGATCACGCCGGCAAGACGCAAATGGCTGCTGCTGTTGGCAGTGTTGGTATTTGGTGTTTTATTGGGCAGTGACCCTTCACCAATGGGCACAGTAAAGGATACTGTTGCGCTTTATGGTATTGAGCATGTATTTTTCCCGCCACGCCTGATTGCTTTTGGAGTCTTCACGGCTATGGTCATAGTTGGCAACAAGATGATTTGCGGTTGGGGATGTCAATTCGGCACGCTCCAGGATCTTATCGGCCAACTATCGCCAATCAAACAAAAGATACGTGTTCCTTTCAAATGGAGCCAAAGGATACGGGTAACAGTCTTTATAGTCTTTAGCCTGGCGGCATTTCTGTTATCTGTTGATTTAATCGGTATGATTGATCCGTTTAGCATCTATTCACCCTCAAAACTTACTTTATTGGCAGGTAGTTTTATTGCTGCTCTGCTTTTATTATCTCTCGTAACCTATCGGCCATGGTGTACGTTTGCTTGTCCTTTTGGCTTAACGGGATGGTTCTTTGAACGTTTTGCTCTCTATCGGGTTCGTTGGGATGAGAAAAAATGCATAGCCTGCGGTACCTGCAAACGAGTTTGTCCATCGCAACATACAATTGGTTTATTAGACGGAGAAAAGCACCCGGCCGATTGTTATTCCTGTGGTGCCTGCCTGAAGGCATGCCCGGCTAATGCATTAAAATATGCAAGAAAAAAAGAATGAAATTAAAAATTGCTTTTATTTTTATGAATTGAGGAGTTATTATGGAATCCAATGCCTTTATTAAGCCGCCAGAAAAAATCCCTTTCTATCTTAAGATAGGACTGCTGATATCTAGAATGATTACAAAGAAAGATTTGCTTGCTCCTAAACTTCTGGCATGGTATCCGAAGGCTGCTGTTAGCTCCGCGGTATTGGAATCATTAGTGGCACATGGCAAGGGAGATTTGAATAAACGCATTCTCAAATTGGTTAGGATACAAGTATCTCTTAGCGTTGCCTGTCCTTTTTGTATCGATATGAATTCCTTTGAGTATGAAAAGAGTGATGTATCCGAGGCGGAAATTAGAGGCTTAACGGGTGAAGGCGGCTTCAAGACGGTTGATTCATTTTCTGCCAAAGAAAAATTGGCATTAGAGTATGCAAGGTTAATTTCTCAGACTCCGGTTGATATACCGGAGGAATTTATGGAAAAAATAAAAGCTGAATTTACAGAACGTGAAATTGTTATATTATCAACTACTGCTGCGCAGGTAAACTATTGGGCGCGGCTCCTGAAGTCATTAGGTGTGCCGCCGGCCGGCTTCTCAGACAGTTGTGGTATTAAAAATAGGCAGTAAAGCCTTTTATTAATGGAACGAACAAGACCCGTTTTCTAAAATAAGGTTTAACAAACTTTATTTTATGAGCTTACAAGGGATTAGTATGCGAAACGTTGAATATTAACATAAATTTCTGCAAAGTGAGAGGGGGAGGCAAAATGGTGCTGAAAAAAATAGTTCCGTCGTTGTTTATAACCTTTTCACTGTTATTGACAGGCTGTTCTACGACAAAAACACACCAGGAAGAGCCGGCGCGAACAGTTGTCAGCGGCTTGAAGCTCGGAAGCGTGGAAAAGAAGTCTCTGAGCGGTTATGAAATTGCCGGTACTGTTAAAGCGTTCCAGGTTACCAATATAGCACCGCAGACTACGGGGAGAGTAAAAGAGGTATTAGTAAGGGAAGGGGCGCTGGTTTCTCAAGGGCAGGTTCTGGTTGTACTGGATGCGCCTGATGCTGTGCAACGCACCAGCGGAGCTGGACAGCAAGTAATGGCAGCCGCAGCGGCAAGTCAATTGGCTGATGCTACCTATAATCGTATGTTGTCCTTGTATCAAAGTGATGCAATATCAAAACAGGAACTTGATCGTGCTTACGCAGCGCAGCAAAGCGCGGCAGCAGAAGCAGCGCGTGCACGTGCCGGTTTTGCTGAATCTGCAGCAGTAGAGGAATACTTGAATATTCGTGCACCTTATGACGGCCAGGTAACACGGCAATTAGCTGAAGTCGGAGCACTTGTTTCGGCAAATCAGCCATTAATAAGCATTGAAGACCCTTCACATTATGAAGTTGAGGCTTGGGTTGATGTGGCGCAGGCAGGAAAAGTAACTTCCGGTATGTCTGTTGATATTCAAAGAAATGACGAATCATTACAGAAGGGCAAAATATTATATGTTTCTCCAAGCGTGACGCCTGATGCACGTTCATTTTTAATAAAAATCCTTCTTCCGGGCAAAGATTGGCGAAGCGGGGAATATGTGAGGGTACAGTTTCCTTTTGAAATAGCAAAAAAAATCGCAGTGCCACGTTCTGCTGTTCAGGAACGTGGGCAGTTGACAGGGGTATATGTTGTGGGCCAGGACAATGTGATATCCTTCCGGTTAATTCGACTGGGGCGTACGTCCGGCAATGATGTAGAAGTTATCTCCGGACTGACGGGCGAAGAACGTATTGTTGTTTCTGGCGTTGAAAATGCCGTGGACGGGGGATTGTGGAAGGGAGAAGCATCATGAAGCGGGGTGCGGCCGGATCGCTGGCCAGAGCATTCTTGTTTTCAAAACTCACGCCGCTTATCGTTGCTTTCGCCTTGCTTTTGGGTGTTTTCGCTATTTCTGTGACACCTAGGGAAGAGGAGCCGCAAATTGTCGTACCTATGGTCGATGTAATGGTTTCTTTTCCGGGTGCTTCGTCTTCTGAAGTCGAAGAATTGGTCACGAATCCCATGGAGAAGCTATTATGGGAAATTGACGGTGTCGAGTATGTCTATTCAATGTCGCAGCCAGGCCAGAATCTGACCATTGTCAGATTCTATGTCGGACAGGATCTGGAAGCCAGCCTGGTCAAACTCTATACCAAATTGATGGCTAATTATGACCGCATTCCGCAGGGTGTTTCGCAGCCGCTTATCAAGGCGCGTTCAATTGATGATGTGCCGGTGCTGACACTTAGCTTGTGGAGCCCGAATGATTTGTATGGCGGTTACGAATTACGCAGAGTTGCCATGGAAGTGGCAGATGAATTAAAAAAAGGCCAGGATGTGGCTGGTATCAATATTATTGGCGGACAGGAACATGAACTAAGGGTTGAGCTTGATCCGGGACGGCTGACAACCTATGGTTTATCTCCCTTGGCGGTGCAGCAAACTTTGCAGCAGGCAAATATGACGCTTGCGGCAGGCAGTTATATTAC
>CAZCMY010000019.1:0-13915 GCA_964500055.1 uncultured Acidaminococcales bacterium | reverse complement strand
TTGCGGAGCTGAAAGGTGACCGCATCCCTGGCGATGTTTCTGTGACCGTAACACGTAACTATGGTGCGACAGCGAAAGAAAAATCAGATGAGTTATTGCAGCATATCCTTATTGCAACGTTATCCGTAGCAGCATTGATTCTGTTCTTTTTGGGCTGGCGTGAAGCAGTTGTGGTTTTGGTAGCTGTGCCGGTTACGCTCGCATTGACTTTGCTTGTGAATTATTTATATGGTTATACCTTGAACAGGGTTACCTTGTTTGCTTTAATCTTTTCGATAGGTATTCTTGTTGATGATGCCATTGTCGTAGTTGAGAATATCCATCGCCATTTTAAACTGCATGGTGTTTCGCCGGAAACTGCCGCTATGGCAGTCGATGAAGTAGGCAATCCTACTATTCTGGCCACCATTACAGTAATTACAGCGCTGCTCCCGATGGCATTTGTGCGAGGCCTGATGGGTCCTTATATGCGGCCAATTCCGGTTGGCGCGTCTGCAGCGATGTTTTTTTCCTTATTGATAGCCTTTATTGTCACCCCGTGGCTTTCTTATAAGTTGTTGAAAAAAGTAAAACACGAAGAAAGTGGTTCGGAGTCATCTGGCAACTTGGCAGAACGTTATCGGCGTTTTATGGAAGCTTTGATGAGCAATGCCCGTTGGCGGAAATGGATGCTGGTAGGAATCAGCGCTCTGCTGCTTCTGAGTATGGCGTTGGTTCCTCTTAAAGCCGTGCTTGTTAAAATGATGCCTTTCGATAATAAAAGCGAATTTCAGGTTATCGTCGATATGCCGGAAGGAACATCTCAGGAACGCACGCAAATCGTATTGGATGAACTTATGGCCTATCTGGTTAAGGTGCCGGAGGTGACGGATTGTCAGGCATATGTTGGAACCAGTGCACCATTTAACTTTAATGGCTTGATTCGTCATTATTATCTGCGTAATTACGGTTATCAAGGGGATATCCAGGTTAATCTGGTAGAAAAAGGGCAAAGAAAAGACCAGAGTCATGATATCGCCAAGCGCGTCAGGGCTGATTTGGAACAAATCGCGCTGGCACATGGAGCGAAATTAAAGATAGCGGAAATTCCGCCCGGACCACCGGTAATGAGCACCTTGATGGCAGAGGTATATGCTCCTGATGCTAAAACACGTGAACAGCTTGCAAACAAGGTTCTGGATCTTTTCAAAAAGACACCTGGAGTATTGGAACCGGATATGATGCGGGAGGCAGACCAACCCAAGGATCAGTACGTGATCTCGCGCGATAAAGCCGCTTTAGCAGGTGTAAGCGTAGCAGCAATCAACGAAACTTTGCGCATGGGGCTTACCGGAACTGATGTTGGTTTATTACATATAGCTAGGGAAAAGGAGCCTGTGCCGATTCGTCTTCGAATGCCTCAGGACTTACGTAATAATCCGCAGCTATTGCAACAACTCTCTCTGCCGACTATGTCCGGTAATCATGTGAATTTGGCAGAGTTGGTGACTGTGAAACCTGTTATTGAGGACAAAACTATTCATCACAAGAACCTGCAGCCGGTTGTTTATGTTACGGGGGACGTAGGAGGACGCTATGAAAGTCCTGGTTATTCAGTTCTGGCAATGCGTGACGAAGTGGCCAAGCTTGGTGATAATGGTTCAGAAATACCCCAATACTATGCTAATCAACCGGAAAAAAGAGTGCCTTCTGTCAAATGGGATGGTGAGGTACACATAACGGCTGAAGTCTTCCGCGATTTGGGTATGGCATTTGCTGCCGTATTGGTTCTGATTTATGTACTGGTAGTGGCTTGGTTCCGCAGCTTCATTATTCCTGTGGTTATTATGGCTCCAATTCCGTTGACGCTTGTCGGTATATTACCGGCACATGCTTTGTCAGGGGTTTTCTTTACGGCAACCTCCATGATTGGATTTATCGCCTTGGCAGGCATTATAGTGCGCAACAGTTTGCTATTGGTTGATTTCATTCAGCATTCACGTAATAATGGCATGGAACTTCATGAAGCTGTTCTGACGGCAGGTACTGTAAGGATGCGCCCGATTGTTCTCACGGCGGCAGCCGTAATGGTTGGCTCAATAGTGATGCTATTCGACCCGATCTTCCAAGGGTTGGCCTTAGCAATGATGTTTGGGGCAGTAACGGCGACACTGCTTACTCTTATCGCGGTGCCTATACTTTATGTTGAGCTAGCTCCTTGGATTACTGAAAAAAATGATGAAATAGAATAAATAAAGAGCCCTTATCCGCTTCTTCCTTAAGTGAAAGAAAATATTGGATAGGGCTCTTTATATTACTTGCTGTTACCATTTGCTGAAAGCCTGGAGATGTTTATTAGATGCTGCGAGCAACAGCTCAAAAACGGTCTTTGCGTCGCTCGGAAGTTCAGGCTGCTGGAGAAAATACTCGTACATAGCGATGTTATCAGTTTCTATCTGTATGCCTAATTTCAATGATTCGGCAAAGGTTTTTGGTGTAACAGCCATTTCTTTTCCTTTATTGATTGGAATATCCCAGCCACGGTCAGTGAATAGAGGCTGTAAATAGCTGATATGGCGTTCTTCAGATAGAATGATATTGGAAAATGGGCGTGCTTTGCCAAATGTATCAATCACTATTGCATATTGACTGTGAGCCAGATATTCATCTTGGATTGCAAAAGTCATCATCTCTTGCAAAGTTGGCTGTGGTGTGTTTATAGCACCCTTCGCGCCATAACCGGCATCGGCGGCAAAAGCGGTATTGAACATCAAAAGCAGGCCTAACAGAATTCCATAGATTAGTTTCATCATAGTTCCTCCTTTCCTTATAATTCTATAGTTTAATTTTAATATTTTTAAACGAAAATAACAAGAATTTTCAGTTTATTTTCAAAAAGAGAAGATTAAGTATATTCTATAAAAAAAGTACCGCCAAGACTAAGTCTTAGCGGTACTTTGTGCATCTTCGGAAATACTATTATTTAGCTTCTTCTTCTTGTAATTCACAAGAAATTCCCTGCTGCGGATTTTTTGCATTTTCAACAATTACAGGTACGCATTCGATAACGACCCAAGCTGCCAGGAAAATGTAAATCAAGGACAGAGCAGGAACTATGATGTTAGTGCCAACAGGCATTACGAAAGCACCATTTTTGAAAGTGTAAGAAACGAAAGTATTAACCAAAGCCCAAACGCTCATAACGAACATGATTCCGGCAGGAATACAAGCAAACAACCAGGCTTTAGGATTTTTAGAGGTTCTTTGCAGCCAGACTGTGATGCCGACCAAAGCGAGAGCTGCCAACAGCTGATTGGAGGAACCAAAGGTTTTCCAGAAAAGGCTCCAGGCTGCAACAGGTTTGCCAGTTGGGTCTGTCAGGTTAATTGACATCAGGATAAGCGGGAAACCGCCGACTAGTAAAGTGGAGCCGATACGTCCGCCCCAGCCTTTCCAGCCGGTAAGTTCCTGAATAATAAAACGACCAAGACGTGTGCAGACATCAAGGGTGTCATAGACGAAGGTTGTGAAAGCCATCAAACCAAAGGAGATGCCTAAGGCTTTGCTGACGCCGATCAGTTCCATGAAGGAGCCGAGACCGGAAGCATAAATAAAGTTTGGTGATTTACTTAAGATCGGGTCGCCTTTAGCGAGCATCATGACTGTTGAAAGAGCAATCAATGCAACTACTGATTCAGCGAGCATCATGCCATATCCGACCGGTTTAGCATCGGTTTCTCTAAGTAATTGTTTGGAGGTAGTGCCAGAGCTTACGAGACTGTGGAAACCAGAGCAGGCACCGCAGGCAACGGTTATAAACAAAATCGGGAACATCGGGAACCAGAAGTCATCACTGCCAAGCGGTTTGGTAAAAGCAGGGTACTTTGTCGTGAAACCGCCGAAAACGATACCAATAAAAGCTACTATGATGGAGACATAAAGGAAGTAACCGCCTAAGTGTCCGCGTGGCTGCAACAAGGCCCAGACAGGAACGATACCTGCGATGAAGCAGTAGGCGATAATGATGAAGTTCCAAACTTTTTGAGTAGCTTGCGGTGTAGCAAGTCCCAAAATAGATTGCAGGTCAAATGGAATATAAGGGCCGACCCAAATAGACCAAGCTACCAAAGGTAAGAAAATTGCTGTGGCCAAGCCAAGGCTGACTTTTGTATACCTCAGCACGAAGCCCATAATGATCGGTATAATCAGATAAAGAATGGAAGAAGTGGCAATGGCGCCGCCGCCGACTTTCTCGCCATTTTCCAGATCAATCGTGTTAACGAAAGCGGCAGTCGTGATATCGGTAAAAGCAACGATAATCATAACAAGAGTAAAAAATATAAAGACATTAAACAGAATCCAGACTCTCATGGAAACGTAGCGACGCATAGTCTCTGCGATTCCGCAAGCCTTATTACGGACAGAAGCAACGAGCGAACCCATGTCATGCATACCGCCGATAAAAATAGTACCGATAATAATCCAGAGAAACGTAGGAACCCAGCCAAAAATCAAGCCTGCTATAACTGGGCCTGTTACAGGACCAGCTGCAGCGATAGCGGAAAAATGCTGCCCTGATAAAAATTTGGCGTCCGTTGGGTCAAAGTCTACGCCGTCTTCCATTTCAACGGCCGGGGTTTTGTTCGCATCATCGAGGTTAAATACTTTCGTGGCCAGAAACTTTCCGTAAGTAAAGTAGGCTGCGATAAGGATTACCGTTCCGACGCCAACTACTAAAAGAATATTCATGATTACCTCCCCTTGCGCACAGTAGCGCTATATAAAATCCCACACACAATTATGTTAAAACGTTGTCTGAATATTGTCAACAATTCGTTCACTACCTGTGTGATTTTTGCATATTTTGTAGTCAATATATTACATATTTGAAGATTTATTCATGTCAAAATGCTAACATACAAGGCGGCTGCTTAAAAGTGTAATTAGAGAGTGTACATTCGTTATAGTATATATACTCTTTTGGAAAAAGCAGGAAAGGAAGAAAATATGGCGAAATAACAACCGTATAAGTAAAAAAATCAGGGGTGATCAAAATAAAGCAAAAAGTATTAGTGGTAGACGATGAAGATAACATCAGAATGTTGGTAAGATTTAATCTGGAAAAAGCCGGCTATGAAGTTGCTGAAGCAGGCGATGGCCATAAAGCGATAGAAATGGCAGTGAATTTGATTCCTGACATCATAATTCTTGATTTGATGCTTCCTGGTATTGACGGATTGGAAGTATGCCGTAACCTTAAAAGGAACCCGCGGACAGCTGCCCTTCCTATTATAATGTTGACTGCTAAAAGTGATGAGATAGATCGCGTCATTGGATTGGAATTGGGCGCTGATGATTATATGACCAAGCCCTTCAGCCAGAGAGAGCTGGTTGCCAGGATTAAGGCGGTTCTGCGGCGTTCAAATGTACTTGCCGGAAATGGCGAGGAACTTGCATTAGGCAGATTAAGAATGAATTTCAGCCAATATGAAGCTTGGCTGGATAATGAAAAGCTGGAATTAACACCGAAAGAATATGAAATGTTGAAGTTATTGGCAGAAAATGCAGGTAAGGTCTTCAGCCGTGAACAACTTCTGGAAAAAATCTGGGGCTATGAATATTTTGGTGATACACGTACGGTTGATGTGCATGTGAGACACTTGCGTGCTAAGTTGGAGAGGGTTCCTGAAATGGCTGAAGCTATCGAAACTGTTCGTGGTGTAGGCTATAGGTTGGCAAAATAAAAATTTAACAAAAAATTAACATTCCAGTAATATGCCGATAACAATAGTTTGTTATGATTGACAGGCAACGGAAAGGAAGGAAAACATGGAACTTGAGAAAGTGATTACTGTAAAAAACCTGTGCCTGTATTATGGCGAACATCAAGCACTTAAAAATATTTCACTGGATATGTACAAAAATAAGGTGGTCGCTTTTATCGGGCCTTCTGGCTGCGGCAAGTCAACTTTCTTACGTACCTTAAACCGCATGAATGACTTGATTGAAGGCGTGCGCATTACCGGCGAAGTCATTATAGAGGGTCAGGATATTTACGCACCCGGTACGGATGTTGTTGATTTGCGCAAGCGTGTCGGTATGGTATTTCAAAGACCTAATCCTTTTCCTATGAGTATTTACGATAATATAGCTTACGGGCCGCGTATTCATGGTCAGAAACAAAAAGCTGTTCTGGATGAATTGGTTGAAAAGAGTCTGCGCGGTGCAGCCTTGTGGGATGAGGTCAAGGATAGGCTTAATACTTCTGCTATGGGCTTATCCGGCGGTCAGCAGCAAAGACTTTGCATCGCAAGGCTCTTGGCCGTAGAGCCTGAGATCTTGCTGATGGATGAACCGTGTTCAGCGTTGGACCCGATTTCAACAATGAAAATAGAAGAACTTCTTGTTGAACTTAAAGAAAAATATAGCATTGTCATGGTTACACACAACATGCAGCAAGCAGCCAGAGCTTCTGACTATACGGCTTTCTTCCTGATGGGTGAGATGGTGGAGTGCCAGCCTACAGGCACTATGTTTACAAGACCAAGCAATCAAAAGACAGAGGATTATATTACGGGGAGGTTTGGTTGATATGGCAGATGTTCGCGGTACTTTTACAAAAGAACTTGCGTTAATACAAAATGACCTTATGACAATGGGCCAACTCGTCACGCAAGCTTTAGCTGATGCTGTTGAAGCGCTTAAAACAAAGAACAAAGAGTTGGCTGATTCAGTAATTGCCGGCGATGACAAGATAGATGAAATGCAGGTTATTATTGAAGACAAAACAGTGGAACTTATTGCCCTGCAGCAGCCAATTGCCAAAGACTTAAGAATTCTTTCCACAGCTATGAAGATGACGACGGACCTGGAACGTATTGGTGACCATGCGAAAAAAATAGCTAAAATAGCAAATAGAATTGGACAGGATCCTCTTATTAAGCCTTTGGTAGATATACCAATTGCCGCCCAAATGGTACAGGAAATGGTTAAAAAAGTGCTGAAGTCTTATGTAGAATTAGATGTCAAAGCAGCAGCTGAAGTATGCGCTGCTGATGATAAAGTCGATGAGATATGCGACACTTGTAAGCGTGATATTTTGTTCTACATGATGAAAGATCAGGCGAATATTGAGCAAGGGCTGGATTTGAACAAGGTTGTGCAGAGGATAGAACGTATTGGCGACCATGCGACAAACCTTGCTGAATGGGTAATTTATCTGGTTACAGGTCAGCGTGTTCCCAAAAAATAATCTTAACAAAACCTTAACAATGCCGTAATACTGTTATAACAATCTACCCTTATAATGAAATCATTACCAGAATACAAAAATTTCAAGGGGGATGTAAAAGTGAAAAACATTTTTAAGAAAGCTACAGTAATGGCCTTAACACTGGCTGTTGGCATGAGTTTGGTGGCTGGCTGCGGCAGCGATAAGAAAGATGATAAAGCAGCAACGACAAAAGTAGAAGGCAAAATCTCCGCTTCAGGTTCAACTGCTTTGCTGCCACTTTTGAAAGTTGGCCAAGAAGAATTTTATAAGAAACATGATAAAGTTACAATCAATCTATCCGGCGGCGGTTCTTTCACAGGCCAAAAACAAGCGGCAGCAGGTTCTGTAGATATCGGTAACTCTGATGTTGCGTTGGGAGCAGATTTAAAAGATAAAGGGATGGTAGAAACCAAACTGGTTGGCATCCCCTTCGTGTTCATCGCTAATAAAGATGTACCTGTTGACAATCTGTCCGCACAACAATATGTTGATATCATGACAGGAAAGATTAAAAACTGGAAAGAAGTAGGCGGCAAGGATCAGCAAATAACCTTGGTGCACAGAGCAAAATCTTCCGGTTCCCGTGCAACAATTGCTGAGGTAGTTTTGAAAGGCGCTGAATTCACAGATGCTGCTGTTATTCAGGATTCCAACGGGGCTGTTCGCTCTGCTATCGCAACAACTCCAGGTGCTATCGGTTATGTTGATGCCGCTTATGTTGATGACAGCATTAAAGCCTTAGCTTATGATGGTGTGAAGTACTCCATCGCCGCAGTTGTTGATGGTAAATACCCAGTATATACCTTCGGCCGCATGTTTACTAAAGGTGAACCTAAAGGTGCTGTAAAAGCTTTCATTGACTACGTAACAAGCGCTGAGTTCCAAAATGCCAATGCCGAGAAACAAGGATTTGTACCTATCACCAAAATGAAAAAATAATTAAAGTTTCTTAGATGCGCAGATAGAGTAATGCTTAAAGACAAGTTTAACTAAAAAACCAGGGACATTAATGGACCTGGTTTTTTGGTAATGGGAGATAATTATGAAAAAACATGACCTTGACAGGCTTCGCAGCGAAAAACTGGCAAAAAACATATTGCTTTGCAGTGCGGCTTTCCTGACAGTAGTAATTATTGCCCTTATTATTTTTATGGGGCAGCAGGGGTTGCAGACATTTTTGGATGTCAGCCCATTCGAATTCTTTTTTTCCAGCAAGTGGAATCCGGACAATGGGCAATACGGAGCACTTAGTTTTATCTTTGGCAGTTTACTTGTGACCTTTCTGTCTATCTTGGTGGGAGGACCGATAGGCATTATGGGAGCCGTCTTTATGGCTAAACTGGCACCTAAATGGATGTGCGAGATCATGAAGCCGGCTGTAAATCTTTACATGGCCATTCCTTCTGTTGTATATGGTTTCATTGGGTTGACAGTTGTAGTGCCGGCAGTCCGTGAATATTTTGGTGTGCCGGTAGGTTTCGGTATTTTCACAGCTTCTTTTATCTTAGCAATCATGATTCTGCCTACGGTAATCAGTATTTCAACAGATGCTTTGCTGTCTGTTCCTAAAATGTTGGAAGAGGGATCAGTCGCACTCGGAGCAACTTACTGGCAGACCATCTGGCATATTGTACTGCCTGCTGCGAAACCGGGAATTGTTACTGCTATTATTTTAGGTATGGCACGCGCCATAGGTGAAACGATGGCAGTGCAGATGGTTATCGGCAATACGCCGCGCCTGGCAGACTCACTGTTTTCACCGACCAGCACGCTGCCAAGTGAGATAGTTGTTGAAATGGGTAACACACCTTTTGGTTCTACCTGGGGTAATGCCTTATTCCTGATGGCATTGGTACTGCTGCTTATTTCCCTTATCATGATCCTTGTCGTACGCAAAATAAGTGCGAAAAAGGCGGTGGAAGCATGAACGCGAAAACGCAGGATAAAATAGCAAAAGTCTTTTTGTGGTTTATTGGGTTTATGTTGATTGCGATTTTGGCAGCTTTTCTAGGGTATATGCTTTACAAAGGCTTGCCTGTATTATCACCGAAGTTTATTTTTGGCATGCCGAGCGATACGGAAGCTGGCGGCGGTGTTGGACCGCAACTGTTTAATACTATCTACATTCTCTTCTTATCCATGGCTTTTTCGATATTTATCGCACTAGGTGCCGCTATATACTTGTCTGAATATGCCAAAGATACTGCCTTGACCAGATTTATTCGTCTGAGCACTGAAAGCCTGGCTACAGTTCCTTCCATAGTATTAGGACTTTTCGGCATGATCGTGTTTGTCGACTTTTTGGGCATGGGTTTCAGTATTCTTGGTGGTGCGCTATCTCTTTCTTTACTAAATTTGCCGTTATTGGTAAGAGTAACTGAGGAAGCCTTGCAAACTGTTCCACAAACCTATAGAGAAGCTAGTCTTGCTTTAGGCGCAACGAAATGGCAGACCATACGCAAAGTAGTGCTGCCGGAAGCAATGGGTGGTATAATTACAGGTATCATGCTGGCCAGCGGCCGTGCGATAGGCGAAAGCGCCATTTTGATCTTCACAGCGGGCACTACGGTTTCCAGACATATGGCTGATTTTGATGTGTTTGCCGGTGGTGAAACATTGGCTGTGCATCTTTGGTATGTAATGGGTATCGGACTTGTGCCTGATCGCGTTGCCATTGCCAACGGTATCGGCGCACTGCTGATACTGGTAGTATTGTTTATTAACTTAATCTTTATCTTTGCGCAAAGAAAACTAAAATCTGTTTAAGCAGATTATCGCTGAAGCAAACGACCTGCAATAAAACGGATAAAAAGCGAGGAAGAATATGGTCCGCAATCGTGTTGTGCTGCTCCTGCAAGGCTTGTTCTTGTGCGGCTTTTTGACAATTGGCGCTTATATTTTAAGTATATTTCAGGATTATAGTACGCAGACTTTCAGGGAGAACTGTGTATTACAACTGAATTATGCCGCTAAGCTGCTCAGCGAAAGACTGCCGGAAAATGCGACTAAACAACAAGTGGAAGCGGAAACAGCAAAAATTGCTGAAGAATTAAAGCTGAAATTAGCAATTGTAGATGCCACTGATGTAGATTTAAGTGAGGCGACAAGAGCTTACATATATGGGCAAGGCTTGGCGATTCGGACCGATACGGCTAATCAGGAAAGGACTTTGTATGCCAGCCAGTCAATAGGGTATGACAGGTTAGTATTGCATTCTTCGTTCTCAATGAAGGCGGTTACCGCAGAATACGACAAAATGCGGTTTGCGATATTGGCAGGCCTTTTATTGTCGATGTTGCTAGTAACAGGCTTGGCTAAGTATCTTGCCAAAAAGATTGCTCAACCAGTGGAAGAAATAGCTGGTGCAGCAGAAAAAATGGCCCAGGGTGATTTATCAATACGTCTGCAACGCAATGTTGCAGGCGAATTTGCTGTTTTATCACATGCATTGAATACGCTGGCGGACAAGTTGACGGAAAAATCAGATGAGATTTTCCGTGAAAAAAAGAAATTGGAATTAATAATGAAAAATACCGATAATTCGGTTATTACCATTAATAAGAATGGTTTTATCATTGAATGCAATGACCAGTTCAGGCATTTGTTCGGAGAAGATGCTGCGGGGCGCCATTACCTGCAGGTTATCAATAACGTCGCATTGGAAGAGCTTTTGGTAACCTGCCTGAAAACGGATTCACCTGTCAGCAGTAACATTACTGTCAATTCTCCGCATGGCAAGAGGTCCTTTCAAGTTTTTGGAGCACCATTAAGAGCTGTTTATAGTGATGTTCCGAGCAGTGTCATGTTTGTTTTTCATGATATAACGGCTTTGCAGGCGATATACGAAAAGCAGTCAGAATTCGTTTCTAACGCTTCGCATGAACTGGCAACACCTTTGACGACAATCAAGGGTTTTGCTGAAGTTTTATTAACTGAAGAGTCTCCAATGGATATAGAGATACGTAAAAAGTTTTTAAATATTATTTTGCAGGAAAGTGAGCGGATGCAAGCTCTTTTGCATGATCTATTGCAACTGGCAAAACTTGATTCCGAAGAATACCGCAAGGGTATTAACCTTGAAAGTTTTGCACCGACAGATATTCTGAACAAAGTCAGGGAAGAGCTTTTGCCGAGAGCGCAGGAGAAAAATCTTACGCTTGAAGTAATATTTGACAAAGAACCGGTGGCTATTGTTGCCAACCGCGATTGGCTGAAACAGATTTTGGTTAACTTATTGGAAAATGCGCTTAAATATACGCCTGAAAATGGTGCTATTCTTGTTAAATATGACCATAATGATAAATTTGCCATCTTTACCGTGCATAATACTGGCGAAGGCATAAACCCACAAGACGCTTCAAGAATATTTGACAGGTTTTATCGCATAGATAAAGCCCGCACACGCCAGATAGGCGGTACGGGCCTTGGTTTATCCATTGTGAAGTTCATTGTTGAAATGTTTGGCGGTGAGATTTCGGTAAACAGTAAAGTGGGTGAAGGAGTAGCCTTCGTATTTACTGTTCCGCGTGACCAGGGCAGCATTGCTACTCCAAAGCCATTATCTTAATAACGCCTTCGAGATCGAAAACTTTATTGTCCAGTAAGGATTTGATACGCAGAGTAAGCAAAGTATGCTGAGCAAGGTTTAGCGCCTTCAGCAAAGCTGCTTTGATTTCCGGTGAGATATGCTCCACACCCCAGGCATCGAGAACATCAAGAGCACAGGAACGCGGCCAGTCATAAAGGGAAGTCAAGGCTAGTATCAGCAGATCTTCGCCAGTACCAGGTCTGGTTTCCAGTGCCTTGATAATTGGCGGCAGGGCATGCTCATCTTCTTTATAAATATCAAGATGCTGGCGCGCAAAGTCTAGAATTTTTTCATAACGTTCATCATCGTCGGTAGCCAATAGATATTCATATAGCTTCGTAGCCATGGGGTTTTTAAACAAGAGACCAGCGAGCGTATCCCAAATATCAATATTCAGAGCATAAGCAAAGTCTGCAACGAGGAAGTTTATACTGCCATCGGGATTAACGAGTTTATCTTTAATTTCCGGCAGCCAATCCTTGCTGTAGATTATTTTTTCGGCCATACTGATCAAAAGGTGGCATTTATTGGCATCCAAAGTTTCCCAACGATTTTCATCTGCCAGTCTTTGCAGATTGTTGGATAGATTAATAATGCCTACCAGGTTTTCTATGGAGTCAGCATATTTTTCCGCATGCCGCAGGATTTCCTTCAGCAGACCGTAGGTATTGATCATAGCGAGATCGGTCAGACTATCGTTTTCTGCATCAAGATCCAACAGATATTCCAGGTAGTTATTCAAAGAATGCAGAGCGCCTTGATATAATTCGTCATCAATTTCTGTTTTTTGCAAGGCAGTCAGCATATTGGCATCCTTGATACAGCGCAAGGCAATTGCTGGATAATGCACGTCAATTTCGCTGCCATGCCTGAGCAGCCAGTCTTTTTTCTCCGGGGTATCATATTCAGCAGCTTCCATCGCATGTACACGTCCCCAACCATAGGTTGTCTGGATAATATCCCACAAATCAAGTTCGTCTTCAATGTTGCTGAGATGGAAGGCAAAAATTACGAAATAAGTAAATTCATCACAGCGGGCGAGAGTACGCAAGTCATCCTTGAGTGTAGCATGGTCGCCTTTGGACAGCTCATCAATGTCGAAAAGGCCACAGAGGACAATGGCAAATTTGACAGCTTCCCTGCTGGGTGCTTCATAAAGCCATTCCAAGGCGAGATCTCTAAAGGTATCGGGAATATTTTCTTCGCTTTCCAGTTTGGCGGCGAGACTTTCGCAATATGAAACACATTGGGTGAAGGCAACTAGCTGATACAGATTATCGCGCTTTTTCTCATTAGGCAGTTGTAGATAATCCTTGATTGCTTTGTAAACGACCTCCATGATTTTTTTGTCATCTTCATCGGTTGACATGATGACAAAAGCATCGCCGGCACCTAACTCAAGGCCGATCGAAGGATTTATAAAGGAATATTCTCCACGCGGCAGGTTATCGCCGGTGAAGAAGCCATCCTCATCTATATGTTTTTTTATGTATTGAAATATGCTGTTATCCCTTTGCCAGGGACGAGTATTTGTTTTCATGACAGATCCTTTCCTAAGTGGTTTGCTTAATTATTATAACACAAATAGCAAGAATTCCAGGCGTGAAATCTTTGTGGCAAGGACTTTACGGCTATGCTTCGACTGGTATTAACACTGTTAAAAAGACCCCTTCATACTGTTACAGTATGAAGGGGTCTTAAACTTTTGCTGATTGTTAGATTACTTCATGGCAACCTGAGAATTGATATCAATTTCAAGCAGGCAGTCGCCACTTTCAATTCTGCTGGCAGGACCTACATGGACCTGGGCCACGATGCCGCTGAGCGGAGAAACTATTGTGGTTTCCATCTTCATGGCTTCAGTTACTACCAGTGGGTCGCCTTTGGCAACGCGCTGACCTTTCTCCACGAAGATTTTGACAACAGAGCCGGAAAGTGTTGCGGCGATTTCGCCTGGATTACTCTTGTCGGCTTTTTTACGGGAGATGCCTGTTGCTTTGACGTTCTTGTCTTTCAAGTCGATTTCACGAGGTAAGCCATTTAATTCAAAGCTAACAGTACGGATGCCGTCATCA
>CAZCMY010000018.1:11425-18777 GCA_964500055.1 uncultured Acidaminococcales bacterium | reverse complement strand
CTGCCTATTTTAGGAGAACTTTTCAAAGACCGTACCAAAACTAAAAATAAAACAGAAGTTATGATGATCCTGACACCACATATAACAGATGCCGGTGAATCACCAGCCATCTATAACACCGCACTTTTAGATTCTTCGACCATTGCAACCAATGATAAAAAGGTAGCTGCAAAGGTAAAAACCAACTCTGACTCTGAAGCTCAACTGACTATGCGTGAAAAAGCTGAGACAATTCTAGGCAGAGATTTACCCGAATAGTTTTAAAAGCCAAAATGACCATTTCAGATTAATCTGAAATGGTCATTTTTATTTTTTTTACTTCATCTTCAATATTTTCTGCTCCAAGAATTCCCGAAATTATTGCTGTTCCTTGGGCACCAGCTTCTCGTACCTGCAGATAATTTTGCGCGTTGATACCGCCGATACCTACAATTGGCAGCTTTGATATCTGCCGAATCTCCTTCAGCATATTCAGCCCTACTTCAGAAGCGTCATCCTTGCTATTTGTTGGGAAGACAGCGCCAACACCTAAATAATCTGCGCCGCCTTTTTCAGCAGCTAACGCCTCCTCGCAGTTATGGGCAGAAACGCCGATAATTGCCTCCGATCCAAGTATTGAACGCGCTACAGACGGCGAAATATCCTCCTGCCCAAGATGAACACCTGCTGCCTTACAGGCGATAGCAATATCTATCCTGTCATTGATCAGTAGCGGAACCTTATATTTATCGCATAAGGCCTTAACTGCCAATGCTCTTTGCAGAAAAATTGCACCATCAACGTTTTTTTCCCTAAGCTGAACCAGGGTAACACCGCCTCGTAGTGCATCTTCAATACATCCAAGGAAATCGCGTCCCTGTAAACAGTTATGGTCAGTAACTAAATATATACTATAGTTGATAGCCGGTTTCATTTTTCACCTTCTATTCCATCTAAACAAATTTAGAATTATAATTCTATCAACTTACTCTTTTTTGCAAGTTCTTCGGCAGAAAGTAAATACACGGCATCAAGCAGGCGCGCCTTAAAAGTTCCCGGTCCTTCACCCTCTTTTAGTGCTTGAAACGCTGTCTCGGCAGCTACATTCATGGTCTGAATGCCACATAAGGCAGCCAGTAAATAATCCTTAGATGAAGCAGCAGCGCAGCCTATCAAAGTTGTAGTCATGCAGCCTGTACCAGTAACTTTTGTCAGCATTTCGACACCATTACTGCCAATAATTGTATTCTTGCCATCGCTAATAGCGTCTTCCCTACCGGTAACTGCAAATACACAGCCATATTTCTGCGCGGCCAGCTCAGCCAAATGTCCAATGTCGCTTGGACAAGCCACCAAAGAATCGACGCCTTTACCATGTCTGGTTTCCGATAATAGCGTCTGACATTCGGCATAATTCCCGCGTACGATACTCACGCCACCGCGTATTATCTCCATAGCAGCTTCAAAACGCATATCAGATGCCATAACACCAACAGGGTCTAAAACTATCGGTAATCCCCTTTTACGGGCTCTTACAGCAGCTAGCTCCATGCTGGCGAACTTCACTTTATTCATTGTTCCCAAATTCAAGACAAGGGCATCTGCAGAAGCAGTAATCTCGCCTATTTCTTCAGCGGCATCTGCCATTATTGGCGATGCGCCAAAACAAAGCGCGATATTGGCACAGTCCCCCGCTGTAACGTAGTTTGTTAAATGATGAATCAACGGTTTTTGCTTCTTTACATATTCATAAATTGAGTTGAACCCGTCATTAATTTTTATATCCATCATCATAAACCTGCCTTACGGTACAAATCAACAAAATGATGTGTCGGTCCACAACCTGAGCCGATATCCAGAGCATTGGCTATTGCCATAGTTATAAACTCCTTACTTGTTCTTACAGCGTCCGGCAATGATAAACCCAAAGCCAGATTTGCTGCTAAGGCCGATGATAACGTACAGCCGGTACCATGCGTATTCTTGGTGTTAATGCGTTCACCCGTGAACCAAATTTCCTCGTTACCATCATATAAGAGGTCGTCGGCACTTTCTTGGAGATGGCCACCCTTCATAAGAACGCTCTTAGCACCTAAAGCAATGATATCCTTCGCCGCTTTAAGCATGTCTTCTTTATTATTGACCTCATAGCCAACAATTACCGCTGCCTCAGGCAGATTAGGTGTAACTAAAGTAGCGATTGGCAGCAGCTCTTTAATGAGTGTTTCACAGGCATCTGGAGCCAATAACCGGTAACCGCTTTTAGAAACCATAACCGGATCAACTACTATGATTGCCGGCTTATAAAAACGTAACCTTGCGGCAATTGTTTTGATAATCATCTTGTCTGAAACCATGCCAATTTTCACTGCGTCCACACGGATGTCATCAAAAACTGCGTTTATTTGAGCTTCTACCACTTTTTCATCAATATTTTGTACCATGGTGACTCCGCAAGTGTTCTGAGCCGTAACTGCGGTAATAACGCTCATGCCATAAGTACCAAGTGCGGCAAAGGTTTTCAAATCAGCCTGAATTCCGGCACCCCCGCTGGAATCGGAACCCGCGATTGTAAGTAAGTGTTTCAAGTATTATCCCCCATTTGCACGAACGGGCACAGGCTGCTATCCAGCTCGTGCCCGTCGATATTTAGCGCATCTTTATAATACTTCTTTTACCTTATTAACAACGTTTTCTACCGTAAAGCCATATTTTTCATAAACAACATCCCCAGGAGCTGAAGCACCAAATTTATTTATACCAATAACATTAGCCTCACAACCGGTATAGCGGCTCCAACCAAGAGTTACACCCGCTTCAATTGCGATTTTTGGCACACCAGTTGGTAATACTTGTTTCTTGTACTCATCACTTTGGTTTTCAAAAACATCCCAAGACGGCATAGAAACTACGCTGACATTAATGTTTTCTTTAGCTAGAGCTTCCTGAGCTGCCAACGCAAGATGCACTTCACTGCCTGTAGCAAGAAGGATTGCCTGGTTTTCTTTTGAAACCTCACCAGGGCTCAATACATAGGCACCAAAAGATGCACCTTTATGAATAACTTCTTTATATTTTTGCAATACAGCCATTTTTTGTCTGCTCAAAAGCAATGCAGTCGGCTTATGTTTGTTCAGACAAGCTGCCTGCCATGCTGTAGCTGTTTCAAGCGCATCAGCAGGACGGTAAACAGAGAGTCCCGGGATCAAACGCAGGCTCATAGTTTGTTCAATTGGCTGATGCGTTGGGCCATCCTCGCCAAGCGCAATACTATCATGTGTGAAAACAAATACTGATCTGATACCCATTAAAGCTGCCATTCTAAGGGCAGGACGCATGAAATCGGAGAATACCAGGAATGTGCCTCCATAAGGAATAAATCCTCCGTGTAAAGCCATCCCATTGACAACTTTGCCCATAGCGTGTTCACGAACACCAAAGTGAATATTTCTTCCTGTACGATCTTCCGCAGAGAAGAAGCCCCCTCCTTTGATGTCAGTTTTATTAGAAGGGCCAAGATCAGCTGACCCGCCGGCTAATTCCGGCAGCAGCATTGCCAATTTTTGAATTATTTCTCCAGAAGCTTCACGTGTTGATGTTTTGCTGACATCAGCAAAAACTTTTTCAAGACTGTCCAGATTAACTATAGTTTCACCGGCAATACGTCCTGCTAATTCAGCAGCAAGTTCCGGATACACTACAGAATAATCCGCCATCAGGCTCTGCCATTCTTTTTGTTTTTCCACACAAGCCGGCAATTTTTCCTCGAAATAGCTTTTAACAGATTCCGGAATATAGAACGAATTGCCAAGCGGCCAACCGCTGTCTTCCTTCGTCTTAGCCAAAGCTTCTGCGCCAAGCGGTTCACCATGTGCTGATGCACAGTCTTGTTTAGGACTACCGCAGCCAATATGCGTACGCACCATAACCAAGCTTGGGCGCTTATTCTCAGCCTTAGCTTCATTTACCGCAGCAGTTATAGCATCTATGTCTTCCGCATCGTCAACACGCAGTACCTGCCAGCCATAAGCAGTAAATCGGGCACCTACATCTTCGCGAAAAGCTATATCAGTGCTGCCTTCGATAGTAATCTTATTATCATCATAAAGCAATATAAGTTTTCCTAACGCCAATGTGCCTGCTAGTGAAGCTGCTTCAGAGGCAACCCCTTCCATCAGGTCGCCATCAGAGCATATGCCGTAGGTATAATGGTCAACTACTTTAAATCCTTTTTTATTGTACTTAGCAGCCAACATTTCTTCAGCAACGGCCATGCCGACAGACATAGCAAAACCATGGCCAAGCGGTCCTGTAGATGCTTCTACGCCAGGTGTAAGACCATATTCCGGATGTCCTGGAGTTCTGGATCCCCATTGACGAAAATTCTTAAGATCTTCTAAAGATAAGTCAAACCCGGCAAGGTGCAGCATAGAATACAGAAGTGCTGAGCCATGTCCGGAGGACAGGACAAAGCGGTCGCGGTTAAACCATTGAGGGTCACCAGGATTGTACTTAATAAATTTGTCCCATAAGGTATACATCAGTGGAGCGGTGCCAAGCGGAAATCCCGGATGCCCGGAATTAGCTTTTTCGACAGCATCAACAGAAAGAAAGCGAAGTGTGCTGATCGCTGTACGATCAATTGTTTTCATCAATGAACCTCCTCAAAGCCGTAAAAATATAAACTCTTAATTATTATAAGATAAACAATGGTCAATTAAAAGGGTTAATTGTTATTTATTTAACAATAATTTAATAATATCAGCTCGCGCAACCATTCCAACTATTTTGCTGCCATCTACTACAGGGACTTGTTTTATATTGTGATCAAGCATCAGATGAGCAACTTCGGCGATGTCAGTACCTTCTTTTACCGTTATTACATCTTCCGTCATTATATCAGCTGCTTTTTGTGCCAACATCTTTTTGAAGTCTTCGTTATAAGTATCAACACCATGATAATAAATAACGGCACCAAGCAAATTAATGAATTCCGGCAAACGTGGCGTTGTCTCGAGTCTAAGTAAGTCACCCTCGGTAACCATGCCTACGAGATAACCACCATCGCTTAAAACCGGTATACCCGATAGCTTATTTTTTGTCAGCACTTCTACAATTTCTTCAATTGTACTATTACGATTAACACTTATTACATCCCTTACCATGACTTCCTCAACTTTCATTGAAAACACCTCCTACTTTAAATAAATTCAATTACTGGACAAAGAAGGTCGCCCACTTAAAAGCAGACAACCTTCTTTAAAATTATTGTTCTTTCAGTGCTGCGCGCTCAGCAATAATTTTTTCGGCTAATTTCAGCGGCACATCTTCATAGTGATCAAATTTCATTTCAAATGTGCCTAAACCCTGCGTTAAAGCACGTAAATCAACGGCATATTCCGAAATCTCAGCATAAGGTACCTGTGCTTTTACACAACTCATGCCCTCATCCATACTTTGCATGCCAAGAATGCGTCCACGTTTTGTATTCAGGTCACCTATAACATCACCCATCATGCTTTCAGCACAATGAACATCCAGGTTATAGTATGGTTCCATGAGTACAGGAGCGGACTTTTCTGCTGCTTTCTTAAATGCTTCGTGAGATGCGATTTTGAAAGCCATTTCAGAAGAGTCTACAGTATGATAAGAACCATCAAGAAGTGTAATACGTACGTCCACTACTGGATAGCCAGCCAAGATTCCATGTTCCATTGACTCACGCATACCTTTCTCAACAGCCGGGATATATTGTCTCGGTACCGCACCGCCAAAAATCTTGTCGACAAATTCAAAGCCGCCTCCTGGTGGCAATGGTTCCATTTTGATAACAACATGCCCATACTGTCCATGGCCGCCGCTTTGCTTCTTATGCTTACCTTCCACTTCCGCAGAACTCCTGATTGTTTCGCGATATTCAATCGTTGGTGCTTTTAAAACAGCCTCAACACCGAATTTTCTTGCCATTCTTTCCATAATTATTTCTATATGCTGATCTCCCATGCCGCTGATAAGAGTTTCCTTCGTTGTGGTGTTTTTCGTGACGATAATTGTCGGATCCTCATCCATAAGCCTGGAAAGAGCTGTTGCAACCTTTTCTTCTTCGCCTTTTTTCTTAGCCAAAATAGCACGTGTATACATTGGCAGAGGAAAGGCAATAGGTGCAAACTTCACCGGAGCATTCTTATCACTAAGAGTATCGCCAGTAGACGTATATTGCAGTTTGGCAACAACCCCTATATCACCAGCAGATATTGCTTTTAAAGGAATCTGAGTTTTACCGCGCATGGTGAAGACAGTGCCAATTCTTTCCTCATGATCACGGCTGGCATTATAAATAATGGAATCGCCAGTAATTTTACCGGAAAATACTCTGAAATAGCTTAAGCGGCCAACAAATGGATCCGAAGTTGTTTTAAAAACCAAAGCAGCCATCGGTGCGTTAGCGTCCCTAACTTCTTCTTCTCCAGTTTTCTCATTGATTACCACAAAATCATTCAGAATAGCCGGATAGGTATAGTCAATAATTGCATTCATCAAACGCCCCAAACCTATATCTTTATACGCACTGCCGCAAAGCACTGGAAAAATTACTGCATGTCTTATACCTTTGATAAGACATTTCATAATTTCTTCATCGCTGATTGTTTCACCATCAAGATAACGCATCATGACGTCGTCATCAGCTTCTACCGCTGCCTCAACCATTTTTGCGCGTGCCTCATTTGCATAATCGATCATGTCTTCAGGGATATCCATTTCAATTGAATCATTGCCGTTGGCTTTATAAGCCTTCATTTTAAAAACATCTATGAGACCACAGAAACTATCTTCTTTACCCAATGGTAACTGTAGTGGCAAAACTCTCTTACCAAACTTATTCCGCAAATCATCAAGAATGCTATCAAAATCAGCATTCTCACGATCCATTTTATTTACAAAACAAATCCTTGGCAAACCTGCCTCTTCAGCAAGCTTCCAACATTGCTCGGTACCTACCTGCACACCTGATGTAGCACAAACTACAATCAAGGCACTATCAACGGCACGAAAAGCACATTTTACTTCTGCTACAAAATCCGCAAAACCCGGGGTGTCGATAAAGTTAATCTTGGAATCGCGCCATTCAACCGGTGCCAAAGTTGCATTAACTGAAACTTTTCTTTTAATTTCTTCCGGCTCATAATCCGTGGTGGTAGCTCCATCTTCCACTTTGCACATCCGGGAAATTGCACCGGAGCGATACAGCAAAGCTTCTGTAACAGATGTTGTTCCCGCTCCACCATGGCCTACAATTGCGACGTTTCTAATCCGATCTCCAGTATACTCTTTCATACATGCTTCCCCCTTATCCGAATTATTTAACAGGTCAA
>CAZCMY010000018.1:2116-11325 GCA_964500055.1 uncultured Acidaminococcales bacterium | reverse complement strand
CTCATCTCATCTAATTTTTCAAGATTTTTACTTTTGCGTATTAATACCTCAGCAGATTCACGGAAAAAATATCGCATAAAAAGAAAGCTTATTACAACACCGATAGACTCCGCCAGCCATGATACCAACACTCCCAAAGGTAAACCAAAAAGTAACCCATTACCGGTGGAAATAAAAATGGAAGGCAAAAAACCCACTGCATTTATGAGAATATCCAGTAAAAAACTAACTAAAAGCGCCCAGATACCAAATGATCGTAAAAAATCAATAAGTTCATCTACATTCCCGCTTGTTGTAAGCTTAAAGATTTTCGGGAAAAAGTCTGGAACGAGCAGATGAATACCCAAAAACATCAAAGTTAAAAGCAGAAAGGCACCAACTTTAACATAGGCTTCCTGTTCATACCAAGGTTTATCTTTATGATCCATATTAGCCTCTTTCAATAACTATAAATTAAAAATGTGCTGGAACCTTTCATCAAACTGGTTCTTTAAAACAATTTCAACATCAGTGAACATAGATGGTTCCGCTATTGTTTTTTTTGCTAAAGTACGTGCCTCGAGTAAGACATCCATATCATGCAGTATATCAGCAATATGTAAATCAGGCAAGCCATGCTGCCTCATTCCAAACAGCTGTCCGGCACCCCTTAATTCAAGGTCTTTTTCTGCCAGAATAAAACCGTCTGAACAGTCGTGCATAATTTTCAAACGTGCCAGAGTTTCAGGTTTATCAGAATCCGTGAGCAGAACGCAATAGGACTGATTATTGCCACGTCCTACACGTCCACGTAATTGGTGCATCTGTGCCAACCCGAAACGATCGGCACCCTCAATAACCATTAACGACGCATTAGGTACATTGACACCAACCTCAATAACTGTCGTAGCTACCAGAACATCTATGGCGCCATTAATGAAACTCTGCATGACTTTTTCTTTTTCACTTTCCTTCATTCTGCCATGAAGTAACCCGCAGGCAACCCCACGCAAATACCCATTTGAAAGTTCTTCATATACTTCGCTTGCTGAATTAACATCAAAGTTTTCCGATTCTTCGATAAGAGGGCAAACAATATAAGCCTGATGTCTTTTTTGGACCTCTCTCAGCATGCCAGCATATACTTCAGGACGCTTTTCATTAGTAAAGCAAAGGGTTTCTATAGGCTTCCTTCCTGGTGGCAGTCCACGCATGACTGATACATCCAGATCACCATATACAGTAAGAGCCAAAGTGCGTGGTATAGGCGTAGCAGTCATGACAAGAACGTCTGGCGAAAATTCCGACTTATTAGCCAGTTTTGCTCTCTGCTCTACGCCAAAACGATGCTGTTCATCCGTTATTACTAAGGTCAACGCGTTAAATAATACTTCGTCCTGAATCAGAGCATGTGTCCCCACAATAATATCTATATCACCACTGGCCAGATCGGCTAATACTTCTTTGCGTTTACTGCCCTTTACGCTGCTCGTAAGAAGTTCTACCCGAAAAGAAGTTTGTCCCATAAAATCTTTTAGGGTCTGAAAATGCTGCTGCGCCAAAATCTCTGTAGGTACCATTATACAACCTTGATAGCCATTCTCTGCAGCTTTCGCTAGTGCAAGGGCTGAAATAACCGTTTTACCTGAACCAACATCGCCTTGCAACAAACGGTGCATTGGTTTTTCATCCTGCATATCTAGCGATATTTCCTGCCAGGCTTCTTCTTGAGCCTTAGTCATTTGAAAAGGCAGGCAGTCTAAAACTATACTAACTCCTAACCCATCTTTACCATGTTTTATTCCTTTTTTCCCTGACTTAACTTTATTTCTATAGTAAAGTAAGCCACACTGCAATAAATACAGTTCCTCGAAAATAAACCTGTCTTTTGCTTCTTTAAGAATTCTGAAGTTTTTTGGAAAATGAATGTTGTTTAGTGCTTCTAACCTGCCAAGCAATTTGCGCTCCACTATAATAGTTTGCGGCAAGGATTCCGGCAAGTTTTTCTCTGCTAATAACAATGCCTGCTTTACGGCTTTTCTTAAATCGTTCTGGGTAAGAGACCCAGCCAAGCTATACACTGGCAAAATACCCAGGCTTTCCTGCTCATCATCTTTATCCATAGGCTGCAGCGAAGCTTCCGTAATTATGCGAGCAGTTCTACCAGGCTTCACCTTACCAGTCGCAATTGCTTTCGTTCCAACTTTTAATTTTTTAACCAAAAATCTTTGCTGCGCAAAGAAATAAATTTCTGCATAAGCAGTCTCATCACGTACAGTAACCAAACTATAACGTTTTCCTTTATGAGAATACTTTTCAGAAATGTTCACAATCTCACAGACAAAAATCTGCTTCTCATTGTTTGTTGTCAGTTCTCTTATCTTTTTAAATCTGGAATAATCGATATAACTGTTGAAACGCGGATACATATTCAATATATCACCTATTGTTTCAACATTTATTTTCTTTAAGTCAAGAGCTTTCTTAGTGCCAATCCCTTTTAATGAAGTTACAGGTTCATGCCACCACAATAAAATCACCACCAATTCAGGACTTTCTTTTTTTTTCTTGCATTTTAGTACCAGTCTATGGTAACATACTATTGTTGAATTTATAAAGAGGTTTTGCTCTATACTTAAAGGAGGTGCGACTATGGCATGCATTTGTGAAGTTTGTGGTAAAGGTGAGATGGCCGGTAATAATGTCAGTCACTCTAATAGACATACAAAACGTTCGTGGAAACCAAATATCCAACGCGTAAGAGCAGTTATTGAAGGCTCAACTCGTGGTGTTAACGTTTGTACCCGTTGCCTACGCTCCGGGAAAGTCAACCGTGCAATTTAATTGTTATCGTAAAAAATGAAACCAAATACCATGTGGTGTTGGTTTCTTTTTTTTATGCTCATAAATTCTTGTAGCCTGATATCCTTTTTAGTAATTATACTCCATTTTGTGATTAGCTTGTATAAAAAAGCTCCAACCTTTTTTAGGTTGGAGCTTTAATTTATTTAGCGTAATCAACAGCACGGGTTTCACGAATAATGATTACCTTGATCTGGCCTGGATATTCCATCTCGGCCTCGATTTTTTTAGCTATATCTCTCGCAAGCAAGACAGATTCAGCATCATCTATTTGATCTGGTTTAACCATTATACGGATTTCACGACCTGCCTGAACAGCAAAACATTTTTCAACACCAGCAAAGGACTCGGAAATCTCTTCCAATCGAGTTAACCGTTTCAGGTAACTTTCCAAAGTTTCGCGGCGCGCACCAGGTCTTGCAGCTGAAACAGCATCAGCAGCAGCAACTAAAACTGCTTCTACAGATGTTGGTTCCACGTCACCATGGTGTGCTTGAATAGCATTAATAATCTGTTCGGTCTCACGATATTTTTTGGCAATATCTGCGCCAATTTCTACGTGTGAACCTTCCATTTCATGGTCAATGGCTTTACCTATATCATGAAGCAAACCAGCGCGTTTAGCCAAAACAACATCGACGCCAAGTTCTGCAGCCATAATACCAGCCAAATGAGAAACTTCAATGGAGTGGTTCAGGACATTCTGTCCGTAACTTGTACGATATTTCAGTCTGCCAAGCAATTTAATAAGCTCTGGGTGCAATCCATGCACTCCAGTTTCAAATGTTGCTTGCTCGCCAGCTTCCTTAATTTTTTGCTCTACTTCTTTTTGAGCCTTTTCAACCATTTCTTCAATACGTGCAGGGTGAATACGCCCGTCATTGATAAGCTTTTCTAAAGCTGTTCTGGCAACTTCGCGGCGAACCGGATCAAAACCTGAAATAATAACCGCTTCCGGAGTATCATCAATGATCAAATCAATACCGGTCAAAGTTTCCAATGTTCTGATATTTCTACCTTCACGACCGATTATGCGGCCTTTCATTTCATCATTAGGTAAGGCAACAACAGATACAGTTGTCTCAGCAACATGATCAGCTGCACAGCGTTGAATAGCCAATGAAACTATCTCTCTTGCTTTTTTGTCAGCTTCTTCCTTAGCTTGCTGTTCCAAATCTTTAATCAATATTGCAGTCTCATGCTTAATTTCCATTTCAACGCTACTTAATAATTCTTTCTTTGCGTCATCTGCAGTCAAGCCTGAAATACGCTCTAATTCAACAGTTTGTTTATCAAAAAGTTCGTCTACTTTTTCTTGGCTGGCACGTAATTTATTTTCCTGACTAATGAGATGCTCTTCTTTTTTCTCATAAGATTCGAGCTTTTTGTCAAGATTTTCTTCTTTTTGAACCAACCTACGTTCTAAACGTTGCAATTCAGAACGACGTTCTTTATTTTCACGCTCAACTTCAGAACGCAGACGATGTATTTCTTCCTTAGCTTCCAGCAGTGTTTCTTTCTTTTTAGCTTCGCCGGTTTTTTCGGCTTCCTGAACGATGCGTGCGGCGGTTTCTTCAGCAGTAGCAATCTTACCTTCGGCAATATTCTTACGTACTAAATAACCGGCAATACCTCCAACAAGTCCCATCCCGACGGATATCCCGATTATTTCAAAAATAATCTTCACCTCCAAATTCTATTTTTAGAAAAACAAATGAGGCAACATCGTAAACCATGTCGCCTCGTGAATAACATAAATAAACATTAACACGATTGGATATGTTAATTTTATCTGCTTTTGCAAAAAGTGTCAAGATAAACTACTCCGCAAAGTCGCTGTCCAACCTGTTCAATGCTTTTCTTATTATATTGCCGTTAAAACCTCTTGTCATTAATGCTCTGGCCGTTCTTGCCAAAAAGTCTGCTTTATTCAAACCGTACTTTTTATTGTTCTTCTTCTGCCAGCTTCTTGAAGTATCGATTGCTCTCTCTAATTCCATCTCTTCAGAAAAAGAAGAGGTAATTTTAGCCGCCAATTCATCGCTAATATTCTTCTTTTTAAGTTCCAGGCGTAAATGATTTATGCCATAGTACTTCTTGGCAAGCCATGCCGAGTATACCTTGTCAGCATACTTGGCATCATCAAGCAAGGAATACTCCTTTAATTTACCTAAAACTTCACAAATTACTTCCTGTGGGCAGGCGTGTTGCCTTAATAGCCTCTCCAAATCCTTCTCACTATAATCACGGTATGAGAGCCTTACCAGCGCATACTCATAAGCCTGAGCGTAATTAGTTAATTGTTTCGCTGTTCTCCTCTGCATTTACGACAATACCTTCTTCTCCGGCCGGTTTAGAAACTGCAACAGCGCGTATTTTTTCATCAAGCTCTTTAGTCATTTTAGGATTGCTTTTCAAGAGCTCTTTAACGTTTTCTTTGCCCTGTCCTAATCTTTCGTCGCCATAGGAATACCAGGCTCCACTCTTATTTATAATGCCATATTCAACGCCTAAATCAACCAAGCAGCCTTCTAAAGAAATACCTTCGCCATACATAATGTCAAATTCAGCTTGTCTGAATGGTGGTGCTATTTTATTCTTAACAACCTTGACTCTGGTGCGGCTGCCAATCATCTCATTACCGTTTTTTAATGTCTCTACACGTCTGACGTCAAGTCTGATAGTAGAATAAAATTTAAGTGCGCGTCCGCCAGTTGTTGTTTCTGGATTGCCAAACATGACGCCGACTTTTTCGCGAATCTGATTGATAAAAATAGTTGCCGTCTTTGATCTGGCAATGATACCGGTTAATTTACGCAAAGCCTGACTCATCAACCTTGCCTGTAAGCCAACGTGAGAATCACCCATCTCACCTTCTATCTCAGCACGTGGAACAAGTGCCGCGACAGAGTCAATTACAATTATGTCAATAGCACCACTGCGTACAAGAGCGTCAGCTATTTCCAGTGCCTGTTCACCGTTATCAGGCTGTGATATCAGCAAATTATCAACATCAACACCCAGCTTACGTGCATAAATAGGGTCAAGAGCATGCTCTGCATCAATAAAGGCTGCGTACCCGCCTAGTTTTTGTGCCTCTGCAATCATATGTAACGCAACTGTAGTCTTACCAGAAGACTCAGGTCCATAAATCTCAGTTACACGGCCGCGTGGAATACCACCAACGCCAAGTGCTATGTCGAGCGACAACGCACCGGTCGGAATCGTTTCTATGTTCATTTTGGCACCAGCTTCGCCAAGCTTCATAATTGAGCCCTTGCCAAAATCCTTTTCAATCTGACGCATGGCAATTTCAAGAGCCTTAGTTTTATCCATATCCATACAATTACCCCCTATCTGAAATTATTATACAAACATTTGTTCGTTCAGTCAAGCTGATTGTTTAAAATTTTATTTCTGACAGCCAGGATTTCTTCAGCAGTAAACTTATAAATCTCATTGCAAAACTGGCAATGCACTTCAGTTACTTCATCCTGCGCTATTTCACCCAATTCCTTTGGGCTAAGACCTGCCAGCATATCAATTACTTTATCTCTACTGCAGCGACATTTAAACTCGACTGGTAACTTCTCTTTTATGCTGAGTTCAAGGCCTTCTGCTATCTTCATAATGATTTTTTCAGGTGTGAATCCTGAATTCAGAAGTTCCGTAACATATGGCATAGACATAACGTTATTTTCTAATTTGATTAATACTTCTTCAGCACAGTCAGGCATTGCCTGAATAAACCAGCCACCAGCAGCTATTACTTTTCCTTCTTTGTCCACCATTACGCCTAAGGCAACGCTTGCAGGGGTCTGTTCAGAAGTATATAAATAATTAGTAAGGTCAGAAGCAATTTCTCCATCTGTCAAATCACAGAAACCATTAAACGGCTCTGCATTCGTCAAAAAGCGCGTCACGGTCAAGGTTCCTTTACCCACACCAGCGCCGACATCTAACTTGCCATTTTTTAACGGCAAAAAAACATCAGGATTCTGAACATATCCGCGAACGTGTGTTCCTTCAGCATCGGCCACCACATCTCCCAAAGGGCCATCGCCAGAGAAACGTAAAGTTACGCGTTCGTTATCCTTCATGGTCGCCGCAAAAAGCAGTGCACCATTCATTGCTCTGCCTAAAGCTGCAATACTTAAGTGTGAACATTGATGACGTTCATTAGCTTCCTGTACTAAACCTGTTGTTACAAGTGCATATATGCGCACACCTTCTGCTGTTGCTTTGATTAAATAGTCTTCCATCAGTTTTCTCCGTTATATATTCTTTAACAAATCAGCCATTTCGATAGCTGCCATAGCTGCATCAACGCCTTTATTTCCTGCTTTGGTGCCCGCTCTTTCAACTGCTTGTTCAATGTTTTCAGTCGTTAAGACACCGAATGATACAGGTGTTTCATACTGCAGACTTACATTGGCAATGCCTTTGGAAACTTCCGCGCAAACATAGTCAAAGTGAGGTGTTGCACCACGAATAACTGCACCCAGACAAATAATTGCGTCGTATTTACCGGTAGCAGCCATCTTTTTAGCCACAAGTGGAATTTCAAAAGCACCTGGGACCCAGGCAACAGTTATATCATCATTGTCTGCGCCATGACGAACCAGACAATCAATTGATCCAGATAGTAATTTTGAACTAATAAATTCATTAAACCGCCCAACAACAATACCAAATTTCAAATTATCAGCTTTTAATTGACCTTCTAATGTTTTCATTTCAATTCCTCCATTTTTAAAGTTTATTTTAAAACATGACCCATTTTTTCTTCCTTGCATGTAAGGTAATCATGATTATAACTGTTGTCTTGGATTACAATAGGTACTCTTTCAGTAACAGTAATACCGTATCCGGAAAGTCCCACTCTTTTTGCAGGATTATTGGTTATCAACCTGATACTTGTCAAACCTAAATCAGAAAGGATTTGTGCGCCAATCCCATAATCACGCAAATCCGCAGGAAAGCCTAATTGCAAATTAGCTTCAACTGTATCATAACCTTGATCTTGTAAAGCATAAGCTCTGATTTTATTAGCTAAACCAATGCCGCGGCCTTCCTGACGCATATAAAGAACAACACCCTGTCCTTCTTCTTCTATCATACGTAGTGCGCTGGCAAGCTGGTCGCCACAGTCACAGCGTAAAGAACCGAAAGCATCTCCGGTCAGACACTCAGAATGTACCCTGACCAAAACGTTCTCTTTGCCTTCTACATCACCTTTTATGATAGCTGCATGACAAAGGTCGTCCAAATCATTATCATAGGCTACCAGTCTAAATTGACCATATTTACTTGGCAATTTAGCTTCAGCAGCGCGATGCACCATCTTCTCATTGGCTTTACGGTATGCAACCAAAGCCGCAACAGTAATAAAAGTCAGATTGTGCTCTTTGGCGAACTCAATCAGTTCCGGTGTTCTTGACATAGTTCCATCATCACTCATAATTTCACAACATATACCAACAGGTTTTAAACCAGCAAGCATACAAAGATCGGTTGTCGTTTCCGTATGTCCAATACGCCTCAAGACGCCGCCTTCGCGTGAACGCAGCGGAAAGACGTGACCAGGACGGCGAAAATCTTTTGCACAAGCACCTTCTTCAGTTACTTTTTTAATAGTTAAAGCCCTTTCAAAAGCAGAAATACCGGTTGTGGTATCTACGTGGTCGATAGTAACAGTAAAAGCAGTTTCATGATTGTCCGTATTTTGCGCGACCATAGCTCCGAACTGTAGCTTATCCATTATTTCCGGTGAGGCCGGCATACAAATCAAACCTCTGGCAAATTTAGCCATGAAGTTTATCGCCTCCGGCGTTACTTTTTCTGCCGCCATAATCAGATCGCCTTCATTTTCACGATCTTCATCGTCAGTAACCAAAACCATTTTCCCATTCTTTATGTCTTCAATCGCCTGTTCTATTGTACCAAATTTAAATTCTTCGTTCATCTTAATCCTCCTATATGAATCCATTTTCAAATAATTTATTTTTACTTATGCCGGTGGAACCGTTTTTGCGTCCTTGTGCATTCAGTAATCTTTCAACATACTTGCCAATGATATCAGTTTCAATATTCACACTGTCACCAATACTTTTAAATCCCAATGTTGTTTCTTTGGCAGTATGAGGTATTAGCGAAACAGTAAAACTCTCATCAGTCACATCAGTTACCGTAAGACTTATTCCGTCAACTGCAATTGACCCTTTTTTTAAAATATATTTTACCAATTCAGTTGGAACACTGACTGTCACAAGCATCGCTATATCTTCTTTGGCCATTTTAATAATCTTGCCGATGCCTTCAACATGTCCACTTACTATATGTCCATCCAGACCATCCTGCAGTCTGAG
>CAZCMY010000018.1:0-2016 GCA_964500055.1 uncultured Acidaminococcales bacterium | reverse complement strand
TGCCTTCAACATGTCCACTTACTATATGTCCATCCAGACCATCCTGCAGTCTGAGTGTTTTTTCAAGATTTACCTTGTCACCGTTTTTTAAAGTTCCTATCGTAGACATCCTTACTGTCTCAGGCATTACATCTACAGTGAAATTGTTATTATTAAAAGCAACTACAGTAAGGCAGGCACCATTTACCGCAACACTTTCACCAATGTTAAGTGTTTTGGGAATTTTTGTCGCCTCAATCGTCAACTGATACGATTGAACGCCTCTTTTCATTGCTTTGATGGTACCCATTTCAGCTATAAGCCCAGTAAACATAATATCACCTCTTTGTCTTGCATCCTGTAATCAAAAAATCATTTCCTAAAACCATGGTTTCAACTCTGTCCAATTTTAGCCCGTCAGCAATTTTTAAGCAGCCCATTCCACCAATAGGAGATAAAGCTTCTGTTCCGCCTATTAATTTGGGTGCAATAAAGGCATAAACGCGATCTACGAAGCCTGCATCAAAAAAACTACCATGAACTGCTCCGCCGCCTTCAACCAAAATACTGGTAATTTTACGTTCACTCAACGTGGTTAAAAGTGCGTTCAGATCAACCTTGCCATCATCTGTATCCACTTGCAGAACTTCTACCTTTTCTAAACCGGCTCTTTCTGATAAACGTTCAGGCAGAACGTCTTTACCAGCAATGATAATTGTTTCAGCTTCTCCGTCAGAAAGCACTTTCGCAGTAATCGGTATTTCAAGATTTGCATCCAGTACAATGCGTAGGGGATTTTTGCCTTCAACGAGCCTGCAGGTCAAAGACGGATCATCCGCAAGCACCGTTCCTTTGCCCACCAAGATAGCGTCATAAATGCTCCGTAAGAAATGCGCATGTGTCCTTGCTTTCTCACCCGTAATCCACTTCGAATCACCGCTGCCAGTTGCTATCTTGCCATCCAGCGTCATCGCATACTTCAAAGCTACAAAAGGTCTATTTGTTGTAATCCAGTGTAAAAAGACCTCATTAACTTCCGCTGCTTCCTTTGCTAAAACACCGACGTTCACTTCAATACCTTCTTCTTGCAAACGCCTTATACCATTACCCGCAACCTTTGGATTCGGGTCCCCTATTGCAACCACTACTTTTTTTACACCAGCAGCTATCAAGGCTTCGCAGCAAGGGCCAGTCCTGCCATAATGTGAGCAAGGTTCCAATGTTACATACGCAGTCGTACCATACGCTTTTTCGCCGGCTTGTGCCAAAGCATTCACTTCTGCATGAGGCTCACCGGCCTTATGGTGCCAACCTTCACCAACCACATTGCCCTCGTCGTCTACCAAAACAGCACCGACTAAGGGATTAGGGCTGGTCAGGCCAGTACCCTTCCGTGCCAAATCAATAGCACGCTTCATCCATCTTTCATCGTCCATCTAATCAACGCCTTTCAACAAAAAAGAAAAACCATACACTGAACCCTTTGGCTCGGTCGTATGGTTTTAATACACATCCATATGCCTTTTCACATCCAGACTATACTGTCGGTTTCGGAGTTACACCGAATCATGCTGTCACCAGCTCGCGGACTATACCGCCGGTAGGGAATCGCACCCTGCCCCAAAGGCTTACTTATTAAGTTATACAAATAATATACCACTCACAGTGAAAGAACGCAATTATTTTTTCAAAGCAGTGTTTAAACGTCTATCTGGCAATGGCTAAAGAGTTCCTCTGGCTGCTTCCACACGCGACAATTCGCCTGCAAGCAGTCGGTCGCTGATGTGCAGCAAGCCCGTCACTTCTTTAGTCCTTGCCTTTCTTAGTTAACTCTAAACGGACCAATTCACGAGTTTTCGAGTTTTAATGTTTGGCTTCTTTTAGACATTGAATCGTGTGCTTGATATTATTTTTTCAAAGCAGCAATAGCAGCAGCACAATCGTCGGCACCATAAACATATGATCCAGCGACAATAACATTTGCGCCTGCATCCCGGACTTGCTTAGATATGATGTCGTTAACACCACCGTCAACCT
>CAZCMY010000017.1:0-19756 GCA_964500055.1 uncultured Acidaminococcales bacterium | reverse complement strand
ATAATAATAAACTGCTTTTTAACTGGCGCTGTATCATGGCCAGGCGAGAAGCCTTGGACTACGTCGTAGTGCATGAAATGTCCCACATGGTGCAAAAAAACCATTCGCCAGCTTTTTGGCAGATAGTGGAGACAATTATGCCGGAATACAAACTGGAGAAAAAATGGCTGAAAGAGAACGTAATAAATATGGATTTGTAATACTGAGTTGTTACAAATAACCATTTTTGTGATACAATATCATAGTATTAATGCATTAATTTTGTTTGGAGGAATGAGCATGCTTGATATGAAATTTGTCAGGGAAAATCCTGAGCTTGTGGAAAAAGCCATGAAAAATCGCAATATGGATATGAACCTGGACGAGTTTTTGACTTTAGAAAAACAACGTAGGGAAATCCTACAGCAGGTTGAGACTTTAAAGAGCGAGCGTAATAGCGTCTCTCAGGAAATAAGCAAAATGAAAAAAAGCGGCGAAAATGCCGATGATAAAATTCTTGCTATGCGTGCCCTTGGTGAAAAAATTTCCGAGGACGACAAAGAGCTTAAAGAAATTGAACAAAAACTCAAAGATATTATTTTGACAATTCCAAACATGCCGGCAGATGATGTGCCGATTGGCAAGGATGATAGTGATAATCCCATAGTCCGCAAATGGGGAGAGCCGACAAAATTAAGTTTCGAGCCTAAAGCACACTGGGATATTGGTGAAGGACTCGGTATTCTTGATTTTGAACGTGCTGCCAAAGTAACAGGCGCCAGATTTACTTTCTACAAGGGTTTGGGTTCGCGTCTGGAACGTGCCGTTTATAACTTTATGCTGAATGTCCACACTGAGGAACATGGTTATACGGAAATTTTTCCACCATATATTGTAAATAAAGACAGTATGCTGGGAACCGGCCAATTGCCAAAATTCGCGGAAGATATGTTTAAATTGGAAGGCCTTGACTATTATCTGATTCCAACTGCCGAGGTGCCTGTAACCAATTATCACCGCGGTGAAATTATGAGCGCAGATCAACTTCCTATTTGTTATGTAGCTTACAGTGCCTGTTTCCGTGCTGAGGCAGGTTCCGCTGGCCGTGACACCCGTGGTCTTATCCGGCAGCACCAATTTAACAAGGTTGAACTGGTTAAATTCACGAAACCGGAAGAATCCTGGACTGAGCTTGATAAATTAACAAGCGATGCGGAAGATATCCTGAAACGTTTGGAACTGCCGTACCGCGTTGTTCGTCTTTGCACCGGTGACATTGGTTTCAGCTCTGCTACAACTTATGACCTTGAAGTATGGCTGCCGGCAGCAAACTGTTACCGCGAAATTTCTTCCTGTTCCAACTTCCTTGATTTCCAGGCAAGAAGAGCAGATATCAAATTCCGCCGTGACGCCAAAGCCAAACCGGAATACGTTCATACACTTAATGGTTCCGGCTTAGCTGTAGGACGTACAGTTTGTGCAATTCTCGAAAACTATCAGCAGGCTGACGGTTCTGTTGTTATCCCAAAAGCATTGCGTTCATACATGGGCTGTGATGTTATTTCATTTCCTAAAAAATAGTAAAATTTGATTATTATTAGTCCGCTGCACAACATAGTTGCAGCGGATTTTTGTTTTTTTTATACCTGCGATGGCATATTTGCCGCATTTTTTTTATGGACCACTATATATGGTGGTCTGACTTCTAGAAAACAAATGAATAATCGGCAGATTTTGGCGTATTTCGGGATTATACGGCAAATTTTAGCGTATTTTGCAGTTTTTTGAACTTTTCCTTCAAACTCCTCAAAAATTATGCATTTTCCTCACTTTTCCTCTTGTACTTTTTCATATTTGTGGTAAAATCATATAGGTGAATTAACACTGACACAAGGGGAGAGTGGATATGAAAAGACAGCCTTTTTTTCAACTGACACAGAGTGCTGTGGAACAATTAGCGGCAAATTTTGATACACCTTTGTTGGTTCTGTCTTTAGACCAGATAGAAAGAAATTATCGTTTTTTAAAGACGAATTTGCCAAGGGTTAAGTTTTATTATGCAATGAAGGCAAACCCGGATATGCGCATTTTGGAAAAGATGGCTGAGATGGGTGCGAGTTTTGATGTCGCATCTGACGGTGAAATAAAAACGCTTGCTGGTTTAGGTATTGATGGCGAGCGTATGATATATGCTAATCCAATAAAAACTTCGGCTGGCCTGAAAGCTTGTGCTTATGCCGGCGTAAACAAAATGACTTTTGACAACATAGGTGAAGTAGAGAAGATGGCTAAGGCCTGCCCAGGAGCAACTGTGCTTCTGCGTTTCCGTATTGATAATTCTTCTGCTCATGTTGACCTTAATAAAAAATTCGGTGCAGCACGTCAGGATGCTGTAGCTTTGCTGAAGGCTGCCAAGGATGCTGGCCTCGATGCTGCAGGTATTTGTTTCCATGTCGGCAGTCAGGTGATGTTTGCTGATCCGTATTTGCAGGCTCTTGATATTTCTCGTGAAATATTTGAAGAAGCCAAGGCAGTTGGCCTCAATCTGCGTATACTGGACATTGGCGGAGGTTTTCCAATACCTGAGCTGAAAGTTAACTTCAACTTGCAGGAAATTCTTGGTCAGGTAAATGCACGTCTTGATGAAGATTTTGCCAATGTAGAAATCTGGGCAGAACCGGGACGTTTTATCTGCGGCACTGCCATGAACCTGATTACCAGTGTCATCGGCGTCAACGAGCGCAACGGGCAAACCTGGTATTTTCTGGATGATGGTCTTTATGGTACTTTTTCAGGTGTGATTTTTGACCAGTGGGATTACAAGTTGATCAGCTTTAAAGAAGGCGACGAAGAGATTGAAGCTACTTTCGCCGGGCCTAGCTGTGACTCCCTGGATATTATGTTCCGCGGCAGGATGACTGTGCCTTTGGAAGTTGGCGATTTGTTGCTTGTGCCGGCTTGTGGAGCATATAGCTCAGCTTCGGCTACTGTTTTTAATGGTTTCCGTAAAACTCAGATTGTCGTTTGGGAAGATGTAAAAGTAGAATTTGGCCTGGAAGATGCGTTGGCCACCGCAGTTTAATAAAATTTTCAAACCGTAGGCTTTTGCCTGCGGTTTTTTATATATTTGCAAGAAGGGTTTTTATTATCCTTGACGAAATAAAAACTAGAGGAAGTGTACAAATTTTTTTAGTAGCGGGAGGTATATCATGAGTGTTCCAATAGCTGTCTGGATTGCGGCCGGTTTAGGTGCCGCTGGCATTAAACTTTACATGGATATGCGTGATGTCAAACAAATTGTGGAAAATTCCCAAGCGCGTTATGAAGATGAAAAGTACAATTATTATCAAACACAGAAGGCTTTGCTGCCCTTGCTTTTATTGGCGGGCAATCTCAAACTTGAGATATGGGAGAGTTTTGAACGCATGGCAGATGCGCTGGAACAAATTGATAATTTGCCGCGTCAACTTAAATACATGAATTTTGAAACATTTCGTATGGGCAAACCGGAAAGGGAGGCGCTGCGTGATACAGCAAAAGTCGTGAACGCTATCAGGAAGGGCGGCATGGCTGATGTGGGCAGTGGTGTTTTGACTGCTCTTGCGTTGTATGGTGCAACTATGACACACAAATTTGATGAGAACGAGGTTAGTAATTTGCCTGGTTTTCCACAGTGCGATAAGGGCACCACGATATTGGAAGCACTGTCTACCCACCAAATCAAAGTGCCTGCAGCCGGAAACGTTGCTGAAGCTTCGGTTTTGAATGCCATACTTGATGTTCCTGCAGTAATACAAGATTTTGGTGTAGATAAACTATCTAAAAACGACAAAAATGCTGCTATGAAACTAAAGGATAAGATAGATAAACACTCCATGCAATTAGCTGATGTTGTTGGTAAGATGCAGCGTATACATATTACCATCGAACGGCTGCTTAATTATGTTCAAAAACTCAATGATGACTATCTGGTACAAATGGAAAAAGTTGAGCAGACTTTATTGGAGAAAAAAGATTACGAAAAATTCACCTCTGAGGAGAAAACTGCCCTTGTCTATGCGGCTTTTCTCGTTAAAACATTGAAGTCTATGACGAGAATCGATATTTTGCTTAAACGTGGCAATTTGTATGTTTTCAATACAATGGATATCCGAGAAGTAATAGATCAAGCCAAGATACTTTTCCCAGAAGAAGACTTAGCCTTGGGAACCAAAGCTTAAGAATTAAGATAAGCCGGGATTTACGCAGCAGTCGCTTTTGTTGGCGATTGACAGTGTGAACCCCGGTTTTTTGTTGTCTGATTGGAGGCAGTTGTTATAGAAAGGTTTCTTGTGATAAAATGTACAGATAAGTATGAAGATAGAAAAGGAGAAATTCCTTGAAAATAAAAAAACCTCTGTGCGAGGCAGTTTTTAACTATGAAAAAGCAAAAGTCTACCCTTTGCATACACCTGGCCACAAGGGCGGCAGAGGCATGGATAAGTCTTTATTGGCTGCTCTTGGCAAACGTGCCGCAGCCATAGATGTTTCCTTAATGTCGGAGCTTGATGATCTGCATTGCCCGGAAGGCTGTCTGCGGGAAGCACAGTCGTTGGCGGCAAAACTTTATGGCAGTGACCGTTGTTTTTTTGCAGTAAATGGGACAACGGGAGCTATTCATGCTATGTTGATCAGCGCGCTGAAACCTGGCGAAAAAGTGCTTTTACCGCGTAATGCTCATCGCTCAGTAGCAGGAGCACTGGTAATTGGTGACATTGAAGCAGTTTTTTTGGCACCTGAGTATGATGATTTTTTTGGTATCAATACCCAAGTTACGCCAGAAGCTGTTGAGCAGGCACTCGCTGCCGATGCTGCTATCAAAGCCGTGCTGATAACCAGTCCGAATTATTACGGCTTGGCAGCTGATTTAAAAGCAATAGCGGAAATTACTCATAGGCGGGGCGCAGTTTTGCTGGTGGATGAAGCGCATGGAGCGCATCTAGGCTTTTCTACCGTTTTACCACCTTCCGCTTTGCAGTGCGGGGCAGATGCCTGCGCTCAGAGTACTCATAAAACACTTGGCGCTTTGACGCAGTGTTCCATGCTGCATGTCAAAGGCGAAAGAATTGATCTGCAAAGAGTTGCGGCTGCTATGAGTTTGTTAACTACTACCAGCCCTAATTATCTTTTAATGATCTCATTAGATGCTGCCAGAGCGCAATTGGCAGCAAAGGGTGCAGAAATGGCCGAAGCCGCTTTGGCGGTAGCGGAAAGGCTGCGTGAGTCATTGCGCAGCGTTGAGGGTCTCGAAATTCTTGATTCCAGCATTTTAGCACGCAGTGAGGTTGCTGCTTTTGACGGTACCAAGGTAACTGTCAATGTTGCAGGCTTAGGTATAACGGGCATTGAAGCTGGCAATATCTTGAGGGAAAATGGTTTGGCCGTTGAATTGGTTGACCGTAATAACGTTCTTTTCCTGCTAACCTATGCTGACGATAATCAGGAAATAAACAGCATAATTTATAAAATAACAGAGATTTTTCAGAAGATAAAAACACAAAATAAACCGATACTGCCAGCAACGGCAAATTGTGAGCTGCCGGTAGCACAACAAGTTTTGCCACCGCGGCAAGCATTTTATGCGGAGGCAGAGGACGTTGCTTTTTGCGAGGCAGTCGGACGGATAAGCATTGAACAAATCAGTTTTTATCCGCCGGGGATACCGGTAATTATTCCGGGAGAACTGGTAACTAAAGAGATTTTAACTTATTGTCAAAGAATGCTGGCGCTGGGGTTGCCGGTTAGCGGCCCACAGGACGGTACTTTGGCGAAAATTCAGGTGGTGAAGCAATGAAACAAGGTTTATTTATTACTTTTGAAGGTGCAGATGGCACCGGTAAAACAACGCAGATTGCTAAAATTGCTTCGTGGCTGCGCGAAAAGGGTTATGAGGTTGTCTGTACCCGCGAGCCGGGTGGTACCAAAGCTGCGGAAAGAATCCGCGAACTTGTTCTGGATGCGGAATTGGCCATCAGCCACAAGACAGAAACGCTTCTCTATCTGGCAGCCAGAGCTGACCATATAGCGCAATTAATAAAGCCTGCTTTAGAGGCGGGTAAAATTGTCCTCTGTGACCGCTTCAGTGATTCGACTTTTGTCTACCAAGGCAGCGGCCGTGGTGTCGAGCTTGAGACACTGAGAATGCTGGATGACTTTGCAACAAGCAATTTGCATCCGGATTTGACGATTTTACTGGATGGTGAGCCGGAAGAACTGGCAATCCGCAGAAATGCACGTGGTGTCGTTGACAGGTTTGAACTCGAAGGGCTGGGTTTTCAGAAGAAAATTCGTGAAGCTTTTCTGGCGTTAGCCGCTAGTGAACCAGCACGTATTCATGTAATTGACGCGTTGCAGCCGGCAGAAAAGGTTACCGAAGAAATTTCAGCTGATTTGCAGAGGCTTTTAGTAAAATAATACTGCAGGATGGCTTAATTTCTACTATAATGGAAGGAAATGGACGGGAGCAGTTGAAAATGTGGGAAAATGTACGCGGACATGAACAGAATAAACATTTTTTACAGCAACTGCTGTTGTCTGGCAAAAGGACGTCGTCTTTATTGTTTTTGGGCCCGAGTGGCATTGGGAAAAAAACATTGGCTACAGCTTTTGCCAAAGATTTTCTTTGTTTGTCAGAAAAACTGCCTTGCAGTGGCTGTTCTTCCTGCCATGCCTTTAAGGCCCAAGGACATCCGGATTTCCTGGTAGTTGAGCAAAGTGCACCAGGCAAAGAAATCGTTATCGACCAGATCAAGGAAATCGCCAGACAGGCAGTGTTTGCACCGAATTTGTCCGAACATAAGGTATGCATCATAGATGCGGCAGATTACATGAATGCGACTGCTGCGAACAGTTTGTTAAAATTATTGGAGGAACCACCGCGGTTCTGGCTTTTCATCCTGATTGCCAATACAGCGGACAGGCTTTTGCCGACTATCCGCTCGCGGGTGATTCAGCTGCGTTTTGATGTTCTGCCCGTCGAAATTATTGAAGCTGTTTTAAAAGAAGAAGGTGCTCAGCCGGAGGAAGCCGTTACTTTAGCACATCTTGCCGATGGCTCTATAGGGTCAGCGCTCAATATGCTGAAAAGTAATACCATGGATTGCCGCAATAAAGCTTTAACTGTTTTGGAACAGCTGCCGACAAAAAGACCGCTGCAGCTGACCACGCAATATGTTTGGCCGGAAAAAACAACCGGAGAAGATGGTCTGACTTTACTGGAAATGATGTTGTTTATATTGCGTGATGCTCTGTTATGCAAAGAAGGCATGACTGGCAACGCTTATAATATAGATGTTTTGCCACGCATTGAAAAATGTTTCGCTGATTGGCATTCAGCAAAAATAAAGAATATAATAAAGATTGTTCAGGAAAGTTACATGGCAATAGCCGCTAATGCTTCCGGTAAGGTAGTATGGGAAGCTATGCTGGTAAGAATGAACATGATCCTGAAGGAGGATTAATTATGCCGACAGTAGTAGGTATTCGATTTAAAAAAGCAGGGAAAATATATTATTTTGATCCTGAAAAAACCGGGGTGCAAAAAGGTGATTTTGCCATTGTGGAAACAGCACGTGGCATGGAGTACGGCGAAGTTGTGGCCGGAGTAAGGGAAGTGGAAGAAAAAGAAATTATAGCTCCACTGAAGCCCGTTTTGCGTAAAGCGACCAAAGCCGATCAGGAGAAGGTTGCCGAAAATGAGATGCGCGAGAAAGAAGCTTTTAATATCTGCGAACGCAAAATTAAAGCGCATGAATTACCGATGCATTTGATTGATGTAGAGTTTACTTTTGATGTTAACAAGATAATTTTTTATTTTACGGCAGAAGGCCGTATAGATTTCCGCGAACTGGTCAAAGATTTGGCCGCTGTTTTCCGTACGCGCATTGAACTACGCCAGATTGGTGTGCGCGACGAAGCCAAAATGCTGGGTGGCATCGGCTGCTGTGGCCGTCCTTTGTGCTGTGCTACTTTTCTCGGCGATTTCGAGCCGGTTTCCATCCGTATGGCCAAAGATCAGAAATTATCGCTTAACCCGGCCAAAATTTCCGGTATCTGCGGTCGTTTGATGTGTTGCCTCAAATATGAAAATTATATGTATTGTGGCAAAGAGTGCAATTGCCAACGTGACAGAGAAGTAATACCGAAGCAAGGTTCTATGGTAATAACACCACTAGGTGAAGGCAAAGTAGTGCGCGTTAACCGCAATGACAAGACCGCTTCTGTACAGCTGACACCTGACAACGTTATTCAGGTTTCCTGGGATGAAATAGTGGAAGCCAACCAGGCAGAAATCTAAGCCATGACAACGGTAAAGACTACGGAACGTCTCGATTCTTTGCCAGGCTGCGGCTATAAGATCTGGCAGTGCAGCAAGGAGTTTTGTTTTACGACAGACGCGGTATTTCTGGCTGCTTTCCCGTACCTTGTAAAAAGAGCCAGAGTGATGGAACTGGGAGCCGGTACCGGAGCAATCAGCCTGCTTTTGGCAGCGCGGGGTGCGGCAAAGGTTACCGGTATAGATTGCAATGAGCATGTGGTTGAACTTATGCAGCGCAGCATCTCGGAGAATAAGCTCGAAGGGCATGTGCAGGCCGTTTTAGGTGACATCAGGGATTTAAAGGGAACGTTTGTTTCCGAAAGTTATGACTTGGTTGTTGCTAATCCTCCGTATCGTAACAGTGGTAAGATGAGACAGGTAGGTAAGTCTGCCTGTCATGAAGTAACGGCTAATCTGGAAGATTTTTTTAAAGCAGCGGCTTTTCTGGTTAAATACAGAGGCCGTTTTGCTATTGTACAGCTGCCGGAACGTTTCACCGAATGTTTAGCTTTGGCTGGAAAATACGGCATGGAATTAAAGAAACTGCAATGGGTGCATTCCTTTGCTAATAAGACTGCGTGGGTTTTTTTGGCAGAATTCGTCAAAGGCGGCGCACCTGGCCTGGAAGTATTGGAACCTCTCATAATGTATAATGCTGACGGCAGTTACAGTAAACAGACTTTGGCCTGTTACGGTCTGACGGAGGAGGAAGAAGAGCAATGACGCAGGACGAGTTGGGTACCCTGTATTTGTGCGCGACACCGATAGGCAATCTCAAAGATATGACAGAGCGTGCTCTTCAGACTCTGCGGGAAGCCGATGTGATTGCGGCCGAGGACACAAGGCATACCAGACAGCTTTTAACACATTTTGGCATTCATGGACATCTTTTGAGTTACCATGAACATAACAAGGAAAAGCAGGGACCTGTTTTAATAGAGAAACTTTTAGCCGGACAGCAGGTGGCGTTGGTTAGTGACGCTGGATTTCCTGGCATCGCGGACCCTGGCGAACACCTGGCTAAACTGGCAATAGAAGCGGGTATTCGCGTAGTACCAATACCAGGTGCTAATGCTGCGCTCTGTGCTTTGATTGCGTCAGGACTGCCTTCTTCACCTTTCTTTTTTGGGGGATTTTTACCAAAAAGCAAGAAAAATCGGCGGGAGCAATTGAAGCTTTGGCAAAAAATTCCTGCCACAATAGTTCTTTATGAAGCTCCCCATCGTGTCAAGGAAGTCCTCGAAGAAATTCTTGCCGCCTGGGGTGACCGCCAGATGGCAGCGGGGCGCGAGTTGACCAAGCTGCATGAGGAATTTTTTCGCGGGAGTATTTCTGAAAGTCTCGCTTGGCTGGCGCAAAACCCACCACGCGGTGAATTTTCGTTGGTTATAGCACAGGTGGAGGAAGAGATTACAGAAGACAGTACTGAAGATGTTGACCCGCTGTTAAAAGTCAGGGCTTTGATTGCTGGCGGTATGCCGAAGAAAGAAGCGCTGCAATTAGTTGCGAAAGAAAATAAAGTTCCCAAGCGGGAGTTATACAATAGATTAATCTTAGCTGAAGAAGGGGAAACAGAATGACAAAACCAAGTTTTTACATTACAACTCCTATTTATTATCCAAGTGACAATTTACACATAGGTCATGCCTATTGCACAACGATTGCTGACACTATTGCCCGTTATCGCCGTGCAGCAGGCTATGATGTTTTGTTCCTGACCGGCAGTGATGAGCATGGTCAGAAAATACAGCGCAAAGCCGAAGAAAAAGGTGTAACGCCTATTCAATATGTAGACGCTATTGTTGCTAATTTCAAACTTTTGTGGGAAAAATTGGGTATCAGCAATGATGATTTCATCAGGACCAGTGAAAAACGCCACGAAAAAGTTGTCCAGGAAATTATGCAGAAAATTTATGATCAGGGTGATATTTACAAGAAGAATTATGAAGGCTTGTATTGCGTGCCCTGTGAATCTTATTGGCTGGAACGCCAATTGGTCGATGGCAAATGCCCTGACTGCGGCCGCCCGGTAGAGAAGATGCAAGAGGAAAGCTATTTCTTTAAACTGTCCAAATATCAGGACCGCTTACTGGAATATATCGAGCAAAATCCTGATTTTATCCAACCGGTATCACGTCGCAACGAAATGATCAATTTCATTAAACAAGGTCTGGAAGATCTTTGCGTTACCAGAACAACCTTTGACTGGGGCATTAAAGTCCCATTTGATGATAAGCATGTTGTTTACGTCTGGTTTGACGCCCTGCTGAATTATTTTACAGGCGCTGGTTATAGTTCTGATGAAGAAAAATTCAAGAAGTTCTGGCCGGCTGATATTCATCTGGTAGGAAAAGAAATTGTCCGTTTCCACTCGATCATCTGGCCAATCATGCTGATGGCAATGGGCGCGGAACTGCCAAAACAGGTATATGGCCATGGCTGGCTTGTCGTCGAAGGCGATAAGATGTCCAAATCCAAGGGCAATGTCATTGATCCGCTGGGCTTGATTGATGAATTCGGTGCCGATGCGATCAGATACTTCCTTTTGCGTGAAATAAATCTTGGCAGTGACGGCAATTTCTCCCGCGATGCGTTGATCACCCGTATCAATGCCGATCTTGCTAATGATCTTGGTAATTTACTGCATCGTACGGTCAGCATGATAGAAAAATATCACGGCGGTAGAGTCCATAAAACTGCTGTGTCTGAGGACCTTGATAAGGAACTGATTGCACTGACCGCTGAAACAGTTGAGAATTACAAAAAAGCCATGGATAAAATGGAAATCAATGCGGCAATTAAGGGCATATGGGGTTTAATCAGCCGTACCAATAAATACATCGACGAAACAGCTCCTTGGCTGCTAGCTAAGGATGAAGCAAAGGCCGCAAGATTAGAAGCCGTTATGTATAATCTGGCGGAGGTATTGAGAATAGTAGCTATCCTTATTACACCTTTTGTCCCGCATACAAGTCCGAAAATCTATACGCAGCTGGGTCTTGCAGTACCTGCGCAGTTCATGCTGGCTGACGCTGCCTGGGGTGGTTTGGCAGATGGTACGATGGTCCAGAAGGGTGAGCCGATCTATCCTCGCATTGAGGTTAATGAAGAAGGCGTTACTGTAACTGCCGCAACGAAAAAAACGCCTGCTCCGGCGCCGTCTGCAAAAGCTGTCGAACAGCCTAAGCAGGAAGAAAAAGAAGAAATTTCTATTGATGATTTCGCTAAAATAGATTTGCGTGTGGCTACTATCCTGACAGCAGAGAGAGTGCCAAAAACAGATAAGCTAATGAAGCTTTCTGTAAAGATTGGCGACGAAGAACGCATTATAGTATCCGGTATCGCTCAGCATTATACGGAAGAACAACTGGTTGGCAGAAACGTGATTGTGATAGCCAACCTGAAAGCTGCAAAACTGCGTGGCATTGAGTCCAGAGGCATGCTGCTCGCGGCTTCCGATGGTCAAGGGAACCTTATCCTGGCTGATGCGCCTGGGATTGCTTCCGGTAGTAAGGTGAAATAAATGTCTGCAAAAGTTTTTGATTCCCATGCCCATATGGACAGCGATTATTTTGACGCTGACAGAGAAGAAGTATTTGCGAGATTAGGGCAAGAGATTGCCGGCATGATTAATCCTGGCTGTGATAACGAAACCTCATTGAAGGCCATTACTTATGCGGAAACTTATGATTTTGTCTATGCTGCCATTGGCTGGCATGCGCAGGAAGTCCTGCGCATGAAGGATGAGGACCTGAAAAAGCTTGAGGAATGGTCGCAGCATCCGAAAGTTGTCGCGATTGGTGAAATCGGACTGGACTATTATTATGATGATTCTGCGCCGCGTGACCTGCAAAAGAAACGTTTCATCGAACAGCTTGACCTGGCGCGGAAGGTTGATTTACCTGTTATTATCCACGACAGAGATGCTCATGGCGATATGCTTGATATTTTTCACAATGAAGGTAAGGGTTTACGCGGCGTGTTTCACTGTTACTCAGGATCAGTTGAAATGGCTAAAGAACTGCTAAAAATGGGCTTTTATCTGGGGTTCGGCGGCAGCTCGACTTTTAAGAATGCTGAGAAGGTACGGAGTGTTTTGAAGTACGTGCCGGAGGACAGGATTTTGTTTGAAACTGATTCACCTTACCTGACTCCTGTTCCTTACCGAGGCAAAAGAAACAACCCCGCCTTGACTTTGTTAGTGGCCCAGAACGCAGCGCTGGTGCGGGGTACAGACGTTGATGCACTGATTGAAAAAAGCACGGAAAATGTCAAAAAACTCTTCCAAAAAATTATCTGACGTTTACAAAATCAACCACAGAATTGTCCAATTCTGTGGTTTTTGTAACCTTTACGGCTTTTGCCTTTTGGCAAAGTTTGACATTATAAAAATTCACATGATATAATTCATTGAATTTTTAAAGGAGGGTTATGATGGAACAAAAAACTATCTTACACCGTCCCTATAAAATGCTTGCCTTAGGGTTATTTCTGATCTTGACCTTGTGTTTACTTGGTTTTGTCGCTGCCAAAAAACAGATTTCCATTTTGGCAGATGGCAACGTGGTAACACTTGAAACCAGAGCAATGGATCCCAAAAGTGCATTAAAGGAAGCTGGCATAATGCTGGCGGATAATGATGGCTATTTCGTAGTGAATAAAAAAAGGTTGGAAGAAGGTTCGACAATTGAGGTAGTACGTGCCATGCCTGTTAAGGTATGGGTTGCCGGCGAATCAACAGAGTATTCAATCGGCCGCGGAACAGTAAAAGAGGTATTGCAAGCATTAGACATTGATTATAGGGACTGTACCGTTTATCCGTCCTTGGACGCTAAACCGGTACCTGGCATGGAAATCAACATACTGGATTCTGATACCAGAATCGAAGAAGAAAAGCGTTCAATTCCATTTGTCGTTGAGCGAAGACAGGATTCACATCTTACGCTTGGCGAAGAGAAGACATTAGCAGCTGGCCAGAACGGTGAGAAGATTATCACCGTTAGCTATACTAATATCGACGGAAAAATGGTCAAACGCGAACTAGGGGAAACAATAACAGTGGAACCGCAGTCGGAAATTGTTGCAGTAGGCACAAATAAGACTGTAGAGACTTCGAGGGGAAACGTTAGCTATCGTATGGTGAAAACCATGGAAGCAACAGCTTATACTGCTGCTGACGGGGATGGTAATGGGATTACTTCTATAGGTTTGACGGCAAAGCATGGTATAATTGCTGTTGACCCTCATGTTATTCCGTATGGGACAAGGGTATATATTCCTGGGTATGGTTTTGCGGTTGCTGGTGATACCGGCGGCGCTATAATCGGTAATCGTATTGATTTATTCATGGACAGTTACCACGACGCTATCAGCTTCGGTCGTCGTAATGTGGAAATGTACATTCTTGAGTAGCTGTAAAAGGGGCGAACAGATTGCTGAAAGAAGTATTGGTTGTTGAAGGCAAAATGGATACTGTTGCCATAAAAAAAGCACTTGATGCCGAAACAATTGAGACAGGCGGCTTTACACTTGCTCCTTATACGCTGAAAAAGATTCAGTCAGCTTATGAGAAACGTGGGATTATTATCCTTACGGATCCAGATGGTGCGGGCGAGCGGATCAGAAGATTTCTGACGGAAAGGTTTCCCAGGGCAGGCCAGGCTTTTGTGCCTAAGCTTTATGCAACGGCTAATAACGATGTCGGCATAGAACAGGCCTCCCCTGAGGCAATCAGGCAAGCCCTTGCCAAGGTTCGTTTTCACGAATTCGAGCCCCGGTTTGAGTTTTCTAACCGGGACTTGTTTATTTATCAGCTTTCAGGTTCTGTGGATGCGGCAGAGCGCCGGGACAAGATCGGTGCAATTCTGGGCATAGGCTATGCCAATGCCAAACAGTTTTTGGTAAGGTTAAATAATTATGGCGTGACCCGGACAGAATTTCTGGCCGCAGTTGCGCAAACAGAGGTATAAAATGGAACAACCGGTTATTGCAAAAAGGGAAGTCACAGCACATATTCTGAAAACGTTTAATTTGCGTGCTGATAAAAGATTAGGACAGAACTTTTTGGTGGATGAGCAAATTGTTAATCAAATAATTGCAGCCGCAGAGTTAGTAGCTGAGGATACAGTCCTGGAAGTAGGACCTGGCATTGGTACACTTACCCAGGCTTTGGCAAAAACCGGCGCCCACGTTGTGGCAGTAGAGCTTGATCGCAGACTGCTGCCTGTTTTAGGCAAGACGCTGGCAGGCTACGATAATATCGAAATCATTAATGAAGATATTCTGCAGCTTGACATCAGGAAGGCCGTACCACAGGAAAATTTCAAAGTTGTTGCTAATCTTCCTTACTATATTACTACGCCGATAATTTTCAACCTATTGGAACAGAAGCTGCCGATGGAACGTCTGGTCGCTATGGTCCAGAAAGAAGTTGCGGAGCGTATGGTTGCAAAACCTGGTGGTAAGGATTATGGCGCACTTTCAGTGGCCATTCAGTACTACACTGAGCCGGCAATTGCTTTTCAGGTACCGCCTGCTTCTTTCGTGCCGCCGCCTTCTGTCGATTCGGCAGTCATCGTCTGCAAACGCAGAAAAGAACCGCCGGTGCAGATCGTGGACGAGAAGCTGTTTTTCCGTGTAGTGAAGGCATCCTTTTCTGTAAGAAGAAAGATGCTGAGCAATGCCTTGAAAAATATGGGCATTGATAGCGAACAGACAACAGCTTGGCTGGCTCTGGCAGGTATCGACGGTAAAAGACGTGGCGAGACTCTTTCGTTGGAAGAGTTTGCTGCTTTGACCAATACGTTTGATAAAATAAACAAATAAATAAAGGACGCAAATTCCGTTGTTCGGAGTTGCGTCCTTTATTTTTGGTCTTCAGTTGTTAGTGTTTCCATGAATCAGTGCACCAGGTAGAAATGCGTATTGATTAACGCTGCAAAGAATTTTTTAAATGTCATGTGAATTCCTCCCTTAACTATCTTATGAGCTGAGTATAGCATAGTGGATATTATTTGTCCAGCATGGACTAAAAATGTCCCTACAACAATAACAAACCCGGAAAATAGCGTAGCTGCCGCGTTTTTGAGAAAAACTGCGGCAGCTATGAAAAAATATTTTTATATTCTTTTTAAATTATTCTTATTTTTTTTCATTCTTATTTTTAAGTGCCGGGATATTTGTAAAGCCTTTACCCATAACATCGGTAACATCATGAATAATCATAAAGGCCGTCGGATCTATATTACTGACAATTCCTTTGATTTGGGCAAGCTGGGTAAGTTTGGCAACCACCAGAAGAACTTCCCTTGGCTGGTGGGTAAAAGCACCTTCGCCGTGCAGAAAGGTGACGCCGCGGCCAACGATCTTAATGATTTCCTGCGCAATGGCCGGTGACTGGTTACTGATGATGATGATGTTCTTTTTGTAGTCAAAGCCGTCCGTAAAAGTATTGGCAATTTTGAAGCCGACGAAAGAAGCGAGTAAAGTATAGAGGGCTGGTTCAAGACCGAAAAGAAAGGCAGCTATGCTCATCAGAATAATATTGATGATGAATCCTGGCGTGCTGATGGCGATACTGTAATATTTATTGAAGATAGCTCCTATAATGTCGGTGCCACCGCTGCTGCTGCCCACACGATAAAGAAAAGCTGCGCCGATACCGTTCAAGGTGCCGCCGACGATACAGGAAAACAACGTGTCATGGATGGGTGCCAGCGGGATAAGGAAACTGAAAAAATCAAGTGAGAAAGAATAAGCCAGCATTCCGAATATTGCTTTCATTGGGTAGGAGTGATCCATGTAGCGATAAGCTAGAAAGAATAACGGGATATTGATTAAGATGGTCATAAGACCCATGGGAAAACCGAATAGATAGTAGAGCATGACGGAGATACCGCCAATGCCGCCGCTCAAGAGCTGATGGGGAATGTAAAAAGCGTTGACTGCGACGCCCATTAAAATGCAGCCTATCGCTGTCATTAGGTTATAGATAAGATGTTTTCGCATGTGAGGAGAACCTCCCTTAGCATTTTCTAGGGATATTCTAACATACTACGCCCAAAAGAAAAGGTACAAATTATTTACCTGCCAAAAATACGTATGAATTTATTAATAATCTGAAAAAATTTCGTATTTTTTTCTTGCCACTGAGCGGACAGAAGGATAAAATGTATTGTATAATTGAATGTAAGTATTCATTATTCAAAAATCTTTTAGCAGGAGTAGGGCTATGCTGGAAAAAGCTTTTGCCAAGATAAACTTGGGGCTCGATATAGTAGGAAAGCGCCCCGACGGTTACCACGAAGTTAATATGATTATGCAAAGCATAGCGCTTGCTGACGAAATTGAGCTCTTACCGGCAGAAGAAATCAGTGTTACAACTGACAAATCAGACATTCCCGATGGCCAGGACAATCTTGCCTGGAAGGCTGTTATGCTCATGGCAGAAAAGTATGGCCATAAACCGAACGTTCAGATTCGTATACGCAAAAGAATTTTTGCTGCAGCTGGCCTGGCAGGTGGCAGTGCTGACGCAGCAGCCGTATTACGGGGTTTGAACCGTTTGTGGGAGTTGGGACTGAGTGCAGAGAAACTGGAAGTATTGGCGGCTGAACTAGGTTCTGATGTACCGTTTTGCATAAGAGGCGGTACGGCAGCGGCAACCGGCCGTGGCGAAATATTGGAACCTCTGACTGACATGCCGGAAACCTGGCTTGTTCTTGCAAAACCCAGAGTTGCTGTTTCAACAGCCTGGGCCTACCAAAACTTCAGGAATGAAGATGTAACTGCAAGACCGGATATTACAGCTATGAAAAAGGCTATTAGGCATTCTGACAAGCAGGGTATTATTGCCTGCATGGGTAATGTTCTGGAAAGTGTTACTTGTAAGGCTTATGCGGAAATCGATGCCATCAAGGAAATAATGATGGCAAATGGTGCTGAAATAAGTCTGATGTCCGGCAGTGGACCGACGGTTTTTTGCTTTGTTGATTCAGAGGCTAGTGGTAAGCATATCGCGGCAGTTCTGAGGAAAAACTTTGCTATTGACATAGAGTTGACAAAAACCTTGAGGAGGAATGATTTATGAGCGGTCACTTAAGCCCCATTAAGTTGGATAGTTACAAACCATTGCGTGAACTTGTCTGTGAAAAAATTCGCCAGGCTATTACCACCGGCATTTTTAAATCAGGCGAGAGGTTAATGGAAATTCAGTTGGCCGAAGAGATGGGGGTAAGCAGGACTCCGGTCCGTGAGGCCATCCGCAAATTGGAACTTGAAGGTTTTGTTGTCATGATTCCCCGCCGCGGCACTTATGTTGCGGACATTTCCATCAAGGACATTACTGAAGTTTATGAAATCAGGACGGCGCTTGATGTGTTGGCGGCAGGACTTGCAGCGGAACGCATCAGCGATGAAGAACTCGAAGCAATGCAGCGTCTGCTGGTAGAGATAGGCCAGCATATTGAAGAAGGCAATATTGATAAAATTGTTGAAACAGACTCCGCTTTTCACGACATTCTTTATCAGGCCAGCCGTAATGAACGCCTTGTCAACATTATAAGTAACCTGCGTGAACAGATTACAACTTTACGCGGCCGCTCCATGCATTATCCAGGCCGTCTTATCAATACTTTGGAAGAACATAGAGCAATAGTTGACAGCATGGCGCAGCGTGATGTGGAAAAAGCACAGAAAGCTGTGCGTGATCATCTGGAGAATGCAGAGCATACTTTGCTGAAAGCGATTGAGGAATCGCGAGATATCTGATATTTGGGAGGGCAACCTTATAAGATGTACGATGCCATAATTTTAGCAGGCGGCACCTGTCCCTGGTTGAAGAAACTGTCTGGTACGGAATATCGGGCGGTGGCCATGTTAGACGGGCGACCGCTTATTTCCTATATTATTGAAGCCCTTCTTGCCTGTGATGCTATCGATAAGATAACTATTTCAGGCGCGCAAAAGGAGCTTGCCGGGATTGATTTGCCGGCTGGTATGCAGGTTGTTGAGGCTAGTGGTACCATGCTTGATAATACGCTGGCTGCCATTAAGGCTACCAATGCCACTAAGCCGGTTCTATTTGTTACAGACGATGTACCATTATTGACAGCGGAAGCTGTTACTGATTTTCTGCAAAAAGTTAAAGATCAGAATGCGGATGTTTTTTATCCTATTATTCCGCAAAGTGCATGCTTGCGTGATTTCCCAGCGGGCAAACGCACTTATGTTACTTTTAAAGATGGTATTTTTACGGGCGGTAATATTTTGCTTGTAAATCCTGAGGTAGTGGCAAACTGTAAGGACGTGGCTGAACAGGTTTTTGCCAAAAGAAAGTACCCTTGGAAGTTATGCAGCTGGCTGGGGTGGTCTTTTGTTTTGAAATTTCTGCTGCACAGATTGGAAGTGAAGGACGTGGAAGCACGCGCCTCACAATTACTTGGGTTTCGCGGCAAGGCCATAATAACGGAATTTGCTGAGATCGGCATGGATGTCGATAAAGAAGCCGATTGGCATTTGATAGAGACTTGTCTGTTTTCGGAAGCAGGCGGGCATAAATAGAAGAGGTGTGTTGCAGTATGGGCAAAGTGAAACGAATAGAACGCGTGGCGGCCCTGACCAAGGAGTTAGTCGATCATCCCTATGAGCTATATTCCTTTACGGATTTTTGCGAGAGGTTTGACGTGGCTAAATCCACTTTGAGCGAAGATGTGCAGGCGATTAAGAATGGTTTAGTTGCTTATGATCTTGGCACAATCGAAACTTTGGCAGGAGCGGCGGGGGGCGTACGCTTTATTCCTTATCATTCGAGGGCTTCAGATTCTGAATTTCTGAAAGCACTGGCTGAGAGGATGGCAGAACCGGAACGCATTTTGCCGGGTGGCATGATTTATATGAACGATTTGCTGCTCTCACCAAAAATTTTAATGCGTCTTGGTGAAATAATGATGAATCGTAATAAGGGTTTGGCTCCAGAATATATAATGACGGTGGAAACCAAAGGTATACCGCTTGCTCTTTTTGTCGCCAGGGCCTACAATGTACCGCTCGTTATGGCGAGAAGAGAGAGCAGGATTACTGAAGGCTCTGCCGTAAGCATCAATTATGTCAGTGGCTCTACGAAACGCATTCAGACAATGTCGCTTCCAAAGAGGGCATTGCCGGCTGAGGCCAGAGTATTTATCATAGATGATTTCATGAAAGCCGGCGGTACAGCCAAAGGCTTACAGGAGCTGGCAGTTGAAGTTGGCGCTGTAGTAGTGGGAACCGGCTTTTTGATTGCGACCAGGGAACCTGAAAATAAAATGGTTGATGATTATTTTTCACTCTTTGTTTTAAACGGGATTGATGATAAAACCAGAAAAACTGATATAAGACCCAACTGCTGAACGGGGAGTGAAATAGCAATATGGAAAAAGATGC
>CAZCMY010000016.1:16975-20300 GCA_964500055.1 uncultured Acidaminococcales bacterium | reverse complement strand
TGATGCCGTTATCAACTATGTCCATAACGGTGCTAACCAAAAACCCTGTGTTAAGTGCTACAGCTTCACCAGGTTCGAGATAAACTTTTACGTCATACTTTTCCTTGAAACTCTTAATTGCGCCAATCAAAGCCTCCACGTCATAGTCCTCGCGAGTAATATGGTGGCCGCCGCCGAAATTAACCCATTCCATCTGTTTCAGATAAGGGCCAAACTTTTCCTCAACTACAGATAATGTTTCAATCAAGGCATCAGCATTCTGTTCGCAAAGAGTGTGAAAGTGCAAACCGCTGATTCCTTCCAGCAGCTCCGGCCGGAAATTAGCCAAGGTTATGCCGAGACGTGAGCCCGGCGAACAAGGATCGTAAATAGCATGGTCTTGAGTGGAATGCTCAGGATTAATGCGCAAGCCAAATTTTTTCTTTGATTTTAGAGCCTTATCTTTGAACTTCTCCCACTGTGAGAAAGAATTGAAAATAATGTGGTCACAAACCTGCAAAATCTCGTCGAACTCTTCTTCGTGATAAGCAGGGGAAAAGACATGATTCTCTTTGCCCATTTCTTCATAGCCAAGTTTAGCTTCATACAAGCCGCTCCCCGCCGTTCCGCTCAGATAACGCCCCATCAACCGATACAGCGAAAACATGGAAAATGCTTTCTGGGCCAGCAAAATATGACAACCTGCTTCTTTTTCAACTCGTTGCAGCAGTTCCAAATTTTTGATGAGAAGCTTCTCATCTACTATATAATAGGGAGTTTTTACCTTATTGATATCAAATCCCAATTCCATTATTCCACCAAAACCGGGTTAAAATCTTCAACCCAAGGAAGTCCCCATTTGTTAAGTGCTTCCATGAAAGGATCCGGATCGAATTCTTCGATGTTGTGAACGCCAGGTTTTTTCCAGGTACCATTCATAACCAGCATAGCACCAATCATGGCAGGTACACCGGTTGTATAGGAAATAGCCTGGGACTCAACTTCCTTATAGCACTCTTGGTGGTCGCAAACATTGTAAACATAATAGGTTCTTGGTTTGCCATCTTTAACGCCTTGGAAAATACAGCCAATATTGGTTTTACCTTTTGTGCGTGGCCCTAGGGAAGCAGGATCCGGCAATACTGCCTTCAGAAATTGCAGCGGAACTATTTGCTTTCCTTCAAATTCAATAGGTTTGATAGAGGTCATGCCAACGTTTTCCAGGCATTTCAAGTGAGTCAGGTAGCTTTGGCCGAAGGTCATAAAGAAACGAATTCTTTTGATGCCTTTGATGTTGAGAGCCAAAGATTCGAGTTCTTCATGATGCAGAAGATACATATCTTTTTCACCGATTTGCGGGAAATCATAGACTCTTTTGATTTCCATAGGTTCGGTCTCTACCCACTCGCCATTTTCCCAGTAGCTGCCTTTGGCGGTAACTTCGCGGATATTGATTTCAGGATTGAAGTTAGTGGCGAAAGGATAGCCGTGGTCGCCGGCATTGGCATCGAGGATGTCAATGTAATTAATTTCATCGAAATAGTGTTTTTGTGCATAGGCAGAGAAAACTCCTGTTACGCCAGGATCAAAGCCGCTGCCCAGAAGTGCGGTAATACCGGCTTTTTCAAAACGCTCGCGATAGTCCCATTGCCACTTGTATTCAAACTTAGCGGTATCAAGCGGTTCATAGTTTGCAGTATCAACATATGGAGTCTTGGTAGCCAGGCAGGCATCCATGATTGTAAGATCCTGATACGGAAGTGCCAGATTAAGCACTACATCCGGTTTAAATTGGTTAATCAGTGCAACAATCTCATCGACGTTATCAGCATTCAGCTGAGCAGTATGGATTTTGGTCTTGCCGCCGTCCAATTTAGCTTTTAACGCATCGCATTTACTTTTCGTTCTGCTGGCAATCATAATTTCTTCAAACACTTCACTGTTTTGGCAGCACTTGTGAATTGCCACACCTGCAACGCCGCCGCAACCTATAATTAAAGCTTTACCCATTTTATTTCGCCTCCAATATTAATAATATTTCACGTAATATCTTACATGCAACTGCGGTAGAAACACCGCTTTGATCATATACCGGTGATAATTCGTCTACGTCGCACCCGACTATATTAAGTCCTGTCATACTTATAACAGCCTGTAAAAGCTCATTAAAGCATACTCCACCTGCTTCCGGTGTACCTGTTCCAGGGAAAATCGAAGGATCAAGGACATCAAGATCGAGAGTAAAGTAAACAGGTTTGCCCTGTAAAGCCTTAACAACCTCCGGTAAGCCGTTCAAATTGAACTTATTGATAAAGGTATGTTCAGCGGCGAATTCAAATTCATACTTTTCACCGGACCTGATACCGAATTGGAAAATTTTGCCATCGCCGACAATATCCCAGAGTCTGCGAATAACCGTAGCATGGGATAGCGGTTCGCCCAGGTAATCTTCCCTTAAATCGGTATGAGCATCGAAATGAATAATGTGCAGGTCAGGATATTTTTTAGCAACAGCGCGGACGGCGCCCAAAGTTACAAGATGTTCGCCGCCAATCATCAGCGGGATTTTACCATCCTTAACAATTTCTGCTGTAAATTCCTCTATCTCAGCCAGAACTCTTTCCGTATTACCAAAAGGTAATTCCAGGTCACCGCCATCAAAAATATTGCTGTCGGTCAAATCTTTGTCCTGATAAGGACTATATGTTTCTATGCCAAAAGATTCGCTGCGCATAGCCTTGCTGGCAAAGCGTGTTCCCGGTCTGAAAGAAGTTGTCGAATCAAACGGCGCACCGAATAAAACTATTTTTGCTTCGGCATAATCTTTGTCACAAGCTAAGAAGGTTTCTACATTTTTATTCAACATCGTGCAGCATCTCCTGTACATAATTAGGCAGACAGAACGAGCCTCTATGCAAATTCGTATTGTAATAGCGCGTTTTAAGGCCTAAAGCATTCCACTTGTCCGCGTTTAAGTCGCGTACCGGATGATACTTTTTGGAAGCAAAACCAAAAAGCCAATGTCCGGAAGGATAAGTTGGAATATGTGCCTGATAGACACGGCTGATGGCAAAAGATTCGACAATCCTCTTGTGAGCCCTCTTCATCGCTATGGCATCTTCTTCATAGAACGGACTTTCATGCTGATTAACCATGATTCCGTCCTTCTTCAACGCTTTATAGCAATTGCCATAAAATTCCTTGGTAAAAAGACCTTCACCAGGTCCGAAGGGATCAGTTGAGTCAACAATTATCAAGTCATACTCATCTTCATGTTTCCTGATGAATTTTAGCCCATCCTGAAAGTAAGAGTGAACTCTTTTATCATCAAAGGCGCAAGCAGTCT
>CAZCMY010000016.1:2759-16875 GCA_964500055.1 uncultured Acidaminococcales bacterium | reverse complement strand
AGCCCATCCTGAAAGTAAGAGTGAACTCTTTTATCATCAAAGGCGCAAGCAGTCTGCGGCAAATATTTTTTGCAGACATCTACGACCATTTCATCAATTTCAACAAAATCTATGCTTTCAATAGTTTTGTATCTTGTCAGTTCGCGAATTGCACCACCATCACCAGCGCCAATTACAAGTACCTTTTTGACGTTAGGATGAACTGCCATCGGCACGTGGACAATCATTTCATGGTAGATGAATTCGTCTTTTTCTGTCAGCATCATAAACCCGTCCAGTGTCAGAAAACGGCCGAATTCTTCGGATTCAAAAATATCTATTCGCTGAAACTCGCTTTGAGCACTAAAAAGCTGTTTATTTACTTTTATGGCAAACTTAACTGACTTTGTGTGTGCCTCGCTATACCACAGATCCACTTAGCACCCTCCCTTTAAAACATTTATTTTGTTAACTGCCATATCTTCAGGGCCTGTTAAGAAGCAACCCTTCTCTTTAGCATATTTTATATATTCGATGATTTCTTCCGTAATTTCCTCACCCGGAGCCAAAATTGGAATACCAGGCGGATAACACATTACGAACTCACTGCAGATTCTGCCGTCACTTGCATCCAAAGCAACCTGTTCCTTTGCCCCGTAGAAGCCGTCCTGCGGCCCAAATTTCACCTTTGGCGGGATATATTCGTGTCTCAGCATGCCGGTTTTATCTTTTTTGTATAAGCGTCTGATTTCAGACAAAGCACCTATCAAGCGTTCAATATTCTTGTAGTTATCGCCAACAGAAACGTAAGCCAGGATATTGCCCAAATCGCCGAATTCTATTTGAATATCGTATTCATCACGCAATAGGTCATAAACTTCAATGCCTGCCAATCCTGTTTCAAACGTATTGACCGATAATTTTGTAACATCAAAATCAAAAACGCTGTCACCATTTATCAGCTCACGTGAATAAGCATAGTAGTCGCCGATCTGATTTATTTCATGGCGGGCATATTCCACCATTTCCACTACATACCGGAAAATATCTTTACCATGCAGGGCTAGATTTCTTCGGGAGATATCAAGGCTTGACAGCAAAAGATAAGAGCCGCTGGTTGTCTGCGTTAAATTAATTATTTGCCTGACATATTGGGAATTAACATTCTTACCGCAAAGCAAGAATGAGCTTTGCGTGAGGGAACCGCCTGATTTGTGCATACTTACTGATGACATATCGGCACCGGCCGCCATAGCCGAAATCGGCATGTTCTCGCCAAAATAAAAATGCGTTCCATGCGCTTCATCGACCAGAGCAAGCATATTATTGGCATGAGCCAATTCTGTTATTGCCTTAAGATTAGAACAAATACCGTAATAAGTCGGATTGTTCACAAGCACTGCCTTGGCATCAGGATTTTCTTCTATTGCTTTTTGTACATCAGATAATTTCATACCTAAGGCAATACCAAGTTCCTCGTTCATCTGTGGGTTAATATAAACAGGAACAGCACCGCACAAAATCATCGCATTAATAACACTGCGATGCACGTTGCGAGGCAAAATAATTTTGTCACCTTTTTTGCAGGCAGTAAGTATCATTGCCTGCACTGCGGCAGTTGTTCCATTGACAATAAAAAAGGCAGCATTGGCGCCGAAAGCTTCCGCCGCTAATTCCTCTGCCTCCTTAATTGCTCCTACCGGGTGACAAAGATTATCGAGTTGTTTCATTGAGTTTACATCAACTGTCAGACATCTTTCGCCTAAAAACTCCGTTAACTCTTTGTTTCCTCTGCCTCTTTTATGACCTGGCACATCAAACGGCACCAGTCTCATCTTCTTAAATTCTTCCAAAGCTTCTAAAATCGGAGCTTTCTCCTGCGAAAGCTTGTTCAATTTCCTAGTCACTCCTTATATACGTTCATACCGCTGAAAATTTCTATCATCTCTCGTCTTAAACTGTTAGTTATTTTTAACCTTGTTTTGGGCGGTAATTCGTAAACATCAGTTTTAAACAAGTAGTTCTGCAAATCAACTTCCTTGATCAACATCTTCGTATGAAAAATATTAGCCTGATACATATTTATATCAATAGCATCATATTTTTCCAAAGTTTTCGCATCTATATAATCCTGGATAGAAGTAATATCGTGGTCAATATAGAGCTTTTTGCCGTCAATATCACGGGTAAAACCACGTACGCGGTAATCCATGGTTATAATATCCGAATCAAAACTGCCAATCAGAAAATCGAGAGTGCTGAGCGGAGTAATTTCTCCACACGTTGCAACATCTATGTCAACACGAAAGGTAGCAATAGAATTATCAGGATGGAACTCAGGATAAGTGTGAACCGTAACATGGCTTTTATCTAAATGGGCAACAATAGTCTCACCATCAAGAGAAGGAATCATCGACTCCTCAGCAATAAGCACGGTAACGCTTGCCCCTTGAGGTTCGTAATCCTGCTTGGCCACGTTAAGGACAGTGGCACCTATCATATCTGTAACTTGCAGCAGAATTTTCGTTAATCTTTCGGAATTGTACTGCTCATCAATATAAGCAATATAATCCCTTTGTTCCCTCTCAGATTTTGCATAACAGACATCATAGATATTAAAGCTAAGTGCCTTGGTTAAATTATTAAAACCATAGAGTTTTAATTTGTTTCCCATTTTTTACCTCCTTTAAAAACAAAAATACCCAGATATGTTGTATTAAACACAACATTACCTGAGTTTGGCCATTTCTAAATTCAGTGCATTATTTATTATTGAATTCGCATTCATTTTATTTATTCACATTTTTAGATATTAGAGTCGATTGAGCAAAAATTTACTTTCACTACTCTTATTGACCGTTTCACAAGTATTGTGCAGCTTAACACACGCGGTTATGAAGTAACCAACTTATAAAATTTGAGTATTTAACTCAATCAATAAGGCAACCTTAGTTGCCAATCGGCAATTGACCCGGCTGTCCGTATGGCCGTAGTTCCCTATTTAGGGAAGGTCATATAAATCTAATAATCTAATCCTTGACATTGCATAAAGCGTACCATATACCCTGAAATTTGTCAATATTTTACACTTTTTTACAGAAATATTCCCCCTTGATTTTAAAAATCAAGGGGGAATGGCAATTCTTTTATATTTTTTTGTTATCAGAAAGCAGGAACTACTGCTCCCTTATATTTTTCTTCAATGAATTTTTTAACTTCCGGGCTGGTCAAAGCTTTAGCAAGCTTTTGGAGCTCCGGTCTGTTTTCGTCGCCTTTACGTATTGCAACTATGTTAGCATACGGAGAATCTTTAGGTTCAGTAAAGAGAGAATCTTTAACAGGATTGAGTTTTGCTTCCAAAGCAAAATTCGAATTGATAACAGAAATAGCAACATCATCAAGTGAACGCGGAAGCAATGCGGCTTCAACTTCAATAATGGAGAAGTTTTTAGGATTTTCCACAATGTCACTTGTTGTTCCACTAATGCCAACACCATCTTTAAGCTTAAGAAGCTTAGCACTTTGCAACAGTGCCAATGCGCGACCGCCGTTAGTAGGATCATTCGGAATAGCGATCTTTGCTCCTTCCGGCAAAGCATCAAGGCTCTTTATGCTCTTAGAATAAATGCCCATTGGCTCAATATGAACCTTGGTCAAAGTTATAAGAGGTAAATTGCGTTCTTTCGCAAACTTTTCAAGATATGGAATGTGTTGGAAGAAGTTTGCATCAAGCTCTTTATCATTCAAAGCCAAGTTAGGTTTTACATAATCGCTGAACTCAATAATTTGTAAATCAATTCCTTCTTTTTCTAAGGTTGGTTTAATAAAATTGAGAATTTCCGCGTGTGGTACAGGTGTTGCACCAATTTTCAAAACAACTTTTTTTGCTGTTGTCTTTTCCGCTTCTTTTTTGTCGCCGCCGCAACCTGCTACGACTGCCAACAAGCTCACAAGAGCAAGGGCTACTGCCAAAATCTTTTTCATGGTCATCTCTCCCTTTTCATTTTACTTAATAACCCCTCAAAATAAAAAAACTCTTTCCGAGGAAAGAGAGTGAAAATCGCTTTCCTCTCATCTTCCAAGATTCTACTTGCAGGATTTAGCACCAATAACGTAAACGCTTGGTTGCCGGGTGTCATAGGGCCTGTCCCTCGACCGCTCTTGATAAGAGTAATTATTAAGTTAAAGTTATACTACACTATTCCGCTAGGAATGTCAACGATTATTTGCAAAAAAAATAAGCATCTTTGCAGATGCTTATAAATTTTTATGATTGGTCGGAGCGGCAGGATTTGAACCTGCGACCCCCTCGTCCCAAGCGAGGTGCTCTACCAAACTGAGCCACGCCCCGAATCACGAGATTTATTATACCTAATAAAATAGATTAGGTCAATCTTTTTCTATTCTTTACTGTATTTTTTTATGCCAACTTTATAAAAATCGTTGCCTTCGCAGTCAATACAAACAATTGCGGGGAAATCAACTACATCATAACGGCGAATTGCTTCCGGTCCTAAATCGCCATAAGCAAGCAATTCCTGCGCTTTTATTGATTTAGAGATTACCGCGGCCGCTCCGCCAATGGCCACAAAATAAACAGCACAATTTTTGACAATAGAATCTATAACTTCTTTAGAACGTGATCCTTTGCCAATCATGCCTTTCATGCCTTTTTCCAGAAGCGTAGGGGTATATTGATCCATGCGTCCGCTGGTTGTCGGTCCTGCTGAACCAACAATCTGACCTGGTTTTTCAGGTGACGGTCCTACGTAATAAATAACATTGCCTTTAATATCTATTGGCAGTTGTTCACCTCTGGCTAAAGCCTCAGTCATTCTTTTGTGTGCAGCATCACGAGCAGTATAGATAGGTCCGGTAATACGAACACTGTCACCAGCCTTCAATGATCTTATCGTTTCATCGGTAAGCGGCGTAGTAATATATTTAATCGTTTGTTCTGCCATCTCTATCCCCCCTATAAGACCACTTGCGCACAACGTGCGGCATGGCAATTAAGGTTAACGGCAACCGGCAGTGCGCCTATATGTGTTGGTGCATACTCAACATTGACTGCTACTGCTGTCGTCGACCCGCCCAGGCCTGATGGCCCGATGCCCGTCATATTCACTCTGTGCAAAAGTTCTTTTTCAAGTTCCGCATATCTTGGGTCCTGATTATGTTCACCAACCGGGCGAGTCAAAGAATGTTTGGCTAAATATGTTGCAAGCTCCATATTGCCGCCAATACCAACGCCTACTGTTACAGGTGGGCAAGGATTTGGTCCGGCATTACGTACCGTATCAACAACAAACTTAATTACGCCATCAACACCATCGGAAGGCTTGAGCATTTTTAAGGCTCCCATATTTTCACTGCCGCAGCCTTTTGGAGACAGAGTCAATTTGACTTTATCGCCTTTTACAATGGTTGTGTGTATGATGGCAGGAGTATTATCCTGCGTGTTTTTTCTGTCAAACAAAGGGTCATCAACAGATGATTTACGCAAATAACCATTAATATAACCATCAGCAATACCGGCATGAATGGCTTCATATAGGTCGCCGCCTGCAAAATGGACATCCTGCCCTATCTCTGCAAAAACAACGGCTAGGCCGGTATCCTGACATATTGGACAATCAGTTGCTTTGGCAAGCTTGGCATTTTCAATAATTGTTTCCAGAATTTCTCTTCCAAGAGGCGATTCCTCGCTTGTAAGAGAGGCTTCCAGGGCTGCCATCATCTCATCCGGCAGATAGTAACAGGCATCTTTGCTGAGCTTACTGACGGCTGCTGTTACTTCTTTAACATCGATAGTACGCATGAAGCACCTCCGATAATTATCTACCTACACGTTTCATCGTATTGGCTCTGACAACTTCAGGATCTACATTGACACGAGCAACACCAGTCTCAATAGCTACCCTGGCAACAGCAGCAGCAACAGCAGGTGCTACACGTGGATCAAAAGCGTCAGCCACAACATAGTCAGCACGCAAATCTTTTTCATCAATCAAATCGGCAATAGCCATAACAGCAGCGATTTTCATTTCTTCGGTAATTGCTCTGGCACGAACGTCCATAGCACCGCGGAATACACCCGGGAATACAGTTACATTATTAACCTGGTTCGGAGCGTCACTGCGTCCGGTTCCAGCGACTCTGGCACCTGCTGCAATAGCATCTTCGTAGGTTGTTTCAGGCACAGGATTAGCCATGCCGAAGACAATAGCATCTTTATTCATGCTGGCAATAATTTCTTTGGTAAATACGTGCGGAGCGGAAACACCAACCAAAACATCAGCGCCTTTAGCAATATCAGCCAAGTTGCCTTTTTCCTTGTTTTTATTGGTAACTGTCTTCAAATAGTCTTGAATGCGATCAAGCGGAGCATCTATGCCATCATACAATGCACCAAAACGGTCAACCATTGTGACATTTTCAGCACCCATATTTACCAAGAGCCTGCCGATAGCAGAACCAGCAGCGCCACAGCCGTTAACTACGACTTTAGCCGTCTTGAGGTCCTTCTTAACAAAACGCAAAGCACCAATTACTGCAGACATAAGCGCAATCGCAGTGCCATGTTGGTCATCATGGAAAACAGGGATATCGCAAATTTCTTTCAATTTGCATTCAATATCGTAGCATTTTGGAGAAGAGATATCTTCAAGATTAATGCCTGCAAAAGAAGGTTGCAATAATCTTACAGTCTCAATGAATTTATCCGGGTCTTTGGTATCAAGACAGAGAGGAATAGCGTCAACATCGCCAAAAGTTTTGAAGAGAACAGCCTTTCCTTCCATAACAGGCAAACCTGCTTCCGGTCCGATATCACCAAGACCAAGCACCCTGGTACCATCGCTGATAATGGCTACCATATTGCCTCGGCAAGTGTAATCAAAAGAAAGATCTTTGTTTTCCTTAATAACCTTGCATGGCTCAGCCACACCAGGAGTGTACAAAACAGAAAGATCATGACGATCTTTCAAAGGTACTTTGCTAGCAGTAGTCAATATTCCGTTGTATTGTAGTCTAATTGCGAGAGCTTCTTCGTTAATTGTCATTTTAATTCCCCCATTTACTTATAAATAGCGTACGCTAATAGTTTATATGATTCATTATTTTTTTGCAAGTTTATATTTATTTTTTTATTCGGATTATTTCCGCTTCCGGTTTTTCGCCTTCGTTAACTGTAAGAACAGCAAACGTAGGACCCTGTTCATCTCTTGGCAAGATGGGGCTTCCCGGATTTATAAGCAAAATATCGCCAAACCATTTGACCATTGGAATATGCGTATGGCCAAAAACAGCAATATCTACCTCAAGCTTCCGTGCCCACCATGCTATTTCATCAATTTGGTAACCATGCATATAATGGTGTCCGTGCGTAAGCCAGATTCGTTTGCCGGCAATCGTAATCAATTCATCAAGATTTGCTTTGCCATCAGCTGGGTCAGTGTTACCTGCCACGGTCAAAAGTGGCAGTTTGGTTTCATAGGCCAGGAACTTGCCATCTTGGCTGTAATCGCCTGTATGAAACCAGTAATCAACCGGTGGCGCCATTCCCAGCACAAGCCGCATGGCTTTTTTGCTGCCGTGAGTATCGCCTGTTATCCCGATTTTCACTTTATCTTCTCCCACATCTCGCACAATTTTTTAATAGCTTTTGCCCTATGGCTCACTTGATTTTTTTCTTCCATTGTTGCTTCTCCCAAACCTTTATGAAGCTCTGTAGACCAGAACAAGGGATCATAACCGAAGCCTTCATCGCCCAATTTGTCATGCAGCAGCATGCCTTCACAAATTCCTTCCGTTTCGGCCAATACTTTGCCGGCAGGATTTGCTACAGCAAGGGCACAGCGAAAACGGCATGTGCGTTTCATATGAAATTTCATTGTCTGCAGCAACATTTTATTATTTGCCTCGGCATCAGCTTCCTCACCTGCATAACGTGCAGAACGAACACCTGGTTCACCTTTTAGTGTCTGTACTTCAAGGCCTGAATCATCAGCTATACATATTTTGCCGGTCATTTTTGCGTAGTAAAGAGCCTTCTGCCTGGCATTGGCAGCAAAAGTTTTACCTGTTTCTTCCGGTGCAGGAACATCTGCCCATTCTTTCAAAGACTTAAGTTCAACATCCATATCTTTCATTAGTTCTTTAAATTCTATCAGCTTGCCTTCGTTCGTTGTTGCGATTACCAATTCCTGCATTCTATTTACCTACCCGCTCTGCAATTTTTCCTAAAACTTCTTTTTGCTCTGCAATCAAATCATTGCAGCCTTTTTCACCAAGCTCCAGCATTTTCTTCAATTGTTTCTTGTCAAAAGTGTGTTCTTCTCCTGTGCCCTGCAGCTCAACAAAGTTGCCGCTGCCTGTCATGACAATATTCATATCAACCTCTGCGCTGCTGTCTTCCTCATAGCACAAATCCAGGATTTCTTCACCATTCACAACACCAACACTAATTGCGGCCAAAAAGTCCTTGATTGGGAATTTTTTGTCTTCCGGGCATACTTTATTTAAGGCAATTACCAGGGCAACAAAAGCACCAGTAATAGATGCTGTTCTCGTGCCACCATCAGCTTGCAGAACATCGCAGTCAATGGTAATGGACTTTTCGCCCAAAGCCGTCAAATCAACGACACTGCGCAAAGAGCGGCCTATCAAACGCTGAATTTCCTGCGTACGACCACTTTGCTTACCTTTAGCTGCCTCGCGGGAATTTCTTTGCTGTGTCGAACGTGGCAACAGAGAATATTCAGCTGTTATCCAGCCTTTACCTGTTCCTGCCAAAAATCTTGGCACTTTTTCCTCAATAGAGGCATTACATAGAACACGTGTATTGCCCATTTCAATAAAAACAGAACCCTCTGGATAAATAACAAAGTCCTTAGTCATTTTTACTGGTCTTAATTCTTTACTTGATCTTCCATCTAATCTTTTCATTTTTTCCCCCTAGATATTTTCAATATTTCCTTGTGCTTTGTCTTGTACAAAAACATGCTGCCATTTACCCGTCTTTTTTTCCTTAAGTGCTTCATCATAAGCTTTTTGGCGGCAAGCCAGACAGGTGCTTTCGTCAACTATCGCTATGAAAGCATTCTGACTGCCAAAACGGGTATTTTCGGCTGCAGTCTGAATAGTGAGGTAGCCAGTACATTGCTTGCAATAGTGAGCAGTCTCTACCTGTTCTTCACTAATGCCTTCCTCATCGTAATAAATATTCTTCCGGCGGCTCCAACTGTCTCCGCATTTTGCCAAAGCTTCGCTGCTGAGTTTTTGACGATTAGTCCATAAATCGCCAATTTGGCTGATAAGCTCATCAACTCTGGCATTACATTTTTCCTCCTGCCTTCTCAGTCCAGACTGATCGGGCTCGATAACATTGCTATAATCCATCTCTGCCATCGCCAGTATTATTCCTGTATTAACGTAAGGCAAAGCAGCTTCAACAGAATACCCACCTTCCAGCACAGCTATATCTGCCTTTAATTTATCCGCAAGTCTGGCATATCCTTGGGCGGTTACCGACATTGAAGCCAAAGGATCACTGAAGTGATTATCCTGCCCTGCAGAGTTTATGATAATTTCAGGTGCGAAATCATCCAGTATCGGTCTTATTATACCATCAAATAGTCTATGCACGCCTTCATCACCAGTACCGGGCAAAAGTGGCAGATTAATATTGGTGCCCAATGCCGCTGGGCTGCCTGCCTCATTTGGAAAACCCGTACCAGGATATAAGGTCCGCCCATCCTGATGGAAAGAAATATAGAGTGTATCAGGATCATGATAAAAAATATCCTGCGATCCATCGCCATGATGAACGTCGGTATCAACGATGGCAATCTTCTTAACACCATATTTTTGCCGCAGGTAAGCGACCATTATAGCTTCAATATTAATAACGCAAAAACCTCTGATACCATGTACAACACGCATAGCATGATGTCCTGGCGGACGCACCAAGGCAAAGGCACGCTTCACTTCGCCACTCATTACTGCATCAGCAGCAGTCATGCAGCCACCGGCCGAGACAAGATGAGCAGGTGTTATTAAGCGGGAAATTGAAGGTATACCAATATGTACTCGCTGCAAATCACAGATTTCCGCTAGCCGCGGTTTATACTCCCTGATTTGTTCAAGATCAAATAATCCTTCTTCAAGAAGCTGATCTCTTGTGTACAACAAGCGTTCCTGCCGTTCAGGATGCGTAGGACTGATCATCCAGTCAAAAGCAGGAAAGAATACAATTCCCAGGTTCGATTTCAAAATGCCACCTCCCGACCTGTTACGGTATGGAGAATGCCGGGTTTTAACTGCATTTTTAAATAAATAATTTTGCCGGTAGTATAGTAATTATGAATTGTCGGGAACTCTTCATAGGCCATTACTTCAACATTTCTGGCTTCCATCTGCCACTTGTCAGCTTGTTCAAGCAACCAGGCTGCAAGAATTTCTTCAGCTTTAGTACGCGAAAAACCACGTTGGATTTTTTCACGAATCCCTGCTTCCGGAATTATGTAGTAACCCTCTGTCGTATCTACGCGCAAAGTTGCTGTTAAAGTTGGGCGTGACACTGCCGCGCCAACGGCATTAGCTACCATGGCTCCCACAGGAATCTCCACAGGAAGCCCCATTTTCAGACCTAACACAGGAATAAGTCCTGGTGCACCGCCGCCGACACCAATTAATTTTTCTGGCACAAACTCGGTCCCTTTAATTACGTCATTGACAGTATATACCGGTTGCAAATTCCATTCCTTTATCATTTCCGTGATGGTGTTCTCAATTTTAGTGACAGAAGCCAAAACAATTTGTTCCGCTATTTCTTCGGCATTATCATCTGCCTCTGCCAAAGAACTCATGGCTTCACGAGCCTTGCTTGCGTCGCCAAAAGAAACGCACCCTAGGGTAATCAAAGCATCCGACAAAGTTGGTTCTTTACCGCCAATAGCCATTGCTGGTCCAACCCGTTCCGGGCCAACTTCAAATCCACTGTCCGTTTTTCTTATCAGGCTATCTCCGCCCAACCCAATGGAACGCATATGAAAGGCTCTGACTGACGTAGGATAACCAGCGATTTTTGCACCTCTGTTCGCCAAAAGCGGAAACCCGTCACTCCAGAAAGCAATATCGGTCGTAGTCCCGCCAACATCCAAAGAAATAGCATTAACAGAAGGTGCGTCTAAGGCTTCTATCCCCAAAACGCTTGCTGCCGGGCCGGTAAAAACTGCTTCAACCGGTTGTTCCAAAGCTCCTGCCAAAGGGATTGTGCCGCCATCAGCTTTTAATATCTGAACTTGTGCCGTAATGCCTCTGCTACGAATACTATCTTCTACCTGACCAATAAATTCTTTGAACTTATTATAGACAGCAGCAGAAAAATATGCAGAATTTGTCCTTCTCACAAAATTCAGTTCGCCTGATATTTCGGAACCCATAAATATTCTTTCAAACTCTGCTTCTTTTAGTTGAATGCGCAAGTCCTGCTCATTCCTTTGATTACGTACAGCGAATTTGCCAGATAACGCAGCAACTGTTTTACCTCTTGACATAGCTTCAACTATTTTTTCGTCAACTGCGGCCTTTTTAATGATTTGTCCTCTGTGATCAACATAACCTTCAGCTAAATAAGGTTCAGTCGGAAAGCGTCCTTTTGTTGACATTCCCGGTCCTGGCATTACTGCTAGAAAAACCGGCTCCGTTTTACCTTCGGTTAAGGCATTGGTAACTATAGTACTGGAAACAACAACACGAGAAATAACCTCTGGGTCATTGCCCAAAAGCACTACGTCCAAAGCCTGCAGGATGCCTTGCAGCACTTTTTCCTGCGTCGTCTTGACCTTTGCTTGTTTTATTATTATCCCATTATTGACCAGCACCGCATCTGTAAAGGTACCGCCAACGTCAACACCCAAAAGCATATACAACACCTCTCAGAGTTGTTCCTGTTAAACCGTACCTTAGAATAATTCCATGTATATTGCAAAAAACCTGCCGATAACTTTTCCAAAAATGCAACATTTCAGCATTCTTTATTAACAAAAACAAAAAACCGATACCTCAAATTACACACCTAAATCATAAGCAGGTAATGTAAATGAAAGTATCGGTTTATATCTTCTTTAGAAATTATTTATTCCTGTAGTTTTTAATAATTACGATTGGTGTCTTTTGGCTGGCATTGCCAAATGGATTGTCGATCAGTATTTGAGCAACCTCATCGCTGTCAACACCTTGAGATACGCCAAGTACACAAGAACGTTTCAAGTCGTTCACATCAGCAATAGCTGCACCATATGCTCCGGTCGCCTTGGTAATAGACTCCGCAACTTGTGCCGGTCTATCTGGTCCATAGACAATGTGTTTGTCATAGGGCGGCATCGTACCGGTTACATCATCAATCAATTTTGCCTGTTCCCCTCCCATACGGTAAAACACGCCTGAAATGCCGAAACATTTCGCTATAGCGCCGCAAATGACAGCAAACAAGATTCTGAACTGACCTTCGACTTCCATTAAAGACTGCATGCTATGCCAGCCAGCTATACTTCCTTGCGACGGAAAAAGCTGGGATAACACTTTGGCGAGAAAACACGGTTGGAAGGATTCAGGACGTTTTGCCCTTCCCTGCGTAATAGCAACAACACTTTCCGCAACACAGACGACATCGCCGGGGCCAATCTTGCCTGCGCCATACTCTTTTATTGCTTCAACGATATCATCATGAATAGTAAGAATTCTGGTAGGAACAGGAACTATTTCATATTTATTTGCCATTTTCGGCACCCCCTACCAAATTTCTGATTGTTTCCCCATGTATAGTTAAGAAAACTTTACGGATGTAAATATTTTTACGTGCTAAACCGTTGTAGTAAACAGCTACATCCATATCAACCATTTGCTGCAGCGCTTCCCTTATATTCATGCCATTATTGGCAACAAAACGCAGCGTCAGTATGAGCTGACACTGTGTATTAGCCTTTAAAATCAATGCCTCGAAATAATTATCATTGCGACGGCGATTGCTAGTTTCAATATGACCAAAAACAGTTGCCGCATTGAACTGTTCCTGTGGGAGATACGGGCGGGCAAAGACATCAAGAATTGCCGCATCCTCTTTGCCGCGATTGATCATCGGAAACTCTGTGAAAAAAACAGCTTCTGTGTCTGAAATTTTTTCTAACTTTAGTGCGGTCTTTTTTTCTACCATTATGCTAGTGTCATCTGTGCCTTTAAAAAAAGCATAAATGCAAATTAATACAAATACTAATACTATAAAAACAACTATTCCACCTAAAATATAAAGAAACATGCTTATTGGTTCCTACCTTTCATTTCCTGCTCATATAATGATGCTATCCTGCCATAATAGTCCTGATTTAAGCGAGTTATTTTCCCTTCCAGATTAGTGAAGACATTAGTTGTCTTGCCGACAGCAAGAAGAACTTCGTCAGTCTGGCGAATTATTTCATAAGAAAATGTCATCTTAGCTTTTGTAAATTCCGCCATGGTAGCTTTTATGATAATCTCGTCATCAAATCTGGCTGAAGTTTTATATTTGCAGGTCACCTCGGTAATTGGGAAAAGATAATCATTGCTGATTAAATCAAGCAGTTCCACGCCTGCAGCGCGCAAATAAGCCACTCTTCCCATCTCAAACCAGCGCAGATAATTAGAGTGATGTACGACACCCATCATATCAGTTTCAACAAAACGCACACGGTCTCTGACTTCTATCACGGTCATCCTTCCCACTTTCTTAATAAAATTGCTACCACAACAGTATAGCACTTTAGTCACCCATGCTCAACCGTAAGAATACTAAAAAGGCGGCCAGCAAATGTGATCGCCTTTTCTAATTACTCTGTCGCATAATTATCAAAATATCCCTGAACCAGAATCACTGGTGTCCCTTTGTCGCCACTGCCGCTGGTCAGATCACAAAGGCTGCCTAACAAATCCGTCAATTGACGTGGTGTAGTGCCAAGTGATTCTTCCCTGCCCGACATATTCTCTGCTTTGCCATTAATTTTTTCTTTGACTGCTGCAGCGGTTTCTTCTCTGGACAGATGATTCAATTCATTATCGACAAGATATTTAATTTTTATCTCGTTTGTGACACCTTTCA
>CAZCMY010000016.1:0-2659 GCA_964500055.1 uncultured Acidaminococcales bacterium | reverse complement strand
CATTATTACCGGCAATTTCTCTGTAATAATTAACGTAATCAATGCCAGTGAATTGATGCAGAACCTCTTTGCCAAACATTGTTCTATACTGTTCTTCTGTCAAGACATCAGTATAAGGATTCAAACCAAGGTCGTCCATCTTGCTGACATCCATGAGATGATTGCCGAGTTCATCGGCCGGATAGTTGAGAATCACATAAACCTTTTTGCCACAAGCAGCAATGCCTTTGAGTAAAAGCGCAAAACGATTACGGCTAAGTACAGGAAAAACTACAGCAAAATCACCTGAGAATTTTTTTGCGATATCACTGCTGATATCTTTGATATTTGCGTAATTTCCCTGGGCTCTGGCCACAATTGATTCCTTTATTCCAACAACGTCTCTGTCTTTAAGAGTGAAGCCTTCAGCAGAAGCTGCAGATAAGACCGCATCGACGGTAATGCCAATTATATTGTCGCCTTCTCTGATCATCGGGGTGCGAATACCTCTGATTACTGTTCCGACCATTCTCACCATCAACGTTTTACCTCCACACAAGTCAAAAGTAATGTGTTTTTATATTGACTGTTCTTCACATAATTGGGTAATACGTTCTGTAGCATCTTTGATCAACATCGCCATAGAACTGTTCGCCAAGCCAATAATCTCCACGTGGTTCTGATTAACAGGCAGGAGTATTTTCTTGCCTCGGGCCGATGCAACAGCCTCCGCAATCTTCGGGCTTATTTCTCCCATCATGGTATTCGGAATAATAATACCGATAGGTCCAACTATGATATCAGCCTCACCGACAGAAAAACAAATCGCATTCTCGCCAGTGGCTCCTCTTTTTACTCCAGCTTTCAACATAGCAGCTGTTGCCAAGGAGTTAGTGCCGAGGCCAATAACATCAGCCTGTTCAAATATTCTTTTTGGCAAATGGCTTACCACTTGTGCGGCCATGCCGCCTCCCATACCATCAATAAAAACTATTTTCACTGCTTACACCTCATCCTTAGTAACCCAGAGCCTCACCCACAATAATTACGTGGAAATCTGAAGTCGAAGGTGCCTTATGCATAATTGACGTTATGGAACAAATACGTTCCGGGCTATTACAGTTGGCACATACCCCAGTAATAACACAAGGCGTTTTCCTGTTTAGTCTATCAGCATTCATCGGTGCAGCCGTCATTGCAATACGACGTCTTGCATCTGCTTCATCTTTAACAATTTTGTTTGCTCCCATAATAACGATAACCCTTTTTGGTCCAAAGCTCAGCGCTGCAACTCTATTACCGCTGCCATCCATATTCACAATTTCGCCATCAAGGGTAACCGCATTGGAGCTGGCGATGAATACATCGGAAGTCAGCTGTTTACGACGCACATTGTAGGCTTCTGCCGGTGGCAGTCCCTGATGATTAAATATCGTATTACCAAGTTCCTGTAAAAGCTTGCCGATCGACAACTCCTCCAAAGTGATTGAGCCGCCCATGCCAACAGTATCTTGGGGATTAATAAGTTTCAGTATGGCCTCTACAGCCTCGGCTTTTGTATCTGCATATTCAGCTTTAAAACGGTTCTTATTGAGAGCCTCTACCACTTTTTTGCCAGTAAGTTCATAGTGATGTTTTAACATGCTATTCATGAAAACTCCCTCCAATACAATAGAATCCTTGCAATTTAATTATATCAGATAACAAAAGCCTTAACACTATATTTATCACTAATATAGGCAGCTATAGCCTAACAAACCTAAGAAAGAATTGCTAATGAGTGCGGTTTATGCTATAATTACACCCGCAACAAACATGCATACGCCTGTAGCTCAGTGGATAGAGCAGTGGCCTCCGGAGCCGCGTGCGGTGGTTCGATTCCACTCAGGCGTACCAAAAACAAAAGTTCATGCAAAACAACATTACTGAAATGCAAAAACGGTACAGCCTTTTCTTAAGGCTGTACCGTTTCTTAGTTATTTACTCAATAATTATGACTTTATTTGCTTATTTATATCATTTTTTATCCAAGCAGTTTATTAAATAAATCAGGCACAAGAAACGACACAACTAATAGAACCGTTAAAATTATCAAAATTGCAGTAAATATCCAAGCCACGATGTTATACAACCCAGAATTCGCATATTTGCCCATTAAATTTCGATCATTAGCTATCAGCATCATAAAAATAAGTATTGGTGGAAGCAAAACACCATTAACAACTTGCGATGTAAGCATTATGCTATACAGTGACAAGCCCGGTAATAATACAATTCCTGCGCCAACTACCAACAAAGAAGTATAAAGGCCGAAAAACACTGGTGCTTCTTTATAGGAATCACTTACGCCATGTTCAAAGCCCAAAGCTTCACAAACTGCGTAGGCAGTACTAAGCGGCAAAATAAATGCTGCCAGCATAGAAGCACCTAAGAGCCCGAAAGCAAAGAGCAAACTCGCATACTTGCCAGCGACCGGTTCAAGCGCAATCGCCGCATCGCCAGCTGTTTCAATAGAGATGCCGTGAGCGTATAGCGTAGCAGCAGTAGCAACAATGATGAAAAAAGCAACCAACCAAGTCAAAAATGCTCCAATCAATACATCCCAGCGAGTATAGCTATAAGCAGATGCATTGATTCCTTTATCTACAACCGCTGCCTGAACATAAAATTGTCCCCAAGG
>CAZCMY010000015.1:18411-21110 GCA_964500055.1 uncultured Acidaminococcales bacterium | reverse complement strand
TATATATAAGGATATGCAATAAAACAAGTATAAAAACCCATATTAAAAACGTTACACCCATATGCAAGTAGCCCGCCATCACCAAAGAACAGTGCCTGAATCAGCAGGATAGATGCCATTGCCAGAAAACCGGCATAGGGACCTAATAGTGCTGCCAGCAGCATTCCACCGCCAAGGTGACCACTTGAACCTGTTGCCGGTATGGTAAAATTAATCATCTGCGCGGCAAATACAAATGCACCCAAAACCCCCATCATTGGAATTTTCTTTTCATCCATATCACTCTGGATTTTTTTTATTGAATAAGCCGCTACTCCAGCGGTAACAGTCAGCATAGTAAAACCTACAGTCGGTGAAATTAAAGCATCTGCCATATGCATAATCATATCTCTCCCTTAAAAATAAAATAACCCACTGAGGGCGTAATATCAATTTTCCCTTCATGGGTTACCGAACTATCATTATGTAGATGCTGCCTGCTCGTAAAGCCTTCATGGCTTCATTTTTAACAGTATAGCACAGCTATCTTATGATGGTCAAATCATTAACATATGTATTAAAGTGTATAAGTTGCCAAAATGCTTGTATAGACATAAAATACCAGCACTTATGATAAGTGCTGGTATTTTAAAAGCAATATAATTCTTACTATTTCCAATCATTACTATGTTATTGCAACAGTTTGCCTACTATTTATATTTTTCGTCTAAATATTTTGTCAGAATAAGGGCTACCATTTCTTCTACCGAGAAAGTTTGTGAAAGTTTATTTGCCATCTCAAAATTCCCGTTGTTCGCATATACTTCGGCAGTATTTTTTCTATCTTCCGTATATTTTTCGTGGCAGCGCAATAATTTTTCATATGTCTGGGTTGTTAATTCAAGCGTTAAAAGTTTCACTCAGATCACATCCTTTTTATAAAACTTATTAATATGAATGATTATAAAGTTAGCAGTATTGCAGCGCAAAATCATCATAAATAAAAGTATATATTGACATAGAAAAAGCTAATTAAATTCTTGCAGTTAGCTTATCACTAAAACAATTTCACTTCCATCAAATTTACAGTAAAATAAATACTATTTTGGTAAAAATAAAAACACCATGAAGGCCTAAAGCCTCATGGTGTTTACATTTTTTATTTGGTCGGAGCGGCGGGATTTGAACCCACGGCCTCTTCCACCCCAAGGAAGCGCGCTACCAAACTGCGCTACGCCCCGAACACATCTGCTATTTTAGCTCTTTTTGGTGAACATGTCAAGAATCAAAGAACAACAGCACCTTCAGTATCAATATCAAGAATATGGAAAACACTATGCAAGTCATGTTCAGACAGGGCCATGCACATTGCTTCTCCGACAGCTTCACAACTAACGTTAATAGGCACATAAGCCATCAGTGTCGAGCCCGCGCCGCTGATAATTGCATTATAGGCACCATTAGTTATGGCTGCTTTGAAAGCATCTTCCATTCCTGGAATCAGATGAGCCCGATATGGCTGATGAAGTCGGTCGCAAAGTCCTGACCCTAAATACTGATATTCACCAGTTAGCATAGCACCTACTAACAATGCTGCACGTGAAGTATTAAACACTGCATCTTGATGTGGCACAGTTTTTGGTATTGCCTTTCGGGCTAAAGATGTAGCCAAAGGCATATCCGGAACAACAGCAACCAGCTTAAATGGCTTAAGCGGAAGAAATTTTAGGGAGTTGGCTTTCCCGTCATCAACATAACTGATTGTCATTCCACCAAGGATGGCTGGTGCAACATTGTCTGGATGGCCTTCAATCTCAGTTGCTAATTGAATTATTTCATTTTTGGACAGTGTATTGCCGGATAAGTGGTTGGCAGCTACCAAACCGGCTACAATAGCGGTAGAACTACTGCCCAAGCCGCGTGATAGCGGAATATTATTGCTCATTGTAACGCTTAGTCCCGTTTTTGAGCCAACAATCATATCCCATACTTTATAAAATGAAATAAAGGCAAGATTGTTTTTGCTCGCCTTTAATTTTTCAGAACCTTCGCCTTCAATCATCAGGCTAAAGCCCTGGTCTATTAGTTCATAGGTAAAATAGTTGTATAGATTGCATGCCAGGCCAAGTGTATCAAATCCTGGCCCACAATTAGCGGAAGTTGCAGGAACTCTGACTGTAACCTTGTTATTCATAAACTATGCCTGCCTTAATCCAGATTATCGTCTTCAACACGAATAACGCTGCATATTTTTTCGACAATAGGCAAAGCACGCAAAGTTTGCAAAGCCATCCGCAAATTGAATTCTGACACATCATAGGTTATAACAACTAACTCAGAAAAACCGTCAACTTTGGCTTTTTGTACAACATTCTTCAAACTGACATTTTGTGCGCCAAAAGCGGCAGCAATACCAGCCAAAACACCAGGTTTGTCATGAACGAGCAGCCTTATGTAACAAGGAGAAGTTATGTTTTCAATAGTACATAGATGCTTTTCATCGTAACAGGTGCACGAAATGCGTCCCGTGGCATTATGTCTTATGTTTCTTGCTACATCGATAATGTCTCCGCAAACTGCACTGGCAGTAGGCATACGACCTGCTCCACGTCCAAGGAACATGGTATCGCCAACTGCGTCTCCTGTGACAAATATTGCATTATAGACATCATTAACGTTAGCCAGAGGGTGATAATTAGGAAGCATAGTAGGATGAACTC
>CAZCMY010000015.1:9624-18311 GCA_964500055.1 uncultured Acidaminococcales bacterium | reverse complement strand
ACATCGTCAAGGCATACGCGAGTATTAAAAGCAATTGAAGCCAATATTGCAATTTTACGCGCAGCATCAAGACCTCCGATATCGGCTGTAGGATCAGATTCTGCGTAACCTTTTTCCTGTGCTTCTCTCAGAACATCATTAAAATCCAGATGCTCTGCCGACATTTTTGTCAGCATGTAGTTAGTTGTGCCATTAACGATACCCATTATTGACTTAATTTTATTAGCAGCCAGACAAGATTTTAACGGCCTTATAATTGGAATGCCACCACCAACAGCAGCTTCAAACATAAAATCAACATTGTTTTCTGCAGCAAGCTCAAACAATTCTTTGCCATACTTAGCCAAAACGTCTTTGTTTGCAGTCACAACGTTCTTCTTGTGTTTTAATGCTTCAGCAATAAATTCTTTAGCAGGATGCTCTCTGCCAATTAATTCAACTACAATATCAATATCAGGATCGTCAAGAATATCCTCAAGTTTATTTGTAACAATATATTTGCCCCCTAATTGGGAGGCGAGAGCAGGATTATTATCAAGAATTTTAGTAATTCTAACGGGTACACCGACTTTTTTCTCTATATCTTCGGCATTTTTTTCTAAAACAATAAGTACGCCGCCACCTACAGTACCGGCACCTAATAGTCCAACATTAATAGCGTCGTTCATATTCGGTCTACCCCCTCTGTTTACACTTTAAACTTGTCCTAAAACTTCAAGTCTCTTTACACCATCAATCATACGTAATTTATCAAGCAAAGCTTCCAAGTCAATGGTAAGTTCTTTGGTTTCAATTGAAATTGTTGTATTGGCAACACCTTGCAGAGGTATTCCCTGATTAATAGTCATGATACTGCCAGAATCGCCGGCAACCGTGTTAAGAACCCTAGATAAAACTCCGGATTTATGCTCTAACAGAAGAGATAATGTAATAATTTTTTCTTTGCTGGCTTCATAAAATGGAAATACATAGTCTTTATATTTGTAATAAGCACTACGGCTAAGACCCATTTTTTCAACAGCTTCATTGATGGTCTTAATTTCACCGCGTTTTAAGATTTCTTTAACCTTAATAGTTTTTTTAATTGCTTCAGGCAGAATTTCCTCACGAACTAAAAAAAACGTTGATTGTTCTGACATATTCCGCTCCTCCTCTTTCATTCAAATATTCCTGTTATAAAAGATTAACTTCTATTCACAAAAGACATTATATCATCTTAAGACTAATAATGCTACAAAATATTAAAAAATATAATACTTTGTCTCTTCTGGTATGACATTATATTATATATTCACGTTTACCACTACGACGCATAAGTTCCTGTAACGCCGTAAGAGGATTTTTATTTTCATAAAGAATTTGATAAATGCTATTAGTTATTGGCATCTCAACATTGTATCTTTGAGAAAGCGCGTATGCCGATGTCGTCGCATTTATTCCTTCAATAACCATATTGGTTCCGCCGCATATTTCTTTTAAAGTTTTGCCAGCTGCCAGTGCTTCACCTGCTCTACGATTGCGGCTGTGTTTGCTGGTACAGGTCGCAATAAGATCGCCAACACCTGCAAGACCGCTGAAAGTTTGTTGCTGAGCTCCCAGCCTTAACCCCAAACGCGTGATTTCCGTCAAGCCCCTTGTTATCAAGGCTGCTTGACTATTATCACCAAAACCTAAGCCAAACATTATGCCGCTTGTTAAGGCAATAACATTTTTCAAACTGCCGGCTATTTCAACTCCTATGACATCATCTGTCAAATATGGTCTGAAATAATCATTTAAAAAGATATTCTGCAGTTTAGCCGCTACATCTTCATTTTGGCACGCAATAACAGTTGCAGACGGTTGGCGAAGAGCAATCTCTTCTGCATGATTAGGCCCTGAAAGTACAGCAATAGTTGCACTTGGAAGGTAACTCTGAATAATTTCACTCATGCGCATACCAGAATGGTATTCAAATCCTTTGGTACAAGAAACCAAAACCTTATCACCGCAATCTGTTATTTTGGAAAGTTCGCAGCATAAATCTGCCATCCCATGGGATGGCACAACGAGTAATAATATTTCTGCATTAGTAACTGCTTGCTCAAGATCAGATGTTATTTCAATAGCATCCGCTAATTTAAGCTGAGGTAAATATTCAGCATTATATCTGCTTTGAGCTATTTTGTTTGCTTTTTCAGGATTACGGACCCAAAGGGCAACTTTATGACCGTTATCATTTAAAACTTGAGCCAGCGTTGTTCCCCAACTGCCGGCTCCAATAACTGCGATTCTTTTCATTTATGATCACTCTACTTTTTACTGTCTTTTTTAATATTATCGAGACTGCCTTGCTTTATCTTGGACTCAGTGCCGGCAATAAGTCGTTTCATGTTTTCATAATGACGAACAATGACAAAAACACATGCAGCCAGGGCAAATAATACTAATTCGAGTGGATAGCCGCGATAATAAGCAACAATAGGTGTAATAAAAGCACCTACTATTGAGCCAAGAGAAACATATCTGGTGACAAAAACAATAACCAGCCACACCGTAAAAGAGAAAATACAAACATCCGGCATGAATAAGAGGATTAAGCCAAGACCGGTAGCAACACCTCGTCCACCTTTAAAACCAAGAAATAATGAGTAATTATGTCCGAGTAAAGCTGCTATTGCTGTTAATAATTCCAGGTGCAGATCAGACTCGAATAAATATCTTACCAGCAGCACAGCCAGGATTCCCTTTACAACGTCGGCCACAAGAACAATAGAAGCCATACGGCCACCCACTGTTCTGAATACATTCGTTGTGCCTATATTCTTACTGCCATATTCGCGAATATCAATCCCACAAACCATTTTTACCAAAACGAGTCCACTAGGTATCGAGCCAAAGATGTAGCCAATAAAAATTGATAAAGCAATCGTTAGCATCTTTTGTACCTCTACTCTTCTTCGTTTTTACCACGAATGATAATTTGGATTGGTGAACCTTCAAAACCAAAAGATTCTCTTAATTTATTTTCTAAATACCTTTGGTAAGAAAAATGCATGATATCCGGATCATTTGCAAAAATGACAAATGTCGGTGGCTTAATCTTTACTTGTGTCGTGTAAAGAATTTTTAGTCTCTTACCTTTATCAGATGGTGGTGGATTAACTGCAATTGCATCGTTGATAACTTGGTTCAAAATACTTGTTGAAACGCGCATAGCATTTTGCTCAGCAACATAATGAATTACTTCCGGCAGTCGATGAATACGCTGGGAAGTCATGGCCGAAACATAAACAACTGGCGCATACTGCATGAAAATAAGTTCTTGCCTTAAAGTTTCAGTAAACCTCAATGTCGCCGTATTATCCTTTTCATATAAATCCCATTTATTTACAACAATGACAATGCCTTTACCAGCTTCATGTGCATAACCAGCTATTTTTTTGTCTTGCTCTGTTACGCCTTCTACTGCATTCAATACCATTAAAACAACATCGGAGCGATCGACAGCACGCAAAGATCTTATGATGCTATATTTTTCTATTGGTTCATCAATTCTTGCCTTACGACGCATGCCTGCAGTATCAATAAAAAGAAAGTTAATCCCATCTTTGGTAACAGGTGTATCAATTGCGTCTCTGGTTGTACCTGCAACATTGCTGACAATTGAACGTTCTTTTCCCACCAGTGAATTAAAAATAGACGACTTACCTACATTTGGTCTGCCAATAATGGCGACTTTAATTTCATCACTATTCTCGTCGTCGTGATCTCCAGCACCAGCAGGAAATTTTTCGACAACAGCATCAAGTAAATCACCTAAATTCAAATGATTAGCCGCTGACACAGGTATTGGTTCACCTATCCCCAGGTTATAGAATTCATAAATTTCAAGTTCTTGTTTTGGTGAATCTGCTTTATTTATTGCTAAAATTACAGGCTTTTTAGATACGCGCAAAATTTTAGCAACTTCTTCATCATCTTTCGTGATACCAGCTCGAGCGTCACAGACAAAAAGTATTACGTCGGCTTCAGCTATTGCAATTTGCGCCTGTTGACGTATAGAAACAGCTATTTCATCAGTACTCATAAGTTCAATACCGCCAGTATCAACAATCATGAACTCATTATCCAGCCATTCTGCGTTGGCATAAAGACGGTCACGAGTTACTCCCGGCGTATCTTCTACGATTGATATCCTGCTATTTGCAAAGATATTAAATAATGTTGATTTACCTACATTAGGCCTACCAACAATTGCTACTATAGGCTTACCCATTTTTTTATTTCCTCACTCTCAATGATCAATGCCGTCACGTGATTGCACGCCGGCAAAAAAGTAATGTTTTACGGACTGCATATCCGTAACTAAATCTGCAATTTCTATTAACTGGTCCGGAGCATATCTGCCCGTTGTAATTACCTCGGTTTTGCCTCTTTCGTTCTTCAAAAAGGAAACAACCTCATCTAAAGGTAACATCTTATAAAATAATCCAACGTTTAATTCATCAAGTATAACAATATCATATTTTTGAGACAAAATAGCTTCTTTAGCTAATGCCCATCCTTCATAAATCATTTTTAAATCAATCGGATCAGGGTTAGCAAAATCAACAAAACAGTCTCTTCCTACTTGCATTAATTCAAAGCCAGGAATAAACCTTGCAGCAGAATATTCACCATAACCCTTATCGTCCTTCATAAATTGAATCATAAGGGTTTTGGCACCATATCCGCTAGCTCTGAGCGCGACACCTAGTGCCGCGGTAGTTTTTCCTTTACCATTACCTGTATACACTTGCAGCAAACCATAACCTTTCACAATTCAGCCCCCTTGTTTGGCGAGTAATTGTTTCAGTTCCTTGGCATTTTTTGCGCACTCTACCTTGCCATTATAAAGCTTTTTAAAATCTGCTAAACTCATGTCATCCAAAAACAACAAATCTTTATTAAGCACGACTTGAGGTAAAATTACACGATTAAATTCGGGAAAATCAGACAAGGCGTTTAAAATATCCCTGCCAGTCAATAGTCCTGTAACATTAATGGTTTTACCAAAGAAATGATTAGTTACGGCAACTAGCTTATGACCTGTTTTGTATTCGTTATTGTAGTCGTCAAATAACGGTTTTAAAAGTTTATAGGCTGATTCACCAACTGGCACTAACGCATTTTCAATTTTATCGTAACCGTTAGGTGCTGCTGGGGAATTTACCCATTCATCAAGAAAGTTACGACTTAAGCCAATACCATTCTCTAGTTGTGGGAATCCATCATATCTTTCTGCCTCTGGAAGATTCACTCCAGCATTAATGTAAAATTCATCACCCAAGTAGATAAAAGAGTTACCAAATTTACCCCGGCACTCATCCTGCCATTTCTCAACTTGCGAAATTATATTTTGTGATTCAATAGATGTAAAAAGCCTTAGCTCTGGCAAATCTTCACGGTTTTTTGTCAAACCAACCGGTACGACAGCCATGGTCTCGACCATTGGAGCTAATGCAACCAGATCTTTAAAGGTTTTTTCAAGTATTTTGCCGTCATTAAATCCAGGGCATAACACAACTTGCGTATGAATTGTAATGCCATTATCAATAAGACGTTGCAAGTCGTCAAGAATATTTCCGGCATTTTTATTGTTCATCATATTACGACGGACTTCAGAATCAGTCGCATGAATTGAAACATAAAGCGGTGACATATGAGTTTTTATGATTCTTTCATAATCACATTCTTTCATATTAGTTAACGTTAAAAAATTACCGTATAAAAATGAAAGACGGAAATCATCGTCTCTGTCATATAAAGTGTTGCGCATGCCTGGAATCATTTGGTCAACAAAGCAAAAGACGCACTTATTATGGCAATATCTGACACCATCAAATACAGCCGATTCAAACTCCAGGCCTAAATCCTCATCAGGCTGTTTTTCAACTATCACATGGCGTAACATGCCATCTTGACTTTCAATAGATAAATCAACTCTTTCATCTGCAACCAGGTAACTTAACTCAATTATGTCCGCAGGGCTGGTACCGTTTACGGCAATGAGTTTTTCGCCGGGCATTATACCAAGCGCTTCAGCTATGGTATTGCGGCGAACTGCAGAAATAATACCCTTCATGTCGTATCGTCTCCTAACCCACAATTATACAAACTAACATCGTAATTATAACATAAAATAGAATTAAAACACAAAGCAAGAGGAGCGTCCGCTCCTCTTGCACAAAAATTTAATCAACGTTGATTGGATATGGTAGGCAAATCATATCCACGACAAGCAATATGCTGGAAAAGAGTACCAGAAAATAACAATGGAATCTTCTTTAAGCCAGCAATGTTATTGCAACCCGTTAACAGCATAATGTTACGCAGCAGTTCGAGCATTTTAGTTATTTCCTGAACTGCAGATGATACGCCTTCCAACTTAATTTTCAACAAAATATTACCTGCCATACCAACAGCATCAGCACCTAATGCAAGAGCTTTAGCAGTATCAAGAGCACTGCGTATTCCGCCGGAAGCAATTAATCCGCAATTATTGCCAGCAACTATTGATCTGGCTTCCAAAATTGAAAGCGCTGTTGGGATACCCCAGCTTAGCAATTCATTATATCCACTGTCTTGCCTGCGTGCTGCTTCGATAGCAAGAAAGTTAGTTCCACCAGCACCACCAACATCAACAGCGGCAACACCACAATTTGTGAGTTGTCTGACTTGCTCTCTGGTCATGCCGCAGCCCGTTTCTTTTACTATTACAGGGACTTGTGTTTTTGCGCAAATTAACTCAATGTTGCGCAAATATCCGCAAAAATTGCGATCACCTTCTGGCATAACAAGTTCTTGTGCAACATTTAAGTGAAGCTGTAACCCATTAGCTGCAATCATTTCTATGGCTTTTTCAACTATATCAGTATTGGCATCAGCACTTAAATTGGCAAAAATGATACCCTTAGGGTTATATTTTCGCACAACTTCAAAGCTCATAATGCCTTCTTTTTTGGTAACAGCACCGTACTGGGAACCGACTGCCATAGCACAACCAGTCGCGGCAGCTACTTCAGCCAGCATTTGGTTTTCAGCTGTGAGAGCATCTGCACCACCAGTAATAGCATTAATTAACAAAGGATTATTCAACTTAATGTTTAGAATATTTGTAGATAATTTGATGTTTTGAGAATCGAGATCAGGCAGGCAATTGTGCATAAAACGCACATCTTCGAAACCAGCAGTTAAAGGACCATCACCTAGCAATGTAAATAATTTTATATGGTCCATTTTTCGCTTTGCACGAATCATCTCTTCCTCCAACTTTATTCTGTTTTTATTGCGGTGAATTTTTCAGAAATATCTACTGACAATTCTGGATTAGTGTTCAAAAACGGTGTGTATTCCGCTTTTTCTTCATCATGGCTTGCTTTTGCAATGCTTAGGCTAACCTTTTTATGTTTTTTATCTACACCTATTACTTTAACTCGTACTTTTTGGCCAATTTTGAGCATATCTTCAGGTTTATTTACTCTTTGGTCTGATATTTCAGAGACATGCACAAGTCCTTCAACATTAGGGCTAATAGCAACTACTGCACCGAAAGTTAAGAATCTTTCTACTGTGCCGTCGATAATATTTCCTTCTTTGATATTTTCAATTTCAGCCTGCCAAGGGTCTTGAGTAAGCATCTTGATACTTAGGGCAATTCTTTTTTCTTCCGGATTTATACTTTTGATGAATACTTCTACTTCATCACCCTCTTTGTAAAGTTCAGAAGGTTTTTTACTACGATCCCAGGACATTTCAGAAACATGCACAAGTCCCTGCACGCCAGGTGCGATTTCAACAAAAAGACCAAAGTCAGCTATTTTCTTTACATTTCCTTTAACAGTCATACCTTCGTTAATACTCTCATAAGCAACCTTTTCTGCTGCTATCCTAGCGTTCTTAGCAGCTTGAAAGCGTGCTTCTTTTTCTTCTCTAAAAGACTTATCAGCCGCAGTTTTTTCAGCTTTTAGTAATTCTCTTCTGGAAAGTACCAAGCGTTTTTTAGCCGGATCAAATTCAATGACTTCGGCTTGCAGGTTTTTACCTACATAAGCAGCAATATTATTAACACGTGTCAATTCAAGGTGTGACGCTGGAATAAAACCGACAACTCCGTTTACAGAAACAGTAAGTCCGCCTTTAACAGCAGAAAGGCCCTTAACATCTAATACTTTTTTATCTGTAGCCAAGCTTTTAATTGTTTCCCAAGCTTTTTCTGCCTCAGCTTTGATCTTTGACAATTCAACAAAGCCATCCTGGTTCTCACTTGCTACTACTTTTGCAGTAACAATATCGCCAACTTTCGCTTCCTGTTCAATACTTTCACGAGTTGCATCAAAAGCCCATTGCGAAAAAGGTATTCTTCCTTCACTCTGATAGCCAAAGTCAACGATGACTTCCTCTTTCGTAATAGCAACTACTGTAGCTTGAACAGTCATTCCCAAGTGCAGCTGCATGCTTTCTTTTTCTAACAAGCTCTCCATTGTTTCCATTGTCTCCATTTTATGAATAGCCTCCTTAATAAGCCAGTCAGGAGTAGAAGCTCCCGCTGTAATTCCTATTGTATTACAATTCTTTATCATTTCAATTGAAATATCATCAGCAGTTTCAATATGAAAAGTTTTATTACATATTGCTTTTACTATATCATATAGATGTCTGGTATT
>CAZCMY010000015.1:0-9524 GCA_964500055.1 uncultured Acidaminococcales bacterium | reverse complement strand
TTTTTTTCACCAATGATAATAGGAAGATAACCTTCATCAGCTAACTGACGAACACGTTTTTGAGCACTTAAAACATTTGGACATGTCGCATCTACGACAGTTAAATCCATTGTTTTAGCCAGTTCATAGATATTTGGGCCTACTCCGTGTGAACGCAGTATAACCGTCGATCCCTCAGGAAAATCCTCTAATCTGTCCAAACACTCGACACCTTTTTTGGCAAGCAGCTCTATCATTTGCGGATTATGTATCAGTGGTCCGAGCGTAGCTACTTTATTTTTATCATTAACAGTTTTAAGAGCCATTTCTACAGCACGTTTTACTCCATAGCAAAAACCGCAATTTTCAGCAATTATTATTTTCATTTTGAACCTCAGTTTTCATCCAATAAGGTTTGAATTTCATTCATTAGTTCATCAGTCATACGCATTATAACTTCCTTGGTAACAGGCTCATCTTCCAAGAAATAGATAGGTTTCCCAAATTTTACCTTTACCTTAGGCCAAATCCTGCCGCTTGAGCTCAAATTAGTTCCGCTGACAGCAGTAGGCACTATTACTGCCCTGGCTTTACCAGCCATCATTAAAGCGCCTGGCTCTGCTTTGCCAATTTGACCATTTTTACTTCTTGTACCTTCAGGGAAAATAGCAAGAACTTTTTCCGCTAATAACAAATCTATCCCATATTTAATTGCATTTCTGTCAGCTGCTCCTCGCCTTACCGGAAACGCACCTAATGTTCTGTATATGGAGCCAAGGATTGGCACAAACAACTCTTGTTTTGCCATGAAATGAATTTTTCTTGGGGTTGCAACGCCAATTATTGGCGGGTCAAGGAGGCTTAAATGGTTGCTGGCTATTACCACAGGTCCATTTTGGGGTATATTTTCTGTTCCTGTTATTTCGAGACGCAAAATTATTTTTGCCAGCACATACAAAACTACTTTTAGAAATGAATAAAACATTTTACTTCACCCTGCAGATATCCAGTATTTTATTTACAACTTCTGGCTTATCCATATTTGAGGTATCAAGATAAAAAGCATCTTCTGCGCAGCGTAGAGGAGATATCTCTCGCTCACTGTCATATTTATCACGTGCTATTATCTCTTCACTTAATTTCGCTTTATCGACGCTTTGGTTTTTATTTACTAGTTCTTTATAGCGTCTGCTTACTCTTTCCTCAACGCTAGCTGTCAAGTAAATCTTAACATCCGCATTAGGAAAAACAACTGTACCAATATCGCGTCCATCCATAACAACGCCACCGTTTTCACCCATTTTGCGCTGCAGATTTACCATGGCTGAGCGTACAGTTGATACCGCTGATACTCTAGAAACATTATTTGTGACTTCAGAAGACCTTATTTCTTCGGTAACGTCCATTCCATCGACAAATACCATATTCAAGCCATCTTGTGGCTTAAAAGTAATATTTATTTCATCTGCAACCTTACCTACAATTTCCTCGTCGAAAGAAATATGCATCTGCAAAAACTTATATGTAACAGCCCTGTACATTGCTCCAGTGTCAATATAAGCATATCCCAATTTTTCTGCAACCATTTTCGCAATAGTGCTTTTTCCGGCTCCGGCAGGGCCATCAATAGCTATAACAAGTTTTTTATTATCCAAAAATAACACCTCTGTTAGATCAATTAATCCTGAGCAGCTGCATAACCGGCAGCATAACCTGATGAAAATGCGGCTTGCAAATTATAGCCTCCGGTAAAACCATCGACATCAATAACTTCACCTGCAAAATATAGTTTCTTTACTATCTTTGATTCAAAAGTTTTTGGATTAATTTCTTTAGTCGAAACGCCACCAGCTGTAACTATTGCCTCAGTTAAAGGCCTTGTTCCAGTTATCGGGAAGGATAAATTTTTTAAATTATATACAAGTCGCGACCGTTCTTCCTTAGAAATCTGATTGATAGGTTTATCTGGATTCAAGAAAGCCGCATCCAATACTACTGGAATTAATCTGCCAGGCAGTAAGTCCTTCATGCCATTAACCAATTGTTTTCTTAAATAATTGGCAAAATCTCTTTGAATGCGCAGATCAAGCTTTTGTACGTCTAGGGCGGGCTTAAGGTCAATAATAAGATCAAGATCCTTGTTTCCTTTTGCAAAGGCATCTGCTACTGCCTTGCTTAAAGATAAAATGATAGGTCCGGAAAAACCGAAATGGGTAAAGAGCATTTCGCCGAAATCACTTGCTAAAACTTTTTCTCCACAACAGATAGAAGCTTTCACATTACGAAGCGACAAGCCTTGAAGAGACTTGATGTGTTCTGAATCACTCTCAAGCGGTACCAGAGAAGGCTTCAAAGTAATTATCGTATGGCCGCAGTCCTTTGCCAATGTAAAACCATTGCCATCAGAACCTGTACCAGGATAGGACGCTCCACCTGTAGCTAAAATTACGGCATCAGCAGTGTACTTATTACCGTCGTTCGTAACAACACCTGCTACACATCCCTCTTCAATCAAAATTTTTGAAACCGTTTGGTCAACGAGAAGTTTTCCACCTTTTTCACGATAAATATTCAACAAAGTATCGACAACGTCTTTGGCTTTGTCTGTAACAGGGAAAACACGTCCACCACGCTCTACCTTTGTTTGCAGGCCATGACTTTCCAACAAATAAATCATATCATCATTGGAAAACCTGTGCAAAGCACTATTAAGAAAACGCCCATTCCCTGGTAGGTTTCGAATTATCTCTGCTATCTCACAATTATTAGTGATGTTGCAACGACCCTTACCAGTAATCAGCATTTTGCGGCCGGGGGTACGCATTTTTTCTAGGATCATAACCTGCGCTCCCAGCTCTGTAGCAGCTATACCTGCCAGCAAGCCTGCGGCCCCACCACCTACAACTATAATATTAGTCATGAGCACCAACCGCCTTGAAAAGCGCTGTCAATTCTTCTTCAAACAGCTGTCTGTATTGGCCCCTTTTTAAACTAGTTAAGGTGAGGTTAGCAATTTTATAACGTTTCAATTGTCGTACTGGGTAGCCAATATAATCACACATACGTCTTATTTGGCGGTTCTTACCTTCATGAATAGTTATATTGAAGACAGATATATTCTTCTCATGGTCATATTCAACTAAGTCTACAATTGCCGGTGCAGTCACGCCATCCTCAAGTTTCACACCTATTCTCAGCAAATCAAGTTTTTCCTGAGGGACTATTCCAACTACTGCTACGCGATATGACTTATTTATTTCATTTTTAGGGTGGGTTAGATTTTGTGCTAGTTCTCCGTCGTTAGTCAGTAGCAAAAGACCTTCAGTGTTATAATCCAAACGTCCGACTGGGAAAACCCTTTCCGTTAAATCACTCAAAAAATCCGCAACGGTACGTCTTCCCCGCGGATCTACCATCGTAGTGACAACGCCCCTCGGCTTGTAAAAAATATAATAGACCTTTTTTTCGTTTTTTATAGGCTTACCATCAACAGTAATGAAAGCTTTTGAGCCAAACTTAGCTCCTAGCTCTTTTATTAACTTGCCATTCACTTTTACCCTGCCAGCTAAAATTATTTTCTCTGCCTCACGTCGTGAAGCAATGCCAGCAGCAGCAAGTATTTTTTGTAAACGTTCTTCCATATTAATACCTCAATTTTCGTATCATAATATATTTTACCATAGACCTTCTGCAAGTGCAGATATTTTCAAAAAAACCGGAACGTATACGATCCGGTTTTTTTAAGAGATTTCTTAATCTTTAACACTCTGTAATACAGATAGATCTTCAGGTAATGGTGGCAAGTCTTCTATAGAATTAAAGCCAAAAGTTGTTAAAAACAGTTCGGTAGTTCCATATAGAATTGGTTTGCCAATGGATTCCTTGCGACCAGCTTCACAAATCAGACCTGTGTCTAAAAGTGTATTAACAACACCGTCCACTTTTACACCGCGAATTGCTTCCATTTCAGACCTCGTGACTGGTTGTTTAAAGGCGATAATGGCCAAAGTTTCCATAGCAGCGCTGGAAAGCTTTAGTTCTTGCTGAGAAATAAGCTGACGAATTAAATTATCAAAATCAGGTTTTGTAACGAGCTGGTAGCCATCCGCTACACACCTTACGCAAATACCTCTATTCTTACTGCGATAATCTTCCTCCAAAAGGGCGATTAATCTTTCTACGGTTTCCGTCTCGGTTTGCAATATATCCGCAATCCTTTTTTTAGATAGTGGCTCTCCTGCGGCAAATAATAGTGCCTCAACATGACCACGTAAGTAATCATAGAACATCAGTCATATCCTCCCTAAGAAAGATAAATATCGTTGAAAAAGGTCGAGCTTGGCGTATTGTAATACGATTCAATCTCATTAATTCAAGAATAGCCAAAAAACCGGCAACTATTTCACTTCTTGAAACATTATTCGTAATAAGTGCTGAAAATTCCAGCGAATGATTATTTTTCTCCAACAAATCAATGATTTTGTTCATTTTATCTTGAACATTAAATCTTTGACGCTCTATCAATGCCGGTTCATGTTCCTGTATAGTAAGCAATCCATTTAATGAGTCAATTAAATCATCAAATGAAAAAGGTTTGATTTTTTTCCTAATATCTGGGAATTGCATCGGCTTACGCTGATGATAGCCCAGCGCCGTTGCTAAAGATTCCGTTAGCATTTTGGCTTGAATTCTGATTTTACGGTATTCAACAAGCATATCAACCAGCATTTGCCTTGGATCTTCTTGTTCTTCCGCGCACTCCACCGGAGGTTTTGGCAATAACATACGAGACTTAATTTGCAATAGAGTAGCTGCCATTACCAAAAAATCACTAGCTACATCCATATCGAACTCTTTCATAGCATTTAGATATGTGATGTATTGTTCAGTAATGTCAACTATTGGAATATCATAAATGTCTACTTTATCTTTCTCGATCAAATGCATCAGAAGGTCCAGTGGTCCTTCAAAATCTTGAATTTTAATGTTGTAATTGGGCATATTGTCCCCTGCCTCTTACAGTACGTTCATTGCAGCTCTTATTTCCTCCATATTGGCCGCAGCGACTTTTCTAGCTCTCTCGGCGCCGAATTCCAATACCTCGCGCACATAATTCGGTTTATTCTTCAATTCTTCTCGTCTGATGTGAATATCAGCCAATATATCGTTCATTCTTTCAGCAAGACAATTCTTACACTGAACACAACCGATTTCGGCAGCTCTGCATTTGCAGGCAATATCCTCACTATTTTCTGTATTGAATACTTTATGGAAAGTGAAAACCGTACATACATCAGGGTTTCCTTTGTCGGTTCTCTTAATACGCTGAGGATCCGTAACCATAAGTCTTACTCTATCTTTCATTTCCTCCGGGCCGGCACCAAAAGCTATTGCGTTACCATATGATTTACTCATCTTCCTACCATCTATACCAGGCAAAATTTTTGCTTTTGAATAAACTGCCTGTGGTTCCGGGAAAATTTCCTTTTTATAAAGATAATTAAAGCGTCTTACCATTTCTCTTGTTAACTCAAGATGTGCTGCCTGGTCTTCACCAACAGGTACACAGGTAGCTTTGTAAAGCATAATGTCAGCTGCCATCAAAACTGGATAGCCCAAAAATCCGTACGTATTAATATCTTTTCCCTGAGCACCTAATTGCTGAAGCTTGTCTTTATATGTTGGCACGCGTTCCAGCCAGGAAAGAGGAGTCATCATAGACAACAGTAAAAATAACTCTGAGTGCTCCTTAACATGTGACTGAATAAAGATGACATTTTTTTCAGGATCAAGTCCTGCACTTAACCAGTCGATCGCCATTTCATTTATGTTGTCCTGCAATTTTGAAGTATCTTCAAAAGATGATGTGAGTGAATGTAAATCTACAATCGAAAAAAAACACTCATATTCATTTTGTAATTTAACCCAATTTTCCAAAGCTCCCATATAGTTTCCAAGATGAAACCGTCCTGATGGTTGCATTCCGCTAAATATTCTACCTTTTGTCATACTTGCATCCCCTTTTACGAAACATATCAAAATATAAGTGATAATAAAAATGACACAGCATTAAGAAAAGCGGCAGCAAAAGGTCGCAAAATAAATCCAACTGCGCCAGTTAAAAGCATAGCGATTAAAATATACATGCTGTAAGGCTCAATTTTGAGATACTCATAAGCTTGTTTTGGCGGCAATAACGACATGAGTATTTTTGAGCCATCCAATGGTGGTATTGGAATTAAATTAAAAAATGCAAACCATACATTATAAAGCTGAGTCCAGAGAAGGAAAGCATATACTCCTTCTGTCAAAATTCCAAATTTGCTCATAGCTGCAATCAAAAAAGATGCAAGAAAAGCAAGAAAAAAATTGGCACCTGGTCCGGCAAAAGAAACTTTGATTAAGCCTTCCTTCTGATTTCTGAAATACGAAGGATTTATGCCAACCGGTTTTGCCCAGCCAAAGCCAACAACAACCAACATTAAAAGTCCTAAAATATCAAGATGCGCCAAAGGATTCAGAGTAAGCCTTCCCATAGCTTTAGGTGTTGGATCACCCATAGAATCAGCTACCACGGCATGGGCATACTCATGTACGGTCAGCGCAATTAAAAGCGCAGGAATTCTGTACAGTAATTCTCCATCCATACCTAGCATAGGCAAACCTCCAATCTATATTAATACTACTCTATTATACAAGATTTTGGACGAAAAGCAAAAAGAAATCCGGAATCACTTAGTTTAAGCGACTCCGGTAAGTAAAAACCCTTATTTTCCAATAAATTTTGGAACTCGTTTTTCCTTAAAAGCTGCTATTCCTTCCGCACAGTCATCTGTACTAAGGCAAAGTGTTTGTGCAGTAGCTTCTGCGTGAAGAACATCATCCAGCTCCATGTCGGTTTTATTTAAGGTTGCCTTTGTTAAAGCAATTGCCAATGGTGCAGATTCTGCAAGTCTTTTTGCCATGCCTTCAGTTTCTCGCACAAGATCTTCAACTGGTAACACATGATTAATCATACCTAGTTTTTCTGCTTCTTTAGCGTCAATTAGGTCTGCTGTGAACATAAGCTCTTTAGCTTTATGCAAACCAACAGTTTTTGGCAGAAAATACATACCACCACAATCAGGAACTAATCCAACTTTAACAAAGCTTTGAGCAAAGCGTGCACTTTCTGCAGCATAAATAAGATCGCAAGCCAGCATCAAATTTACTCCTGCCCCTGCTGCTACGCCGTTTACCATTGCAATAACCGGTTTTTGCATAACGGTTATTTTTTTTGCTAACTGCCCTACTTTTTCAATGAAGTATTTCTTTTCACTCACAGACTTCAAGGTTTCCAGATAAGGCAAATCCCCACCAGCACAAAAAGCTTTGCCATTGCCAGTTAAGATAACGGTCTTAATTCCATTATCACATGCCGCTTCCTCCAATGCCTTATGCAATTCATCAACCAAAGCATCATTCATGGAATTCAGGCTTTGCGGTCGATTAAGTGTTATCCAGGCAATTTTCTCTTTTCTGTCAAATAATACGCTTTGCTCCCCCATACTATACTCCTCCTTTAGGTTATACAGATGTTAGTAAATCAAGCATCAATATCGGAAATATCAAGGTTTTAAATCAATTACTACATATTCAGGACTAATTCCTAACCTTACTGGTATACCGAAAAAACCATAGCCAGATGTGACAATAGCTGTCATATCGGAGAAATTTTTGCGTCCATAGTCAAGCTTATGCATAAGTGACGTAAATAATTGATTAGGGAAAAATGCTCCCCCGTGCGTATGCCCGGCAAGATATAAGTCGTAACCTTCTTCACTCGCCTCAATTATACGCCTTGGCTGATGGTCTAACAAAATCAAAAATTTACTTTTATGATCTAATGCAAAATTCTCCAAATTAATTAAACTTTGATCTTTGCTGAAATCCTTCAACCCAACTACAAAAATTTCGTCAAAGGTTTTACTTTCATTGATCAAAACAGAAATACCCAGGTTTTTTAAATCGCTAACTTCTTCATCTGTTCTGCGGTCAAAATAATCATGGTTTCCTAAAACAGCCGCAACACCAAACTTAGCTTTAAAGTTAGCTAAAGGCTCAATGCTCGCTTGTCTCTTAACAATGCCATATCTATCGTCAATTATATCACCAGCAATAAGAACCATGTCCGGTTTTTCAGCATTAATTCTTTCCACCATTTTTTCACAATATTCCTTGCCCAAAAATGTTCCTAAATGCAGATCACTAATTAAGACAATTCTAATTGGCGTTGTTATTTTTTTAGTATTTATAATTTCATGACGTACAACTGGACTATATGCTTCAAATGTACCGATAATCATACATATAAATATTATAACCAAACCGGCTTTGGTTATAAGTAACGAATAATATCTTAATTGTACATCGTTTTTTTTCAAACGTTTTAATGTAAAAAGGATCAAGCTATGTATCAAAAACAGTAATAGCGTGTAATAAAGAAAAAAAGACCAATACCCACCAAACATGCTAAGTGCTTTCAATACGTAGTCTGGCAAATACACGGCCGCAGGCCTGGTAACCCAGAAAATAAACGTTGAAAAAAACCAGGCTAAATAGCCAATTTTTGTTGATAGAAACGGAAAGTTTCTGCGATAAAATAAAATGGCTAAACACGAAGCAAGAAAATATATTAATAAGAAAACAGGATAGAGCATTTAAATTCTCCCTGACCTTTCAACCCATTTGTCCAATAAAGTAACGGCATAGCAACCTATTTTACTGTAAGTCTCAGATGTAGGATGAATATCATCGAAAAAAGCATCCGCTGGTATTTTGCTATTTATTATTATAGCCGGCAACAAGTCCAAAATGTAAGTTTTATCGAATTTATGATTTGATATTTCTCTTCTTAGCAAAGATAATCTGTCATTATAGTTTGTATAGGCTGTCAGAAAAGGAAGAATCATACATAAATTAAATTGCTTGCCAGCACACCAATTTGCAATATTAGCTAAGTCAGTTATTATGTTTTTAAGAGGCCTTTCCTGCAAAATATCATTTGCTCCACCCAAAACAAGAATATGATGAATGTTATCAGGCAAATATACTGACTTAATTCTTTCAAAAATATCATCACACGTAAATCCACACTCGCCATAATTAAGACAGTTAACTATTTTGCTATTTCTATTTACTACATCAATCCAGGAACTATTGTTATTATATGGGAAACCATATATCAGTGAATCACCGAAACACGCAACATTCTCTTTCATAATTTACCACCAATATTTCATTGCAAAAACGACCAATCAGCCGAGGCAAATTGGTCGTTGCAATCACTATTTCTTTTTTTTCAGCTCTTCTAAGAGATATTCATTTAAAACTTTTATATATGTGCCCTTCATACCGAGAGACCTGGTTTCAATAAGTCCGGCACTTTCAAACTTGCGCAAAGCATTAACAATAACAGATCTTGTGATTCCAGCCTGATCGGCAATTTTACTTGCGACAAGGAGTCCTTCATTACCTTCGAGTGCACCTATAATATTAATTATTGC
>CAZCMY010000014.1:12565-22092 GCA_964500055.1 uncultured Acidaminococcales bacterium | reverse complement strand
GATAACTATGTGAGACGTTACTTTGATACTGCTGAAAGCCAGATAGTTGGTTTAAGGTATTTCAACGTTTATGGACCGCAGGAGAACCACAAAGGCAAGATGGCTTCCATGATTTTCCAGATGTTCAACCAGTGGAAGGCAGAAGGCAAAGTTAAATTATTTGAAGGTATTGATGGCTACGGCAACGGCGAACAAGTCCGTGATTTTATCTATGTGAAGGATGTTGTCAAAGTCAATTTCTTCTTCTGGGATCACCCGGAACTGAAAGGCATCTACAACTGCGGAACCGGTCACGCACATACCTTTAATACACTGGCTAAAGGCGTACTGAAGTATTTCGGCAGCGGTGAATTGGAGTATGTACCTTTCCCTGAAGTATTGCGTGGTAAATATCAAAGCTTTACAGAAGCAGACAGCTCCAAATTATTGGCTGCCGGCTATGATGGCGGCTTTACCGATATTGAAGAAGCTATCGCCGAATACTGTGAGCTTTTGGACAAAAATGACGGGTATCTGATCAATGAGAGATAATTCCGAAAGTCCAAAGGGGACGGTCCCCTTTGGACACTTTGAACAAAAGATAAAAGCGGTTTTTTTTGATCGCGATGGTGTGTTAAATGTTGACAAGGAATATCTGCATAGCATTGATGAGCTGGAATGGGTAAACGGAGCCAAAGAAGCGGTAGCGTATTTAACCAAAGAAGGCTATGCTGTTTTTGTTGTGACTAATCAAAGTGGTATTGCACGCGGTTACTACGAAGTAGAGGATATGCAGCGCTTGCATGAGCATATGGCTGCAGAAATAGCAGCGGCAGGCGGCAGAATAACCAAGTTCTATTATTGCCCGCATCTGCCGAATGGCAAGATAGAACAATATGCGATTGAATGCGATTGTCGCAAACCAAAGCCAGGTCTATTGCTGCAGGCTATGAGTGAGTACCATATATGCAAGGAAAACTCTTTTCTGATAGGTGACAAGAAACGTGATCTGGAGTCTGCGCAAGCAGCAGGGATTCGTGGTTATCTTTATGAAAACGGCAACTTGCTGGAATTTGTGAAAAAAATTCTGGCAGGAAAATAATCCGACGGATAGAGGGATTATCATAGAAAAAATGGCTGCGAAACCTTACAAAAATATATTGATTATCAAGATGAGCTCACTGGGTGACGTTATACATGCGTTGCCCTTTTCTGCTGCATTGCGCAAACTTTATCCTCAGGCAAAAATATCGTGGTTGGTTCATCCCCAATTTAGTGGGTTTCTGCCAGATCCGCCGATTATTGATGAAGTGATTTATTTTAATAAAGTAGAATTCAATAAAATGAATTTGTTTAATAAAATCAATTTTTTGCGTAGTTTTAGAAAAGAACTGCATGCGAAAAAATTCGATTTGGTCATAGATTTACAAGGACTATTCAAAAGTGCTGTCGTTGCGGCACTGACAGGATGTTCTAATCGTATCGGGTATTGTGAAATGAGGGAAGGAAGCGGACTGGTCAGTAGAGCTATCTGCGGAGAACACTCACAGGACCATGTCATTGAGCGTTATCTGGATGTAGCTCGCTATCTTGGCGCCGACATCAGAGAAATAGAATTTCCACTGCCGGATTTGAAAAAAGAAGAACAAAGTGTAAGGGAAAAGCTTGCAGCAAAAGGTTTTGACGGTGACGAATATGTGGTGTTTGTTCCCGGGGCACGCTGGGAAACCAAAGAATGGCCGCCTAAACATTATGCCGCACTAGCCGACAAAATTGCCGATAGCGGAATGTATATTGTTTTGGCAGGAGGCCCTGACGAAAGAGAAAAAGCTGCTTTGATAGAGGCTTCGGCCGAAACTGATAGAATCATTGATCTTACCGGACAGACTTCTTTGAAGGAACTGGCGGCTTTGATCAAAGGCTGCAAAGTATTTATCAGCGGCGATACCGGTCCACTGCATTTTGCGGCAGCCTTGAAAAAGCCACTGATCGCAATGTACGGACCAACCAAAGCGGAGCGTACAGGCCCTTATGGCAGCGATAATATAACAATTTTAACTACCACCGCCGAATGCGCGGGTTGTTTGAAAAAGCACTGCAGTGACTGGCATTGTATGTACGATATAACTCCTGAAACAGTTTATGATGAATATCTCAAGAAATGAGCAATAGGGGCGAAGCGAGTGAAAAACCTTTTTATCGTTCACACACCTTTTAATTTAATGACGGCTTTTATTTTGGCAAAAAGCACCTTTGCTGAAGATGACAACTATCTGGTAATCATGCATCCGCAAAGTTTTGAAGCATGGAAGGATGTACCGGTTCTCAACTACATGTATTCGCAAGAATGTGGTTACAAGAAGGTATTGCCATTGCTCCGGTGGTTCCGAAGTGGTCAGGGAAGCTATCGCAAACAGGTAGACGCTGTCAGGAGTATGATCGGCGATATTGAGTTTGACAGGGCTTTTCTCGCTGTCGATATTGATATACAGGCGCAATTACTTCTTGCCGTTTTAGGCCTGAAAAATTATTACCGTTATGACGAAGGTATGTGGTCTTATTATCCAGGCGGTCACAGCCGTACATGGCTGCGCGAAAAATTTCACTTACTGGAACTGAAAACAATTTGTTTGCTGGCAGGCATAAAGTCGGAACTGGAATTTAACACCGCTTGGATTGGTGGTGCGAAAGCTGCCGTAGGTGATTATCTTTACAGACCGGAACTATTGATGCGCAAATCTCCGCATGCCGTTGAAATTACTAAAGAAATGATTAAAACAGCAGTCAGAGACTTGCAGGAAAAAGGCTTATTAACACAGCATTTCAATAAAGATACTGTCATTTATCTGAGCCAGCCGCTGGTGGAAAAAGGTGAAGTCAGCGAAAAAGACGAATTGGCCGGATTATTAAAGATAATGAAGAAATTTGACGGTATGGCACAGTTCCTGTATAAACCGCATGCCATGGACACACAAAAGAAGCTTGAAGGATATAAAAAAGCAATTCCCAGTATGTCTATTTATAATTCAAGAGTACCTGTTGAATTGATGTACGCTTCAGAGCCGAACATAGACACTGTGATCAGCTATGCCTCATCGGGCCTGATGTTTGGAGAAAAATTTGCAGATAGAAAAATAAATATGCTGAGCTTGGCGGATCTTTGTGCAAAACCAATTGACGCCGATGCACATAAAATAATGGAAAATGCAGGCGTAGAATTTATTGAATGAAAGAAACAAATCAAACCTGCAATAATTTGGAGAAAATCATGGTAGATCTTAATGGCAAGAGAATAATAGTAACATTTCTTATGCACCTGGGTGACTTGGTCCTGACTACGCCCTTTTTGCGTGTATTGCGCCAAGCAGCACCGCAGGCACATATTACTTATCTGGTTGATGAAAAATTAAAAGATGTTGTAAAGAATAACCCTAATATAGATGAAGTTATGACAATTGATAAAAAGGGAAAGGATGACAGCATCTTAGCCTTGTATAAATTCGCTAAAACCATCAGTAAAGGCAATTATGATGTTTTGATTAATTTACATCCCAATGAACGGACTTCTTTCATTGATTTTTGTGCTAAAGTTCCTGTAAAAGTGGGCTTTAGTCATTTTTTGTTCAGACCATTTTTGACTAAAGTGACACCGTTTAATAGGAAGCTGCACGCTGCTGACATGTATATTGATGTTTTAAGTCAATTAGGCATAAACAATATTGATAACAACGGTTTGGAAATTTTCCCAAGCAGTGAAGATAAAAAGACAGCTGCCGAGTTCTGGCAAGAGCAGCAAATTACACCACAAGATAAAGTAATAGGCTTTAATATAGGCAGCGCTATAGAAACTAAGAGATGGGCACCGGAACGTTTTGCGAAAGTAGCAGATACGCTGGCAACCGAAGGTTACAAGGTAGTTTTTTTTGGCGGTTCTATGGATGAGAAAATGGTAAACAAGGCCTTAACTTATATGAAAACAGAGCCAATTATTGCGACCGGGCGCTTTTCAATCGGAGAACTCGCCGCTGCAATGCAAAGATGCAGACTGGTTATAACGAATGACAGCGGACCAATGCATGTGGCAATCAGTCAACAAATACCGATAGTAGCTTTGTATGGACCATCCCACATTGATCTTTACGGACCCTATACCGAGAAAGCCACAGTGGTTAGGGCGATACCGCCATGCACAGGCTGTGCGAAAGCAATGCGGCACAAATGCGACGATATGCAGTGTATGAAACGGTTAACAGTTGAACAAGTTCTGGCAGCGGCAGAAAAGTGGCTGAAGAATGAAGAAAAATGACAAGAACGAGATTCCTCGGCTGACGCCATCGGAATGACAAAAGAGAAAATGTCATCCCGAACGCATGTGAGGGATCTCGGGGTTCGCATTTAGATAAAATTTTGACATAGCCATATGAGAAAGAAGACGATCACGCTTGGACATTGATAAAGATTATTTTAAAGAAGATAAATTCGTCAAGAAAACGATTGACATAGAAGCCCCAAAAAAGCATCATGCCGACCAAGATAAAATGCATATATGCTTTAACGTCGACAAGAATTATTTTGATCAGCTTGGCGTTATGGCTACTTCCATTCTGGAAACTAATCGTGATTTGGACTTGGAGTTTCATGTATTTATTAATGAGATTGCCGAAGCTGATTTAGAGAAAGTACGGCAGCTGGTTAAAAAATACGAACAAGCTTTCCATATTTATCTTATGAATATGGAACCTTTCAGCAAATTTCATTTATTGCATCAAAGATACAGCCATGTTGGCTATTTCAGAATTTATATGCCCAAAATACTGAAAAGATATACTGACCGCTTTCTCTATATCGACGCGGATATGGTTTGTCTAGGCAGCTTAAGGCCATTTCTTGAGATTGATTTTGAAGGAACCCCGTTTGCAGCTGTCAGTGATGTTGCAGATGCGGTGAAAACCCGTTTGGAATTTCTTAAACTTAAAAACGGCAAGTATTTTAATGCAGGCATGATGTGGATCAATGTCGAAGAATGGGAAAAACAGCAAATTACCGAAAGGTGCTTTGAGTATACAGGGAAAGATCCTAAAATGTTCATGGGACACGATCAGGACGTTTTGAATCTTGCCTTGGACGGTAATTTTGTCCTGTTGCCGAATAAATTCAATTTTCTTGGCGGTATGGGAACCAGAGGGCCGGAAGGCACTATTTTCTACCATTTCTTTGGTCGCACCAAACCTTGGGAAATATGCCTCAATGAATTTGATGAATTGTGGTGGCAGGCAAATGATCTATCTTTGTGGCGGCATGAAAGAATCAAGTATCCACCTCTTCAGCCAAAGTATTACCACGATTATAAATATGCCGGCAAATATTATAGCAAGAAAAAAGAACATCTAAAGGCATTGAAATGTTATCTGATTTATTCCTATTTAAAAATAAGATACAAACTTTAAATAAGTACTGCTCGAAAAGATGAAGGGGCATTTACCATGACTAAGCTTGCTATTGTGGTTTTGACAAAAAATGAAGAAAAGAACATAAAGGCAGTAATCGCTAATGCCATGCAGTGCACGGAGGAAGTAATTGTCCTGGATTCCGGCAGCACTGATAAAACTCTCGAAATCGCGATGCAAGAAGGAGCAACGACTCTTTTTCGTGCCTGGACCAATGACTTCGCTGCACAGCGAAATTTTGTTCTGGACAAGACTGAAGCTGACTGGCTGCTTTATCTTGATGCCGATGAACGGCTTAATGGCGAGTTGATTAACGCAATAAAGTTGGTTACCACAAGCAAGAACATGGACAAGCAATATATCATCAAGCGTCTATCTTTTGCTTTTGGCCAAAAATTCAAACATGGTGTTTTACGCCCTGATCGTGTAGCTCGCCTGTTTCCTCGTGACAAGGTATCTTGGGAAAGCAAGGTGCACGAAAGACCAATATGTTCTTTGAAGGCAGAAGAGTTGCCAGGTTATATTGAACATTATACTTATGAAAGCTGGCAGCAGTATTTTGGTAAATTCAACCAATATACAAGTCTTTGGGCAGAAGAAGCCTACAAAAAAGGTAAACGGACTAAGCTTGCAGGCGCTTTTGCACACGCTGCTTATGCTTTTATTCAGATGACCTTTTTCAAAAGAGGTATTCTTGATGGCTGGCTGGGCGTAGCTTTGTGCTGCAATCATTTCAGCTATACCTTGACGAAGTATCTGAAGCTTAAGGAAATCCAGGAAAAGGACAAAGAATAATGAGGATTTTAATTAATCATTTGAAAAATGTTGGGGATGTCTTACTGGCAACCACTGCCATAAAATTGGTTAGAGATGCTTATCCGGATGCCTGGATAACCCTGATGACAGTCCCGCATGTTGCGCCTTTTTTTGAGAACCATCCATTGGTGGACGAAATTCTGCCTTTTACATATAAGTCAAAAGATGGCTCGCTTTCTTCTATGCTGCAAATGGTCAAAGAGGTCAAAAAAAGAAACTTTGACATCAACATTTCGCTGGAAAGCCGTTTGCGCCCGTTACTGGTTGCCTTTTTGGCCGGCATACCAGTGCGAATTGCCGGTGACGGCATGGACCGCTATGGTAAGAAAAAAGAATGGTATCGGTTATTTTTTACCAAGCTTTATCCGATTACGACACAAGAAAAAGAGCACCAGAGCGAAACCTTCATGAAAGTAGTGCGCCCCTATCTCAATTTGTCTGCAAGCATTACCGCTAAGCCAAGTTTGCCGCCAGCAAGTGCTGAAAGCATAGAACGCATGAAGGAACTGCTGCAGGTCAAGCAAGAAACAGACGCCAAGAAAAAGATTTTGTTTTGTGTGCGTGGTACACATCCCGAGAAGAACTGGCCTATTCAGTATTTTGCAGAAGTTATTGATACGGTTGCCCAAAGGTATAACGCCGATTGTTATATAATCGGTGCTCCCGGCGATGCGGATTATGCGCAAAATGTTATTAAAGAATGTAAGAGTGCTGTGCAAAATCTTTGCGGTAAGACGAGACCGACAGATTTGGTGGCCCTTTTTAATATTGCTGATTTATTGGTATCAGTCGATACCGGCACAGCTCATATGGCAGCGACGACAGATATACCTATTGTTTCGATATTCCTGTGTACGAACCCCATTCAGTGGCATCCTCTGAGTGAGAAGGCAAAAGTGCTATGCTATGAATTTGCCTTTGGCAGGTTTGGTCTCAGACCAACAACTGACTTTCTTACCCATGAAGAAATTTTGCCTGTGCACGTGCTGCAAGCAATAGAGGAACAATTGACTGCCCTGAGATAAAAGCAAAAACAATTTACAAAAGGCTGCGGCGGCTAGGTCACTGCGGCTTTTTTCTCAAATTAACGCAGATTTATTTTATGATAAAGGTGGCATCGTGAAGTGCGTATAGCAATTTTAGAAAGTATCAGCATGCCGGCAGGACATGAGGTCGAATTTGACCGTCTTTTGGTTGACGAGCTCAAAAGAGAGGGACATGATCCGCGCTTTTTTGTGCCGCAGAAGTTTCCTTTCAAAATTGATTACGGCGTACCTGTAGACTATTTAAACGGCGGCGAGGTTATTACTTATGCCGGTGCAGGCAGACTTAAAAAAATTTGGCTGTCTGTAATGCGCGAAGAACGTAGGCTTAGCTGGTTTAACTCAGCTTTTGACAAAGCAGAGAGCGGCTTATGTGAGGCTATCATTATACCTACCGCTACCTATCGCTATCTAAGAACGGTTTTGAAAAGCAAGCTGAAGTATTCACCGGTGCCGGTTTATTTTGTGTTTCATGGTATCAACCCTGGTGAGCAGCCCAAGTTTGAAGAGTATGCACGTAAGTGCCTGCCATATAAAAACCTGCATTTACGCGTGATCACTTTGCGTAATGACTTTGCAAGCAGCAATTTGTCTAACCTGCATCTGATTAATCCGCCTGTATTTAAGCCTCTTTCTTTAGAAGCTGTTACAACCTTAAAAGCAAAATATCCAATTAAAATTGGGTTCTTTGGTCAATTTCGCAAGGAAAAAAATCTAGGGTTCTTTTTGGATGCTTTTGTCAAAGCGGAATTCACAAAACCAGTAGAGCTGATAGTGCAGGGAGCAACGGCTAAACCTGAAGACGGTGAAGCATTTGAACAACTTAAAACTGCCTACAGCAGCTTCAAGAATATAACTTTCTGGCATAAAAATCTGCTTGGGGTAGAATGGGAAAAAGCTTTGCTTGGCGTGGATGTCGTGATTTTGCCCTATGCGGCTGAGCGTTATCGTTACCACTGGAGCGCAATGCTGTTTACTGCTATCGGTTTCTACAAACCAGTGCTCATTTCTCCGGAAATAAACCCGGAAGTGCTTGCGGAGTATAAGATCGGTTCAGCTGTTCAGGTTGAAAACGAAGAGGTTTTTGCAAGACAGTTAAAAGAATTCGTCGATTTGTATGAAGACAAGCTAGCGATTTATAACGAGGATCTCTTGCGTGCCAATAAAGCATACAGTCATGAAGCATTGATCAGGAACATATTAAAAATATAACTGGAGAATAGTATATGGTCATGAAAAAAATAGTGGTCAGCAGATTAGATAACATTGGCGATGTAGTAATGACAACGCCGATATTATACCAACTGAAAAAGAGATTTCCCGAGGCAAAGCTTATCTGTATAGTGCGTACTATTGCTGCGCCCGCTGTTGCCAGGCTGCCTTTTATTGATGAGGTTATTGCTCTTCCCGACAAGAAAACACTGGGTGAACAAATAAACCTGATTAAAAAGATGTGGCACGCTGATCTTGCTTATCTGGTTGATTATACTCACCGCATAGCTTTACTTGCCCATCTGGCACGAGTCAGAAAAAGTATCGGCATTGCCCACAAGCGCGCGAATTTGCTGACACAGCCGATAAAATGGCATAAAGAGATGGATTATACTTATGATCCGGTGATGTTTGCCGAATTATTAAAAGAAAATACCAGCATCGACGTTATGCAGGAAGACAATTGGAATACCTTCCATTATTCAGAAGCCAATTCGCAGGAAAAGCAAAAGATGGAACAACTCTTTGCTGACCATAATCTGGATATGGCAAAGCCTTATATTGTTTTTTCCATGTATACCTCTCATATTTCGAAGAATTGGCCGGAAGAATACTGGCAGGAGCTTTGGCAGAAAGTTGCTGAAAACTACGATATACCTGTGATACTTACTGGCGAAAATCCGCAAAGCATTAAATTTGGCAGCAATGTTACTGACTTTTCCGGCAAAACAGATCTTTACGAATTAGGATATGTCATTGAGCGCTCGGTGCTTGTTATTAATGGCTGCAGTGCACCAATGCATATAGCCCGTGCTTTCAAGGTGCCGACAATCGGACTTTATGGTTCAACACCAGTCACAAAAGGCGCACCGCCTGAGAATATCGCCTCTTTTGCGACGCCAGCGTCTTGTGCTCCCTGCAATGGCGATTATTCAAGCCCCTGTGAAAAACCATTCTGCATGCAGCTGATAAAAGTTGACGATGTGTATCGAGCCGTTGCGGATTTTTTGGATAAACTGGAGCCTTCATC
>CAZCMY010000014.1:0-12465 GCA_964500055.1 uncultured Acidaminococcales bacterium | reverse complement strand
TTGACGATGTGTATCGAGCCGTTGCGGATTTTTTGGATAAACTGGAGCCTTCATCATAGCGGTCTCGGAATGATGAGATAGGGCAACGGGAATAAAAAAGTGTCAAGGATAAGCTGAACGTTTATCCTTGACACATATTCATAATAAGCTTACTTAGAAATTGCGAAATTAAAATACCGCTGCTTTACCTTCGTAATACAATATCTACCATACCAACGCAGCATTTCTCCTGTTTTGCCGGCTCTTTTCATTGCTTTAGCCATTAATTTCATTTCCTGATAGGTACGAGGAACAACAGGGGGGACTTCCGCCCATAATGAGTTCTTGGCATATTTTTGATAGCAGGTGCCTAAAGGATAATCATACCAGATATACCAAGGCTTTGGCCTTGCCGCATAATGTATGATTGCCAGATTTTCTGCTAAAATATTCTTAGTGCTTTGTTCTTTAGCATAAAGATAATTATACTTTTTGTCCAAAAACAATACCTTATTTTCCAATAAAACATTTAAAGCATCCTGATCTGGAAAGTCATATAAGCCAGATTTCTCATCTAACAGAGCCAGAGCTTTATCTGAAATATTGTTGTCATGCCATTTATCAATATCGATGAGCATAACGCCTGAATTAAAATACGCATTTCCCTGCAGGTTAAGTTTCTCCCGATATCTGGCAAAGGAAAGCCTATTCTTTTCCCGGATGTTGATGGGATCCATGACAGCCGCAATTATTTTATCATCAAGGTTACAACTAAAAAGATCTGTTAAAGAATTTAAGCAAACAGTATCAGCATCTATGTACAAAACTCTGCTCGCTTTTCCGTAAAGCTTTTTGCCCATTATGAAACGATAATAGATGGCAGCCGGCCAGTCGAGGGAAGTTTTGAGGTTTTTAAAAATAGAGACATCGATATAATATATATTGATGAGAATATCATACTGTTCGCTTAACTTTTTTAGCCTTAGGATATCATCAGCATAAAGACTATCGGTGAAAATATGAAAAGTTATATGTTTTTGCTGATGATTCGCGATGAAAGAAGTCATCGATACACCCATAGGAAAGGCAAAAAATGCGTCGATACCAAACGCTACGTGCAACGACTGCGAAGAAGGCTTTTCATTTCCTAACACTTCTATTTTCAAGACGGCATTGTCAAGAAGAGACATTATAATTCCTCCATAATTGTTTGATAAATAAATACATATTAAAATATAGCATATGTTTATTTGTGTTATCAAGAAATTATCACAAATTGACTGTGCCATTGATTATTCAATCATTTTAAGGAAGGTGCTAATATTGGTTGATAAGGCGTATTTTGAAAAGGAAAATTTTGTCAAAGAAGATATTTTTATAGGTGCTGAAGCCAAAGCCGGCAACGCTCCTGATGCTTTTCATATTTGCTTTAATATCGATAAAAAGTACTTTCGCCAAATGGGCGTCATGGTCACATCTATCCTCAAAAATAATATTGATAAAAACTTTGTTTTTCATACTTTTATTGATGAGTACCCTTCGGAAGAAACGGCAAAGATACAAAAAATAGCGCAAGAATTTAAGCAGGATTTTTGGTTTCATGTGCTCGATACAGATAAGTTCTCGGACTTTCCAAATGTAAGGGAAGGGATGTCTTATGTGGCATATTTCCGCATCTATATGCCCAAGGTAATGAAGAATTTTACTAACAGATATCTCTATACTGATGTCGACATGCTTTGCCTCAGCAGTCTTGATTCTTTGGAGAAGCTTGATTTCCAGAATCATCCTGTCGCAGTTGTTGAAGATTTGCCGCAGACTGCTGGACCACAGCTTAAAATCTTAAAGATGAAAAACAACAGGTATTTTAATTCCGGTATGATGTATGTCAATATTGAAGAATGGGAAAAAAGGGCGATAACGGAAAAATGCTTTGAAATACTTTGGCAGGTCAAGGAACCTTTTTTCTATGTTGACCAGGATGTGCTTAATCTCACAATCGATGGTGATGTTGTGTTCTTGCCAGACAGATACAATTATTTGCCTGATATCAGTAAAGAACTTTGGGAAATAGAAGGCAAGGAACCTGCCGACTTGGTTATTTATCACTTTATAGGCGGCAGGAAACCATGGGATTTTTGCCTTGGCGAATATGATAGATTATGGCGTTCATATTGCGCACAATCTTTATGGGACTGTCCTGTGGATCCTATTTTGCCCCGCGAGCCAAAAAACTACCAGAAATACCGGCACGCCTCCAAGTACTTTTTCCATAAGGGCAAGTACTATGACGCCGCTAAATGCCTCTGTCTCTATATAAACCTGAAAATCAAGAGATACTGCAATTAATGATACCTTCTACAAAAAGGGCATAACCAGTCAAAATAGACTGGTTATGCCCTTTTTGACTTAATTTGGTAGAAAAATGACGGAAATGGTAAGAACAAACATAACTGATTTCTTTGATGGTAAACTTAAAAAGGAATTTTATGCCATGTAAGGACTAAGAATAGGAGATCAGGTCGTTATGTATGAATATCTGGACGTAGCTATTTTATTTATGTTACTTATTGGAACATTATATTTTTTGTTGACTGATATTTATACCAAAAGATGGGTGCATTGGCGCTATATTTTTTATACCTTGCCTTTATTTTCTATTGCCGTCGCTTATTTCCCAAACAAGTTGACGAGCCTTGTTTTGTATGGAACATTACTGGTTACTGGGACAGCTGCCATGCCTATTTTAATGAAGTTGGGCAGAAAGAACAAAATTTTTGGTGATTATGTTTTAAAAGAAATCGCTTTTGGTTTCAGTTTTTGCACTGTCATGATTTTGTTACAGGTTATTACCAAGTGGCTTGGCTTGGAATTGGCAGCAACGATTTTTATTACTATGATGCAGTTTGTATATCTGTTGGTGAGCATCATATACTTATTGTATTATGGCATAGACGGAGACCTGCTTAATTCGACAAGCCTGGTTGTTCTTTACCAGACTAACAAAAAAGAAGCCATAAGCTTTATTAAAAATGCCTATTCTGCGCCGCAGTATTTTCTCATCACATTAGGCCTCATTTGTTTAGCCACTGCATTATTTGCTGCGAACTCTTCTTTATCAATAAAAACGTCTGTGACTCCGATGAGCAAAGCTGCCATCACAGCGTTAATGTTTTTGTCAGTGATTAATACTTGGAAAACTTTTAAAGACTCGTGCTTATGGAACATGATCAGTGAAAGCACGGTATATTTAAAAGCACTTAAATATTGGCAGCTGCAGAAAAAAGACGACAATTGCAGTGCTGCGTTGAAGGAGCAGGCAAAGCAAAATGACAATGTATTTGTGGTAGTCATAGGGGAGTCGCAGACAAAAGATCATCTTGGCGCCTACGGATATCAGCGGGAAACAACGCCTTGGCTTTCGGAAATGAGCAAAAAAGAAGACTTCCTGCTATTTCAGAATGTATATTCCTGCCACGTGCTGACGATGTATGTTTTAGCAAAAGCATTAACCGAAAGCAGTCAGTATAATAATAAAAGATTTGCTGATTCCGTTTCCTTGATCGAAGTAGCTAAAAAAGCTGGATTCAAAACTTTTTTTATCAGCAATCACGAAAAACATACAACCTTTGCTAATCCGGTAGCCCTTATATCTGATGAGGCAGACGCTTCCATTATTATTAGTGATGGCAACAAAGCTCTCAATACCTATGACGAGGAGCTTCTGCCCAAATTTGCCAGCTTCAAAGATGAGCCAGGCAACAAATTGTTTATTATTCATTTGAAAGGCAGTCATTTTGAATACAAAGACCGCTATCCAAAAGGGTATAATGTTTTTGATGGTTGTCAGGACATCTATACTGAAGAAGCAAAACGTCCTGAAAAACTTTGTCAGTATGACAACAGCATTTTTTACACAGATTACATCTTATCGAAAATATATGAAATTGCCACTCAAACCTATCAAGCTGACGGTATAGTTTATTTCTCTGACCATGGTGATGCAGTAAAACGAGATCAGAAGCATACTCCAGGTATGTTTGGTTTTGATATGATAAGGGTTCCCTTTTGGATAGAGTTGGGATCCGACTACAGGACGCGTCATCCACAGCTTGCCAGCCGTCTCAAGGAAAGGCTCAACAGCTGTTTTACCAATGATATGATTTATGATACGATACTTGGTATAATGAATATTGAAACCGATAGATATGATGCTTGCCAGGATTTGTCATCAGCTGAATATGCTTTCAAAAGAGAAGACTTATTGACCATGAATGGCACAGTGCGGATAGCGGAAGACAATGGCGAGATGCAGGGATATCAAAATAAACAGGAAATTTTTGCATAATTGCATTTTCAAAGTAGAGGGTAAAAAATGCTACGCGACTTTAATTTTGACAGCAGTAATCTGAAAGACGAATGGAAAAACTTGTATTGCTCTAATCCCCGGCTGCTTCCTTATTCTTCCAGAAGGTATTGTGAACTCTTCAACAAATATTTTTGGGCGCGGGGAAGACGACTTTTGTTCAAAAGAACTTTTTTTGGCTATTATGATGAAGCAGGACAACTTGTCATGATTGTCCCGCTTTGTATCAAAGACAAAGAAATTTATATTTTCGGTGATCTTGCCAACGAGGAAATTCTGGATTTTATTTATGACGAAGAAATCAAACCAGAGTATTTCGGAAAACTCTTGCAGGAATTGCAATGTAAGTTTAAAGGCTACAGGCTTATTTTAAACAGGCTTTCGCCAGATTCTTTATTGCATCAGTGGCTGCAAAATAACAATTATCAAAGCATCCGTCTGAAAAGTTGTGGGAAACTGCAGCTGCCAAGTTCGTATAATGAGTATTTGAAGATTTTATCAAATAAGACGAGATACAATGTGAAGCATTCGGTTCAATTAATTACCACTCTGCCTGATCAGTATAAGCTGGAATTTCTGCGAGGACCAATCAGCCGTGATATCAGAACTAAGTGTTTTAAGCTTTATGACCAGAGAGAAGCAGAGCGTGAGGGCAAAAAAAGATCGTTTTGGAACAGATTCAAAAGGAAAGAGTTTAATGCCCTTACTGATGCCTGTACGAAGGAAAGCGATTCTTTAAATGTTCTTCTATATGTAGGGAATGAACTGGTCGCTTTTTCCTCCGGTTTTTTTGATTTCCAGGGAAAAAGGCTTATCTGCAGAAAAACAGCTATTGATAGCAGCTATGCTAAATGCTCACCTGGCATTTTTCTGCATACGCAGACAATAAAATGGCTTATAGAAGAAACAGGGGCAGAATGTATGGATTTTGCAGGCGGTCATGAAGCATACAAATATTGGCTTGGCTGTGAAGAGTATTTTTGTTATTCCTATGAAATAGCCCTTTAGCATTGAACAGCAAGAAGAAAATAGAAGGAGCAAAAGTGAGCATGACTTTTAGATCTGTGGGTAAGGAGAAAAATGTTGATCCGATCATCTCAATAATAGTGCCCGTATACAAAGTAGAACCTCAGATTGAAAAATGCCTGTCATCAATTAAAGAACAGACACTTTTCAATTTTGAGGCTATTTTAGTAGATGACGGTTCCCCTGATAATTGCGGTAAGATTTGTGATGAATTTGCTGCCACCGATACTAGATTTCGCGTTATCCATCAAGAGAACGGCGGCATTTCTAATGCACGCAATAATGGCCTTGCAATTGCCCGAGGGGAATATATTGGTTTTGTTGATCCTGATGATTATATTGCACCAGATATGTATGAAAAATTATATAAGGAAATAGTAAGAACAAAGTCTGATATTGTTATCTGTGATCACTATCGTCTGGAGCACGACGGATTGATACCACGGCACAGTTTTGAACATGACGAGACTTTTACCGCTCAGGAGGCTATGAAGCTTGTTGCAAGTGACAAAATAACATCTTATGTCTGGTGCAAGCTTTATAAACGCGAACTTTTTGATCAAGTTAAATTTCTTGAAGGCTATGACTTCGAAGATTTGAATATTTTGCATGAACTTATTCATTTTGCTGAAAGAGTTGCCTATATACATGACTGCTTATATTATTATTTTATTAATCCTGCAGGAGTAATTTCGACACTGACAGTTCAAAAGGAATACGACCACTTTATGGCCTGGCAGCGACGAAAAAGTTTTTTGAAAAAGTTATATCCGGATCTGGCCGATTATACCTATGAACTTTTTACATACTGCGGTACTCGTTCTTACTGGCTCAGCCGCTATTGCAGGGACAAGAAAGCAGCTAAGGAAGTGAGAGACTTATTAAAGTCAGAAGCTAAAGAAATTATAAAATCTCCTCTTGTAAGGACAAAGAATAAAATAAGGCTGTTAGAGGTTCTTTTAAATATAAACTTATATAGGTTTTATATCCCAAAAGCGATTAGAAATGGTATTGAAAGCATTGCAAATAAGTAGGTTCAGGAATATAAGGCCTTTAGCATCAAAAAAATAGAAAACGGGGCGAATAATGGTGAAAAAAATTCTGGTGACAGGGGGAGCGGGGTTTATCGGTTCCAATCTTTGCAGAACGTTATTGCAAGAAAATCCTGCTAATGAAGTTATTTGCTTAGATAATTTTTTTACCGGACGCAAACAAAATATTGAGAAGCTGCTGCATAATGAAAAATTTAAGTTATTGGAACATGACGTCATCGACCCATTGCCAGCAGACTTTGTTGTGGACGAAATATATAATCTTGCTTGTCCCGCAAGCCCGTTGCATTACCAGAAAGACCCTGTTTATACGACCAAAACCAGTGTGCTTGGCATTATTAACATGTTGGATTTAGCCAAGCGGTCCAATGCCAAGCTATTGCAGACAAGCACAAGTGAAGTATACGGGGAACCGGAAGTTCATCCGCAGGTGGAAAACTACCGTGGCAACGTCAACCCGATTGGTATCCGCTCTTGTTATGACGAAGGCAAACGCTGCGCTGAGTCTTTAATATTTGATTATCATCGCATGTACGGCGTGAAAATAAAGGTTATCCGTATTTTTAATACCTATGGCCCGTATATGGACCCTTGCGACGGGCGTGTTATTTCCAACTTTATCATGCAAGCTTTGCACGGCAAAGATATTACTATTTATGGTGACGGTTCACAAACGAGGAGTTTCTGTTACGTCGATGACTTGCTGAAAGGCATGATTAAGATGATGGCATCGGAGGATTCGCTCACCGGTCCTGTTAATATTGGTAATCCGCAAGAGATTTCCATGATGGCATTAGCAGAAAAGGTTATTAATATAGCCGGTAGTAACTCCAATTTGATTTTTGCAGAATTGCCTCTTGATGACCCGGCACGAAGACGACCGGTAATATCGCTTGCTCAAAAAACGATCAAATGGGAACCTACGATAATGCTGGAGGAAGGCTTGAGACGAACGATTTCATATTTCAGAAGTCTGTAGATCCTTTATTCTTTTGGCAGGATTCCCGGCATATAATCCGTGCGGCAGGCAATCTTTATTGACAACCGACCCTGCGCCGATAATGCAGCCAGCGCCAATAGTGACGCCCGGCATAATGGTGGAATTTGCGCCTATCCAGCAACCATCCTCAACAGTTATTGGACGCGGAGTGCCTTTGCCGGCCCGGCGGTTTTCGTTGCCTATCACATGAGTATTGGTTATGAAAATTACATTGAAGGCGATATCACAATTTGCACCAATTTTTATTGCGGCATTATTATCAAAAACGCAGTTTCTCTGGATCCAGGTGCCGTCACCGACTTCCAGCCTTGAGCTGACGAACTCGCAACCGGGGGCAATCCAGGCATTGCCGATTTTCATGCCATAAAGACGGTATAGGATTCTTCTTATTGTTTTATTTATCAAGATTGAAGCAGCCAAGCCGTTGATGAAGATATCTCTTGCAGGACGTCTTAAGGCTTTCTTTAATTGTTTAAAAAACATAAATTCTCCTCACTAGCCAAAAATACAAACAACTATACCTAAGTTAAATATAAGTATAGTTGTTTGCTTTAGATTATTGTATCATGACAAAAGGTAATAATTCAACTTTTGCTTCCCGGATGAACTTATGCCGAATTCAAAGGAACTTTACGATATCCCTGCGTTCAAACTGTCTGCAACCCACCTCAACTGATTCATTTCAGTTGAGGTGGGTTTTTATTAGGTAAAAATACTACGAATATAGTAAGAATCATAGCAAAAAAATGGTTAAATGTTAGAATAAAGGAAAGGGATTGTAACTATTTTGTGCTGATTTCTTGGAAATGTAAACTTTTGGTCTTGCTAATGATTATCGCTGGCAATAGAGTAGCTAAACTCGTTTCTGACAAGGGGGCCGAATTATGCTGAGAAAACTTAACTTCAATGATGGATTAGTCAAAGCTGAATGGCAGGATTTGTACTGTCGCAATCACCGCTTATTACCTTATGCTTCAAGGGAATACAACGAGCTTTTTAACAAATATTTTCGCTTGGATGGTAAACGACTATTCCTGCAGAAACGTTTTTATGGGTTTTATGACGAAAATAACAAGCTCCAAATCATAGTTCCTTTGTGCATCAAAGGCAAAGAACTGCATATTTTCGGCGATTTCGGCAATGGCGAAATGTTGGATTTTATTTATCCGCATTCGATAGAACCAGAATGTTTTCAACAACTTTTCCAGGAACTGCAGCAGAAATTTGCCGGTTACACGCTTGTTTTGAACAGATTAGCGCCGGATTCGCCTTTGCGTAACTGGCTCAAGGATAATAAATGCAGGAGTTTGCACAAAAAAAGCTTGGCGCAATTGCGTTTGCCTTCTTCTTATGAGGAGTATTTGCAAAGCCTGCCACCGAAAGTTCTCGGTGATGTCAACCTGGCAGAAAAATTCATGGCTCAGTTAGGTGTGCCATATAAGCTGGAATTTATCAGGGGATCAATCAATAGCGAACTAAGAAGAAAATATATTCGCTTGTATGATCAAAAGAACAATAACACAGCGAGTAAGCTAAAGACTTTGACTGAGCGGTATGGCCGAAGAAAATGCAATGCGCTCACAGACGCCTGCACGAAGGAAAGCAATTCCTTCAATACTTGCCTGTATATTGGCAATAAGTTGTCAGCTTTTACCGCAGGTTTCTTTGATTTGGATGAGAAACGTTTGTTTGTTCGAAAAAGTGCTGCGAGTATGCACTATGCCAAACATATGACAGCTACCTTTCTGCATATGCAAACGATAAAATATTTGATTGAGAAAACCGATTTTGAATGGCTGGACTTGGGTGACGCACGCGAGAAATACAGACATAACCTCGGCTGCGAAGAGTATTTCTGCTATTCGTACGAGGTACAATTATAATAAAGAGTGAACAAAAAAAGAAAGCAATGCTTGTCTCATGCTCACAAGCATTGCTTTTTTTTTAGATAGATTAATTTTCACAAACCAGAAAAGTGCAGGCTGCCTGAAATACCTCAGAAGGCTTTATATCATGCATGGTTTTACCGGTAAGTACTATGTTCGAGTCTCCAAGGGGTGCATATTTTTCTGGATTAGTATGGCCAAAGAGGGAGACAGTAGGTGTTCTAACCGCTGCAGCTATATGTAATGGACCAGTGTCGCCGCTGATAAAAAGCTTTGCTTTTTGCACTAATGCCCCGAGCTGGTTTAAGGTCGTCTTGCCGGAAAAGTCATAGGCCTTATGATTCATTTGGCTGATTATCTCAGCGACCAAAGCCCGGTCTGGTTCTGCCCCTAAAAAAACGACAGGTGTGTTGCATTTTTCTATGAGCAAATCGGCTAAAGCTGCATAGTACTTAGATGGCCAAATTTTCTTCTCAGAACTGGCAGCTGGATTTAAAATAACAAATTGCTTCGACTGTAAGTCCTGTTCAATTAAGAGGTCATCGGCGTAGGCGATATCCTCGGTGGTAAAAGGCATAGTCATGTGCGTGTCTTTAATGTCAATACCTAAGGGTGACAATAAACTAACATATTTAAGCATTGAGTGTTTGACTGCCGTATTATCCACTAAAATGTTTGCTGAGCACTTGTTGGTTTTTCGAAAGTTAGCCGGACATATACGATATTTTGCGCCGCTAATATGAGTAAGGACTGCACTTCTAAAATCATCTTGCATGTTGATGACTAAGTCTGGCTTAAGCGCCCTGATTGATTGGGAAAATTTATAGTTAAGATTGATTAATTGCAAATATTTTTTTTCTTGCCGTGCATTTTTATTCCAACTTTTTCGATTCCATACCAAGACCTCGTCAACAAAGGGGTTACCGACAATAACATCCTTGGACTTTGTTTCGACAACCCAGGTAATGTGTGCTTTTGGGAAGCGTTGACGTAGTTTCTCTGCTACCGGAGATGCAAAAAGAACATCACCGATTGAACTCAACCTTATCAATAGGATTCTTTGTATTGCATTTTCATTTATCGAAATAGACAATTGTTCTCACCCTGCCCCAACTAAAAATTTTAACAACACAATAAAATTTAATGTTTTACTACAGTAAACAAGAATCAAAGGATCTGACTCCAAGTCTATCTCTTAAATACATTTTAACATATCTACATATGGAAACGATAGAATATTTAAAAGGCTCTCTGAGTTTGACGATATGACATTTAGGAATATATTGCCCAGTAAAAAAACAAGCTTTACATAGATAGCTTTTCCTGCTAAAATGAGTGCAGATATTTGTAGCGAAGACGCTCGAAAACCTTATCGGTTTTCGGCGTCTTTTGTACATTTTGCGCTTTGTGTTTTTTATGTAATAAATACAACAAAAACTTGAATAATTAGGAGGACTGTCAATGTTTAAGGTTGATTTAAACAGCGATTTGGGAGAAAGCTTCGGTGCCTACAAAATGGGCAACGATCAGGAGATTCTGAAAAATGTTACCTCTGCCAACGTCGCCTGTGGCTTTCACGCAGGTGATCCGGCGGTAATGCGCAAAACAGTCAAAATGGCTATAGAGTCGGGCTGCGCTATCGGTGCGCATCCGGGCATGCAGGATTTGGTGGGTTTTGGCAGGCGCAAGATGGAGATCACGCCTGATGAAGCTTACGAAATCGTGCTTTACCAAGTCGGTGCACTCGCGGCTTTTGTGAAAGCCGAAGGCGGCAAATTGCAGCATGTCAAACCTCATGGTGCTTTATACAATATGGCTGCCAAAGACGCTGCTTTAGCGGAAGCAATCGCGCGTGCTGTCTATCAATTCGATCCTTCACTCGTACTTTTTGGTCTGGCGGGCAGCGAATCCATTAAGGCTGGCGAAAAGATTGGTCTCAGAACAGCCAGCGAAGTCTTTGCCGACCGCAGCTATCAGGCGGACGGCTCTTTGACACCGCGCAATCTTCCGGGCGCGATGATAGTCGATGAAGAAGCTTCCATTGCCCAGGTTTTGCGGATGGTCAAGGAGGGCAAGGTCAGAACTCTTGCTGGCGATGATGTTGCTGTCAAGGCCGACACAGTCTGCGTGCATGGCGATGGCGTGAAGGCGCTGCTTTTCACGGAGAGAATTCGCAGAGTATTAGAAGCTGAAGGTATCAAGGTTCAGGGGTTTGCTGAATAATTTTTTGGCGCTTGCGGGCAGATAAAAGAGAGAAAATAAGCCCGTTTCATACGCAATAATTTTTGGAGGGGATTTTAGTGGAAAAGAACAAAAAAGGTTTTGATTGGAGCGTATTATTAGGCGCAGCCTTCCTGATGGCTACATCGGCTATCGGACCGGGCTTCCTCACACAGACAACAGTATTTACAGGCAAGTTGATGGCAAGCTTTGGTTTCGTCATCTTAATGTCAATCATCCTGGATATTGGTGCTCAGCTGAATGTTTGGCGTGTCATCGGTATTTCCGGCAAACGCGGTCAGGATATTGCGAACATGGTTCTCCCTGGTTTGGGACATTTTGTAGCAGCTTTGATCGTTATGGGCGGTCTTGCTTTCAATATCGGTAATGTTGCCGGTGCAGGTCTCGGCCTGAATGTAATTTTTGGTATTAACACAATCACCGGTGCTATTATCAGTGCGGCGATTGCCATTGGTATCTTTCTTATTAAAGAAGCAGGCAAAGCAATGGATAAATTTGCACAAATTGCCGGTTTTCTGATGATTTTTGTGACTATCTACATTGCAATTACTTCTAACCCTCCTATGGGCGAAGCAGTTGTCAAAACTTTTGTCCCTGACACCATCGATTTGGTGGCAATTATCACTCTGGTCGGCGGTACAGTCGGCGGCTATATTACTTTCTCCGGCGGCCATCGTCTGATTGATGCCGGCGTCACCGGTATTGAAGCCTTGCCACAGATTTCCCGCAGTTCCGTTATCGGCGTAACAGCAACCGGTATCATGCGTATTTTCTTGTTCCTTGCTACTTTGGGTGTTTTGTCCGCTGGCATGTCTCTTGATCCTGCCAATCCTCCTGCTTCTGTCTTCAAGTTGGCTGCAGGCGACCTTGGCTACAAGTTCTTTGGCGTCGTTATGTGGGCCGCTGCTATTACTT
>CAZCMY010000013.1:17101-22669 GCA_964500055.1 uncultured Acidaminococcales bacterium | reverse complement strand
AAACGTCGAAAGTACTTGGCTGGAAGCGGCCTGGGAGGATAGAAAGTTGCCGGTTGTGTTAGACCTGTACATCTTGTACAGGTCTTTTTATTTTTAATGAGTCTGACCCAATCCTAGAAAAATAGTATTTAATATGTTATTGTTATAATAAATGAATTAATAAACAATCAGATTAATCGCGGAGTTGAGGAAATTGACAGACTATGTACCTGCATTATTTGCAACAGCAATATTATGTTATATATTAGGGTGTTTTGCAGTATTGATTCCAAGAAAACACCAGCTATTTGCGCATTATTTTGCTCAAGTCATGAGTATTTTGGGAAGCACCATTATATTTATTTTAGCGGGGATTTATTTGCTATTAGGAGAAACCGCTTTACTTAAAGTCGCTTTTGTTGGCAGGTACATGTTGGCTATCGATGGCTGGAGCGCAGTATTTCTGTGCATTACAGGACTTGCGGGTATTTTGACTAGCATATTTGCTTTGGATTATGCACTTGCTTATATGGGAAAACGTCTTCGTGAATTGTCCGGACTGTGGAATTTATTTTTGCTTTCAATGGTTTTAGTATTGGTTGCGCAAAGTGCTGTTAGCTTTCTGGTTTCTTGGGAGGTAATGGCAATTGTATCATTCCTTCTTGTTAACCATGATTCGGAGAAGCGAGAAACATGGCAAGCCGCTTATCAATACCTTGTTATGACACATATTGGTACCGCGGCAATTATGATAGCCTTCTTTATTGTTGGCAGCTGTGCTGCTGGTCTGAATTTTATAGATCTTAATAGTGCTGATCTGACAGGGACTGCACGTGGCTTAGCTTTTACGGCTGCGTTTTTAGGCTTTGCTTTAAAGGCAGGACTTGTTCCCTTGCATGTCTGGCTGCCAAATGCGCATCCGGCAGCGCCAAGCCATGTATCTGCATTGATGTCAGGTGTTATGTTGAAAGTAGCTGTGTACGGATTTGGCCGTTTTATTTTTGATTTTTTGGGACCATTGGATTTCTGGTGGGGTGCGCTAGTTCTAATTGTCGGATTGCTTTCTGCTTTCTTTGGTGCTCTTTATGCACAGATGGAAAAAGATATTAAGAGAATACTGGCTTACTCCAGTGTCGAAAATATGGGTATTGTCTTTGCAGCCATGGGCGCAGGCATGCTATTGTTAACGACTTCACATCAAGAATATGCTGTAATAGGATTTACCGCAGCAATTGTCCATTCATTTAATCATTCCATTATGAAGTCGCTTATGTTTATGGTTGCCGGAGCTGTCAATCACGCAGTTGATGACAAGAATGTTGAAAAAATGGGCGGTCTTGCTAAATTAATGCCGTGGACAGCTGGCTGTGCGCTGACTGGTTCTATGGCACTAGCAGCACTGCCATTAACTAACGGCTTTATAGGCGAATGGTTGATGTTCCATAGTTTTGCTTTTTTAGCACAAGCAGATGCCGGTACAGGCGTAAAACTGCTGGCAGCTTTAGCCTTTATCCTTTCAGGATTAGCCAGTGCCTTGGCGTTAGGATGCTTTGTGCGTGTGTTCGGTGTCGTGTTCCTGGGAAGACCGCGAGCGCGCCGTGCTGAGTCTGCACATGAGGTCTCTCGCTTCATGCTTGTTGCAATGCTGATACCGGCACTGCTAATATTTGTGAGCGGCATCTTGGCTTCACCTATAGTTACAATAGCACAACATGTTGCGGAGGCTAATATTCCTAACATAAATCTGCTAAACGAAGAACAAATTCTGATTTGGGGCAAAGACAGTGGCTTACTCAATTATGATACTTTTGCTTTATTAATTGCCGCAGTTGTTATAACTGTTTTTGCTTGGTTTGTCATATATCGAGGCCAGGTATTTGTGAAGCATGATGTAATATGGAACTGCGGTACGGAACCAACGTTGAGGCAGCAATATTCGGGAACAGGCTTTTCCAAGCCGATTCGCCGTGCTTTCGATTTTTTGCTGAAGCCGAGAAGAGAAGTTGTTTTTTTACAAAAAGACAATAAATATTTTGGCCGGAGTATGGCCTATACTTTGACTATACCAGACCGCTTTACTGAGAAATTGTATATTCCGCTGCAGCATCATCTTGTGAAAACTGCTTCTTTTTTGCGCAGGATTCAGGCTGGCAGTGTTAGAATCTATATCGGCTATGTTATGGTTGCAATGGTGCTGGTTTTGATTTGGGGGGCAATGTGATATGGATATAAGTTTTTATAACTATTTTCTCTTTCCTTTTCTACAAATGCTTTTGCTGGTTGCCTTTGCACCTTTGGTTTCTGGTATTATTAAGAAAACAAAAGCACTGCTTCAAAATAGAAGGGGTGCTGATATAATTCAGGATTATTTTGATTTATACAAGTGGTGGAAAAAGAAAACGATCATCACGCCCTATACGGGATTTGTGTTTATGCTGGCGCCCTTCATGTATCTTTTGAGTACAATGCTGGCAGTATTTTTAATGCCTAACATGATGTCAAATTTGACCTTTGGAGATATTTTCGTTTTTGTAGGCCTGCTTGCTATAGGACGCTTTTTTATGACATTGTCATCTTTTGATGCCGCATCGGCATTCGGCGGGATGGGTGGCTCGCGTGAATTATACGTAGCAACTTGTGTTGAACCGGTAATGCTTTTAGCAGTTCTGACAGCTATCCTGAAGAGCGGAAGCACGAGTATTTATACTATGGCCTTGAATAACGGAACTCAAATCAATGTAGCAGTAGTGCTCTCATGCATTGCATTTTTTATTTTGCTTCTCTCTGAAAATGGCAGAATACCTGTAGACAACCCTGATACACATTTAGAGCTTACCATGATTCACGAATGTATGCTTTTAGAGTATTCAGGTCGATTGCTTGCAGTTATTCACTTTGCGAGCATGATAAAGAATATGTTGTTCATTGTATTGTTTTCTCTGATATTTTTACCAATTGCTCTACCTTTAGTAATAAAGGTGATAATTACAGCAATTGGAATAGCTTTGATGGAATCATTGAATAACAAGATGCGTTTGTTCAAAGTACGTGCATACCTGTTAGCAACAGGCGGCCTATTGCTATTAGCTATAGTGGCACAGTAAGGGGTATAAAGATGGAACAGTTGGTTATGGTTTTATTGTTTGTCGCATTTTTACAGAACCGCATAATGGATTTGCGTAAAGCTGTAGCATGTTTATGCCTGCAGTCTGCAATTATTGCCGGTGCTTGCCTGCTTTCCGGCCTTGCCAATGGCAGCGGGTTGCATAGTATTTTGCCAGGACTTTTGACTATTCTGGTAAAAGTATGTCTTATTCCATATGCGCTTTTTCGTTTGGTTGGCAAATTAACCGACGAACGCGAACTGGTAGCAGATATTAATACAAACTATTCTACTGCTTTAAGTGCTTTTTTCCTGATGTTGTCTTATGTCTTAGTAGATAAAATGTTGCCTGGAATAGGAGATAGAGATATTATGGCATCTTCCATGGGACTTATCCTGATCGGATTGGTTCTGATCGTTATGAGGAGCAGAGCAATTATGCAGATTATCGGCCTTATGACGATGGAAAATGGGATATATCTTTTGGGATTAGCAATGACTGAGGGGCTACCAACAGTTATTGAACTTGGCATTTTCTTTGATGTCCTCGTGGCTGTCCTGGTTCTTGTTATTTTGACGAATAGACTAAATGTATCATTCATGACTACAGATACAAATGTACTTAGACGGCTGAAGGGGTGATTCAATGCAAACACTTATTTACGGAATGCTAGGATTGCCTTTTGTTTTTTCGCTTGTAGCCATCAGCGGTTTTTTTAGCAATAAAGCTTTGCACATATTTAACCGAATTATAGCAACGATTGTAGGCGGTATTTTTGTGGAAATGCTGATACAGCTGCCGCCTGGGGAAGTGTTTAACAGCGAATATTTTTACCTGGATGCTTTGAGTATATGGGTTCTTTTAATCGTTATAGTGCTTTATGTGGCATCCGCCTGGGTTTCTAAGTCATATCTCGTGCGTGAGCATAAGATGGGTTATCTTAGCCGTACGCCAAAACTTATTGGTCGCTACTATGCGTTATATCACTTGTTTGTGCTGACAATGATGCTTGTTTTGCTACTAAAAAATTTGGGTTTGATGTGGGTAGGTATTGAGGCAACAACGCTGATTTCAGCTTTACTTGTTTCTTTTAAGTTCACGCGCTCTGCACTTGAAGCGACCTGGAAATACATAATGGTTTGCACAGTTGGCATTTGTCTCGCACTTTTAGGTACGATGATTTTGTATTATGCCCAGCTCACAGCAACGGGAACAGAAAAAGCTTTGAGTTGGTTGTGGCTTAGCCAACATGGTGATTTGCTTAATCCATCCCTTACAAAACTGGCATTTTTATTTATATTTATTGGTTACGGGACAAAAGTAGGCTTGGCCCCCATGCATACCTGGCTGCCTGACGCCTATAGCGAGGCCCCTTCTTTAATAAGTGGACTGCTTTCGGGCGCTCTCTGTACTTGTTCTCTTTATGTTTTGATCCGTAATTTGATTATCGTAATCCCCACCATTGGAACTGCATTCATTATGGATTTATTTTTTGTTTTTGCTTTTTTGACTATAGCAATTGCAGTACCTTTTGTGGTAGTTCAGCGAGATATAAAAAGACTTCTTGCCTATTCAAGTATGGAAAATATCGGTATTATGATTGTGGGACTGGGAATTTTCAGCAGCATCTCTGTTGGCGCCACCTTATTGCATATGTTTAATCATGCTTTGATAAAGTTCGTATTATTTTATATTGCAGGTACAGTTATTCAGGAATATCAAACAAAAAATATGATGAGAATTCATGGTATGGTTCAAGAAGCGCCGCATACGGCAACATTTTTACTTATGGGCATGTTTGCTATTCTTGGTATGCCGCCTTTCGGTTTGTTTTTCAGTAAATTTAATATCATTTTTTCTTTATTCAAGGATGGGCAATACTTACTCGGCAGTTTGATGATATTTTTATTAGCAGGAATTTTAATTGGTATTCTTTATCATGTGATGAGAATGTTATGCGGCAGGGCTAAACGCAAGGCGTATGCAGACTTGCTGGATCACACAGATACGCCTTTTTTAGCAGTGCTTTTAATAGGCTCAATTGCTATAGGAATGGGACTGGAACGAATTCCTTATTTAAACAGTTTGCTGATTGAAGCATCGCAGATAGTAGTTGGGGGTGTTCATCTTTGATTAAGGTAAAATCTACTGGCCTAAGGGGAGCGGCAAACGTTTGCTCTCATAATGGCAGGAATCCATTGACAGCTATGTTTGCTTGCGATGAAACAATTTTGGGACAAGGATATGCAGTTTATTGTTTATTTGAGGACTGCCATGCCCATGACATAAAGATTGTGAGAGCGCAGTTTGAAATTGACGAAGAACTGAAATATGAATCGCTTACTCCTTTATTTCCAGCAGCCGCTTGGTATGAAAGAGAAATTTTTGACATGTTTGGCATTGAACCATTAGGTCACCCTGATCTGAGACCGTTGGTTTTGCATGAAAGCTATCCTGAGGGTTTTTATCCTTTACGCAAGAATGT
>CAZCMY010000013.1:14087-17001 GCA_964500055.1 uncultured Acidaminococcales bacterium | reverse complement strand
GTCATTTCCGTTTCAGTCAAGCTGGCGAAGCGATATTGCAACTTGATGCGAAGCTGTTCTATACTCATAGGGGTATCGAAAAAGCTGTAGAGGGTAAAACAGTTGATGAAGCCTTGTTTATAGTAGAAAGAATTTGTGGGGCCTGCTCGGTCGCAAACACGCTTTCTTTTTGCCAGGCTGTCGAGAAGTTGTCAGATAAAAGCGTTCCCCGCCGCGCATGGCTTATCAGGACCTGCCTTGCTGAACTGGAACGACTATACAATCACGTTGGTGATACGGGCAATCTATGCGCTGGTGTTGGCTTCACAGTACCAAACAATATTGGCGCGCGGCTGAAGGAATTATTGATGCGTTGCAACGAACAGGTCGCTGGCAACAGGTTTTTACGAGGAATGGTTGTGCCTGGAGGCGTTCTTTTCGACATTGATGAGGAAAAAATAAATGTCATTGCCAGCACTTTAGAAATAGTTGAGAAAGAATATGAAAGACTTGTACAGATTTTATCCGAACAAGATGGCTTTTTGAATCGTGTTAAAAATACGGGTATTGTACTAAAGAAAACCGCAATAGATCTTTCTATGGTAGGCGTTGGCGCACGGTCATCGGGGTTTAGCCGGGATAGCAGGAAAGACCTTGCATATGGCATTTATCCTGAACTTGGCTTTGATGTAATCACAGAGCAGGCAGGAGACGTGTACGCCAGGCTTATCGTCAGAGAAAAAGAGGTTAAGGAATCAATTAAACTAGTACGGCAAATACTGGAGCTGCTTAACTCAGAAAATCCTTCAGAGCTGCGCGTACATAACTTAACCTATAGAGCAGAAGAAGGCAGCTGGGGAGTAAGCGAGTCTGCACGCGGTAGTGATTTGCACTGGGTAATGCTTGATAAAAACCAAAAAATATACAGGTTATTTGTGCGATCAGCTTCTTATCCTAATTGGCCGGCATTGCCAGTTGCTCTGCAAGGAGAGATCATTCCCGACTTTCCTCTTGTTAATAAAAGCTTTGAACTTTGCTACGCCTGTCTTGATCGTTAGGAGGAGAACCCATGCTTAAATTAATAGAAGCAATTTTTGCTGGCAGGATACAGACAGAGGATATTGATACAGTTGGTTCCAAGCAGTTTAGGGGCGAATTGAATTGCAACACGGCACAATGTGATAGATGTGGAGAGTGCCTGAAAATTTGTCCTGTTTCTGCCATAACCATTAATGAATATAATAGACCGATTATTGATTACAAAAGATGTGTTTTTTGTGGCAGGTGCGTTGAGGCTTGCACTGGTTGTGCCTTATACCATTCCAATCTTGAAGCTTTGCCGGAAATATTATCTGATAGCAGTGTTGACGTTGGTCGGGTTATTAATATTAAACCAGGTAGATCTCTACACATACGTCATTTGGATGCTGGGTCCTGTAATGCCTGTGACTTTGAAATGGGCGCACTTTCAAATCCACTTTACGATTTGCACCGTTTTGGGATTTCGTTCGTAGCTTCACCGCGGCATGCCGATGTTGTCATGGTAACGGGAGTAGTTACGCGAAATCTGGAGAAAGCCGTACATATGACCTACGAAGCAATGGAGGACCCTAAGGTAGTAATTGCAGTCGGAGCTTGTGCGGCAGGCGGTGCAACCTATGGTGAAACTTATGCAATCGTTGGTGCACTTGATAAAGTTTTGCCTGTAGATATTTTTATTCCAGGTTGCCCACCAAGACCGTCTGCTATGATAGTGGCTTTACTGGCAGCTGCAGATTTATATCTTGAGAGAAGTAAAATTAAAGTTGATAAATAAATTCATAACAGTTTTTTGTTTAAGCCAGCAAGTAGTTTTTATACGATCATAAATCATGCAGAAAAATTCAAAAATGTGCTGATAAAATATTTGGTTGTGCTTTTCTAAGTAACGTAGTATTATTTATGGTACAAACTGACGAGGTAGGGGGTTCTGAACGTGATTGTTTATAGAAAAGCTACATTTGATGATGCAGAACATATTCACAAATTATGTAATTATTATGCATCTATTGGTCTGATGCTGCCACGTTCCCGCAACAGCATTTATGAAAATTTGCGTGATTATATAGTAGCAGTTGAAGACGATAAGGTTTTGGGCTGCGGAGCTTTGCACTTTGTCTGGGATCGTTTGGCAGAGATACGTTCTTTGGCTATAGATGCTGATCATAAGAAAAAAGGTATTGGCAAAAATATCGTCGAACTTCTGGAAAAAGAGGGTATCGAACGAGGCGTGAAGATGTTTTTCACTTTGACCTATCAGCCAGGATTTTTCATTAAATGTGGTTATGCTGAAACCGCTAAAGAAAGTTTGCCGCAAAAAGTTTGGAAGGAGTGCGTCCATTGTCCACAGTATCCATACTGTAATGAGATAGCCTTTATTAAGAAAACTCCTGACTACGTGCCGCATGATAATTTTGTCTGAATCAAGTAAGTATAAACGAAAGTGGTGTTAGTAATGTTGGAAAAAGCTATTCAAAAAAAGATTTGGGCTGTTGTTGGAGCCACAAATAATAAAGACAAATTTGGTTGTAAGATTTATAATCGCCTGGTAAAAGCTGGTTATGAGGTTTATCCGGTAAATCCTGGCATCACGGAAATTGACGGTGCTAAATGTTATGCTAACCTAGCAGAATTGCCTGTAATACCGGAAGTGGTTAACGTTGTCGTGCCAACTAAAATAGCGGTCGAAACAGTTAAAGCAGCTGCAGAAAAAGGTACTAAAATTGTCTGGCTGCAGCCGGGAGCTGATAAACCGGAAGTAGTGCAGGCTGCTAAAGAAGCGGGCCTTGAAGTTATACAAGATTGCGTTTTAACCAGGATTTTTGCTAAAAAATAGAATAGAAACGGGGCGGACCATAATGGTTGCGCCCTATTTTTCTAGTGGGGGAAAATAATG
>CAZCMY010000013.1:12506-13987 GCA_964500055.1 uncultured Acidaminococcales bacterium | reverse complement strand
AAACGGGGCGGACCATAATGGTTGCGCCCTATTTTTCTAGTGGGGGAAAATAATGTTTAATATAGGATGTCATTTATCGGCAGCCAAAGGTTACTATCACATGGGCGAGGAAGCCTTAAATATTGGAGCTAATACATTTCAATTTTTTACACGTAATCCGCGTGGTGGTAAAGCCAAGAAAGTTAATTATGATGATATGAAGTTATTGATTGAATTGGCGGAGCGCAAAAATTTCGCAACATTAATGGCTCATGCTCCCTATACGATGAATGCTTGTTCTGCAGAACCAAGTATTAGAAATTTTGCTATGCAGGTGATGCAGGAAGATTTGTCAACATTAGAAAATTTTCCTGATGCCTACTATGTCTTTCATCCAGGCAGCCATTCTGGACAGGGCGTTGAGCAAGGCATTGCTTTAATAGCCAAAATGTTGAATTCGGTTCTTAAAGAGGGACAGAAAACAACAGTACTTTTAGAAACTATGGCGGGCAAAGGTACCGAAATTGGTAAAACGTTCGAAGAGCTGAATTTAATTATCCAATTGTTAGAGCGGAAAGAAAAGATCGGGGTATGCCTCGATACCTGTCATGTTTTTGATGGTGGTTATGATATTATTAATAATTTAGATGGCGTACTAAAGGAATTTGATGATAAAATTGGTTTGAACTTTCTTAAAGCCGTTCATTGCAACGACAGCTTAAATATTTTGGGAAGTCACAAAGATCGGCATGCTGGTATTGGTAAAGGTACTATAGGCATTGATGCAATGTCCAGAATAATCAATCACCCGGCTTTGAAAAAACTGCCGTTTTATTTAGAAACGCCGAACGATTTGTCTGGCTATGCGGAAGAGATAAGATTACTAAGAAAATTATATGTCGAATAGCTAGAGGTGTATTATGGTTAATAAAGCATATTTTCATTCTCCTGTCGGCTGGTTATCAATTGAAGATGACGGCACTGCTTTGACTAAAATTAATTTCGAGAAGCAAGCCTGTAAAGATTGTGTGAAAAGAAGCGATTTGGCTGATATGGCCATTAAGCAGCTTGAAGAATATTTCAGCGGCAAGCGTTGTTCTTTTTCATTACCAATGGCTCCTGTTGGAACGCAATTTATGCAGGATGTATGGCAGGCTTTAGTTACTATTCCTTACGGAGAAGTAAGATCTTATCGTGACATTGCTAAAACGATAGGGAACCCCAAAGCATGCAGGGCTGTCGGTATGGCCAATAACAGAAACCCTTTGCCGATAATCATACCTTGCCACAGAGTAATTGGTGCTAATGGCAAATTAATTGGTTATGCCGGCGGTTTGGGTTGTAAGGAAAAACTTTTGGCCCTTGAAAAAGAAAATAGCAGATAATAATATCTGCGAATGTAAAAAATTGTGCATGCGATAAATAAATTTTTATAAAGATAATAAAATATTATCAAATTGTTGCTAAAATAATTAAAAAGTGCTAAGATGAACGCATTAAAT
>CAZCMY010000013.1:0-12406 GCA_964500055.1 uncultured Acidaminococcales bacterium | reverse complement strand
GTGGCTTTTTGTTTTAGTAAAATTCCCTTTGCCGATGCAAAGTTGAATATAAAATATATATTTGGGGGGAACAAATAATGTTAAAGAAGTTTATATGTTTTGCTGTTTTAATGGTTTTGCTAATGGGAATGGTTGCCGGCTGTGGGACTAAGAAGGCTGAAACTGTGAAAATTGGCTTTATAGGGCCATTGACCGGTGGTAATGCAGCAATTGGTATCGGGCTGAAAAATTCTGCCGAACTAGCAGTTAAACAGGCTAATGATTCAGGAAAGTACAAAACAAAGTTCGAATTAGTAGTTGTAGATGATGGCGGTGATCCATCAACAGCAGTAAGCGCCGCTAATAAATTAATTGCAGATAAAGGTGTGGTTGCAGTTTTTGGCCATTTTAACAGTGGTGCCGCTTTAGCGACTGTGCCTATTTTCCATAAAAACGGTATGCCTATCCTGGTAACTGCCGCTATTCATCCTGATATTACCAAAGGACAATTCAAAGAAGTAACACGTATCATGACTGCCGCTAATGTGCAGAACGAGTTTGCAGGTAATCTTGCTACCCAAGAGTGGGGAGTTAAAAAAATAGCACTGATTCATGATAAAACTGATTATGGCAAAACAAATGCAACTCAATTTGCTGAATCAGCTAAGAAAAATGGTGCAACTATAATTTCAGAGGATGGTATTTCTGTAGGTCAACAAGACTTCGCAGCACTTTTGACGAAAATAAAAGCTGAAAATCCGGAAGCCATCTATTTCGGTGGTGTAGCAACTGAAGCCGGCTTACTTAAACGTCAAATGGCAGATTTGCAAATGAATTGCCTGTTCTTAAGCGATTCTGGTATTATTTCTGATACCTTCAACAAAATTGCAGGTGATGCTGCACAAGGTATGATAGCCTTCAATATTGGCAAACCATTGGAAGATTTGCCAGGCGGTAAAGCATTTATCAAAGCTTACGATGATGCAAAATTTGCTGAACCACATGAAACTTACGGACATTTTGCCTATGATTCGGCAAATATCGTTATGGCAGCTATTGATAAGGCTGGCACAACTGACAGAGCAAAAATTGCCGAAGCTATTCGTGCTACCAATAATTTTCCAGGGGTAATTGGTGAAACATCTTTCGATCAACGTGGTGAAAACACTCTTAAATTAATCACAACATTTATCTCTGAAAACGGTAAATGGATACCTTATTATAAATCAACGATCAAAGTGGTTGATATGAAATTGGTTAAGCAATAATGAACATTCGTTTATCTGGAAATGAGGTGTGGAGATGACTATTGAATTAATAGTCCAACAATTTTTAAATGCATTAGGATTGGGCATTATGTACGCACTGATAGCTGTGGGATTTACCCTCTTCTTCGGTGTCATTGAGGTAGTCAACTTTGCACACGGTGAAGTTTTTATGTTAGGAGCATTTGTTGCGCTCCTGTCCGGTGGTCTGATAACCTCTATTGGTTTAACCATGGGATCATTGCCGTTTTTTTTGGCAATCTTACTCTTGGTTCTTTTGGCCGGTGGCATTTTCGGCGTATTACTGGAAAAGTTTATAGTACGTCCGATGCGTAGTGCCCCGGATATTATGACATTGTTAATAACTCTTGGTGTATCAATAGTGATGAGAGAATCCGTGATGCTTTTTGTTCCTAACGGACGCAATCCTCAGCCGTTTCCTAAACTTTTTGAGATGGAGAGTATTAAGATAGGTGGTGTATTGATAAAACCAGAGACTATTTTATGCATTATTTTGTCAGCGGTTTTAATCACCGGTTTGTACTATATCATTGAAAAAACGACTTTCGGCCGTTATATCAGAGCAACGGCTCAGGACAGAGAGGCCGCGATGATGATGGGAATCAACGTTAAGAAAATTTTTATCATCACGTTGGCTCTGGGTTCTGCACTAGGTGCGGTTGCCGGGATGATGAATGGCTTGTCCTACGGAATTATTAAATTCAATATGGGTTTTGCCGCAGGCATTAAAGGTTTCGCAGCTGCCGTCGTTGGTGGCTTGGGCAATGTTTATGGAGCAATTGCTGGTGGCATGCTTTTAGGATTCTTGGAAATATTTGTAGTAAGTACAATACCGGACGGTTCCAGTTATCAGGATCTCATAAGTTTTGTTATAGTTATCCTGTGCTTGGTGTTCAGACCAGCGGGCATATTCGGCGAACGTGCCTACGAAAAGGTATAGGAGGATGCAAAGCAAATGATCAAGATACTTCTTACCGAATTATTGTGTTATTTATTATTCTTACTTTTTGTCTATATTGAAGATCCTGTTATGGTTGCAGCCTTCATTGCGTTGATGATAATAGCAGGATATATGCTCAAAAAAACAGGCCGCAATTTTTTACAGGAGATAGAAAAAGTTTATGCTGAAAACCTTGGCAAAGTGGGATTACTTGCAGCTGCAATAGCACTTACGGTGCCTTTTGCCATAATGGGTGATTCATACTGGTTGCAAATCCTTAATTTTATGATGCTGAATGCGATTATGGCATTAGGCTTAAACTTCATGACTGGCAGAGCTGGCTTGATTTGTCTCGGCTATGCAGCTTTCATGGCAATTGGTGCTTACACCGTAGGCATTCTGACTCTAAAGGCTGGCATCAGTTTCTGGATTGCCTTACCTTTAGCAGGTATATTTGCCAGCCTGTTCGGCGTAATACTGGGCTTGCCGGCTTTAAGGGTAAAGGGACACTATCTGGCCTTGGTTACAATAGCCTTTGGCTTAATTGTTCAGGAACTGCTTTTAAACTTGGAAAGCATTACTGGTGGTACAAATGGGCTGATAGATATTCCATCGCCGTCTTTTTTTGGCATTGACATGGGAACGACGGTCAACTTTGGTTTTATGAGTATGACATATCAAGCTAATTTTTATTATCTTTGCTTAGTGCTTTTGGTTATTACGACCGTAGTCTTATACCGTTTTAGCAACTCACTGTTTGGTCTTGCACTTAATGCTATGCGTGAGGATCAGTTGGCCGCCCAGTGTTATGGCCTGAATTTGACAAATTATAAACTATTGGCTTTTGCTATAGGAGCCTTTTTTGGCGGCATAGCCGGGGGTGTTTACGCCGCTATGATTAATTTCATAGCTCCGGAAAATTTCGGGTATTCTTTGTCCATCATAGTTATCAGTATGATTATATTAGGCGGTTTGGACTCTATTCCAGGAGCATTGGTAGGAGCTTTCTTTCTGACAGTTTTCCCTGAGAAATTCCGTGCTTTTGAAGATTACAGGGTAATGTTCTATGGTATTATTATTGTTCTTTGCCTTCTCTTTATGAGAGAGGGAGTACTGCCCTTTAAACATCGTATATTTAAACCTAAGACTGCTGGCGGAGAGGGGAATTGATATGGATTTACTTAATGTAGAAAATTTAACAATCCGCTTTGGCGGGGTTGTGGCAGTAAATGAAGTATCGTTTTCGCTTAAAGCAGGAGAAACTTTAGGGGTTATAGGTCCGAATGGTTCAGGCAAGACAACTCTGTTTAATTTGCTGTCCGGCATTTATCAGCCGACGAGCGGGGGAATTGTGCTTGCTGAAAAATCAACCAAAGGAATGCGTCCTGATGAAGTATTTCATCTTGGGATTTCACGTACTTTCCAAAACGGCCGCCTTTTCTGGAATCTGAATGTACTTGAGAACATCATGATGGGTATGGAGGAAGTCAGAAACAGCAAACTTTTTGGTTCGCTTTTTGGCACAAAGAAAGAGAAAGCAGTTCAGGAGGAAGCTATCACCAGAGCATTCGAAATAATGAAGATATTTGGGACTCTGTTGACTTCACAGGCACATAAGGCTTCGAAAGATTTACCATATGCTGATCGTCGCCGCCTGGAAATTTGCCGGGCGATAGCTTCCAAACCTAAAGTTATCTTATTGGATGAGCCTTCTGCCGGTATGGATGGGGTGGAAACAGAGACTTTGATGAATGATTTGATTAAAGTTAAAAAAGCTATGCCTGAATTATCAATTATTGTTGTTGAGCATGACATGGCATTTATAAAAGGTTTGGTTGATAAAGTTATGGTTTTGGACTATGGCAGGCGTCTGGCATATGGTTCGTTTGACGCAGTAGCCAAAGATGAAAATGTTATAAAAGCTTATTTAGGACAGGGGGATGGCGCATGTTAGAGCTAATGAATGTTTTTACTGCTTACGGCTCTGTTCCTGTTCTTAAAAATGTTTCTTTAAAAGTGCCAGAAGGCAGCATAACGTGTCTTTTGGGTAGTAATGGAGCTGGCAAGTCTACTACAATTAATACCATTCTGGGGTTTGTAAAACCAAAAGCAGGAAGCGTTATTTTTTGTGGTGAAGACATCACAGGTAAAGCAACAGAGACGATAATACATAAAGGAATTGGCGTGGTACCTGAAGGTCGTCGTGTTTTCCCAAAAATGACGGTTGAAGAAAATCTTTTAGTCGGCGCCTGTGCGTGCAAGGATAAAGGAAAAATTGCTCAAAATATTGAAAGAGCCTATACTTTATTTCCCAGACTTGCTGAGCGGCGCACACAAAATGCAGGCACGATGAGCGGCGGCGAACAGCAAATGCTGGCTATCAGCCGCGCGTTGATGAGTGACCCTAAAATACTTCTTTTGGATGAGCCTTCTCTTGGATTGGCACCGCTGGTTGTTAATGATATTTTTGATACTATTGCCAAGTTGAATAAAGAGGGTACCACTATTCTTTTGATTGAACAAAACGGATTCAAAGCTTTAGAAATGGCTCATAGAGGATATTTGATGCAAAAGGGAGAAATTATAGCCAGCTGTACTGAGAATACAAATGAAGCTAAGGAACAGCTGAAGGTAGTGTACCTAAAACATCATAGTGGGGAGGAGAAGTAATATGTTTTCAAGTGCTGAAGAAAAAGAAGCGACAGATCTTTTGCAAAATATTCTGCGCTGTAATACGACAAATCCACCAGGGAATGAAGCAGTATTGGCTGAAAAAATTAAAAAATGGCTTGCTGATGAGGAAATTTCTTGCCAGATAGATGAATTTGAGCTTAATCGAGCTAATCTTATTTTTGAAATAAAAGGTGCTGCAGAAGGACCGAAACTTTTGGTTACTGGTCATCTTGATACTGTGCCGCCTGGCAACTGTCCATGGCAGCATGATCCGTTTGGAGCTGAGATTGAAGACGGGCTGATTTACGGAAGGGGCGCATCTGACATGAAGGGGTCAGTTGCCGCGATGCTTTATGCCATCATCAGAATGAAACGCAAAGGCATTGTACCCAAACAAGATATGTTATTTCTTGGAACTGCCGGTGAAGAGATGTTCTGCCAAGGTGCCCTGCATTTTGTCGATAAAAACGGCATGGAAAATATTGGCGCCGTTTTGGTGGGAGAGCCCAGTAATGGGGATCTATTATTAGCACATAAGGGAGCGGCCTGGCTTGAGGTAACTACTTACGGAAAAACAGCACATGGCTCGATGCCAGATCTTGGCGTAAACGCAGTTATGAGCATGAACGCGTTTCTCACTGCACTTGCCGGCCAAAGTTTTCATGCTGCAGAGCATCCATTGTTGGGTTTACCGACTATCAGCGTTAATAAGATTGAAGGCGGCGTAGCAATTAATGTTGTTCCGGACTACTGCAACTGCAAGATTGACATACGCACTATACCGGGACAGACTGAAGATGATGTCAAAATACTTATTGAGAAGGCAATGGCTGAAGCTGCAGAATGTTGCCCAGGATTCAAAGCTGATTATAACTTCCTTTGCTCTCTGCCTTCAGTAGGCTGTATACCTAATGATAAAATTATTGACTGCGCAGTGAAATGTGCTGATAGAGAGATGATACAAAGAGGCGTAAACTACTTTACGGATGCCTCTGCCCTGATTGGCAACAGTCAGATGCCTCTGATAATATATGGACCAGGGGATGACAAACAGGCACATCAGCCGGATGAGCACCTATCCATGGTCAAATATTTTGAGGCAATTGAGTTTTATGAGAAATTTCTAACTGACTACAGTATTAAATAAAAAAACAGGAGTTCATTATGAACTCCTGTTTTTTTATTTAATACTATTCTGCTTGTTCAGCGATTTTTTTGTTAATATCCTCAACCAAGGCATCTACATCAAGGCCGTGAGCGCCTGCGCCTTGACCGATTGTTTCGTAATGAGCAGCCATGCAGCCGATACAGCCCAGACCATAGTTTTGGAAAACCTCAATAATTTCTGGGTGTTGCTGTACAGCATCAATAATGCCAGTATCTTTAGTGATTTTTGCCATGATAAATCCTCCCTAATTGATGTTTTCGAGGCGGTGTATAATTGAAACCACCCGCGAACGTATGCTAAAATAGCATGTAAGTTATCATTTGAACATCTGGTGATTATTATACCACAAGTATCTGTGAGTATTGTGAAAAATTTATGAAAGTCAGGCGATAATATGTCTAAGGATTTTTTGGAAAGTTATAACAGGGTTAAAGAAAGTTTGGAACCCTATGATAATTTAGAAATCAAGCTTTTGCCGGATGATACCAGTACAGCAGAATTGGCTGCACAGGCTCTGGGCACAGAACCAGGACAGATTGCTAAAACCTTATGTTTTCTGGCAGACGGTGAACCTGTTTTAATAGTTGCTTGTGGCGATAAGAAAATTGATACCAAGAAATTTGGTAGGCAGCTGGGAGTAAAAAAGGTGAAGATGGCTGACGCCGAGCTTGTTCTGAAGGTAACAGGTTTTGCTCCGGGAGGTGTTTGCCCTTTTGCTTTGTTGAAACCGGTACCTGTTTATCTTGATCGTAGTCTTTTTGATTATGATGTTACCTATATTGCTGCTGGCACACCTCATTCAGCTTTACCTATTGCGGCGGATCAATTGGCTGAAATTACCAGCGGTACTTGGGTTGAAGTATCAAAATAATTTTTTTGACAAAATTGATTATATGGATTATAATTCAATAAAGACCACCCCTGGGGTGGGGGAGCAAGGAGGAATTAATGATGAGTTTGTTACATATCGAGAATAAAGAGGTTTTTCAAAAAGAAGTTCTAGAGTCTGATAAAGTAGCTTTGGTAGATTTTTGGGCACCTTGGTGCGGACCTTGTAAAATGATTGGACCAGTAATTGAAGAATTAGCTGGTGAATATGAAGGTAAGGCTGTCATTGCCAAGATTAATGTTGACGATGTTGGTGATTTGGCAAGCGAATATGGCGTTATGAGCATACCTACCTTGATTTATTTTAAAGGTGGTAAAGAAGTAAAACGCTTAGTTGGCTCAAGACCAAAATCTGACCTTGTAAGAGAATTAGAAGCATTAAAATAGTTTGATTTTGTACCCACAGTTTTTAATAACACTCCAGACTGATTTCATTATAATTTCAGTCTGGAGTGTTATATTATTTTTAGCGCTTTATTTGATTTGCTAAATGATGTATTATTTTAATGTATAGTGATTGTGAGGTATTTATTTTATGAGAAAAAGAATATCAATAGTTATACCGGTTTTTAATGAAGAAGAAAATCTTCGTGAATTCTATACAAGACTGACAAAAGTTATGTCTGGCTTATCGTACGAATATGACATTATTTTTGTTGATGATGGTTCACGTGATACTTCTTCAGCTATTTTATATGATTTATCACAAACTGACGAACATGTGCAGGCGTATTTATTGTCAAGAAATTTTGGCCATCAGATGGCTTTAACTTGTGGCCTTGACCATGCCGAAGGTGATGCGGTAATAACAATGGACGGCGATTTGCAACATCCACCCGAACTGTTACCTGAAATGCTTAGCTTGTGGGAAGCGGGGTATGAGATTGTACAGACTGTTAGAAAAGACACGGCAGATGCATCGTATTTTAAAAAGTTAACATCTTCAACATATTATAAGTTGATCAATAAAATGTCTAAAGTTCATATTACACCAGGTGGTTCGGATTTCCGTCTGATGGATAGGGTAGCTGTTGAAGCTCTTAAACTTTACAACGAAAGAGCGCGCTTTATCAGGGGGCTGGTAAACAATCTAGGGTTTAAATTAACCACGCTTGAATTTATTGCACCCCCACGCTTTGCCGGACAATCAAAATATAATTTACATAAAATGCTCCATTTTGCTTTGGATGGTATTACCGCGTTTTCTAATGTTCCGCTGCGTTGGGCTTTTTATGTAGGACTATTTTTTGGTTTTGGCAGCATGCTGGTCTTAGGACATGTATTGTTTATTAAATTTTTTACCGAAGAAGCTGTTCCAGGCTGGGCAACCATTACGGCAAGTGTCCTGTTTCTTGGGGGCATACAGCTTGTTGGTATAGGAATATTAGGCGAGTATATAGGGAGGATTTTTGAAGAAGTTAAACAAAGACCTTTATATTTAATTGGCCGACATTTGAAAAAAAGGTAGACAGCAACTCCAAAATTTTGTTATAATGACCATGTGATTTTATATGGCCGAGTCTTTTATAAGAGCGGAGGAACCGTTTCTGGGGTGAAGCTTATTTTTATAAGCGGGGCAATCCTCTGTCCTAACCCGTCAGCTAACTTCGTAGGCTATCGAGAGGAAGTGGACGATAATTGAGAAAACAGTTTTGGCGTTTTTTACTGGCGTTGGTGTTTTGCTTTATCGTAATGCCGACAACAAGCGTATTTGCAAATTTTCAATCAGGTGATGAAGGGCCGGAAATTGTAGAGTTGCAAGAACGTTTGATCCAAATGGGTTATAACATTTCTGTAGCTGATGGTGTTTTTGGTTCTGAGACAACGGCTGCCGTCAAAAAATATCAGCAAGATATTGGTGCTGAAGTTGACGGTGTTGTAGGAGAAACAACCTATTATTCTTTACTAAAGAGAGATATGCCGCCTTCACGTGCAGGCAGATCTTCAGCAGCACGCGGTATAATTAGCAATGCTCTAAAGTACATTGGTGTGCCATATGTTTTTGGCGGGACAAGCCCATATGGTTTTGATTGTTCAGGTTTCACCAAATATGTTTTTGCAAGTGCCGGCATTAGTTTGCCGCGTGCAGCAGATGGACAGTTCTATGCTGGTACTCGGGTTTCTATGAACAATTTGCGTGCAGGTGATTTAGTGTTTTTTGAAACTTATGAACCTGGACCATCCCACGTTGGTATTTATATGGGTGACGGTGAATTTATCCATGCTGGAAGCAGTACTGGCGTTACTGTTTCAGGACTGTATGACCGTTACTGGGGTGAACGCTACTTAGGAGCTTGTCGTGTAATGTAGTAATTAAAAACAGGCGTTTAACGCCTGTTTTTTTATGCCTAAAAGTATATATACATATGATTTGTAAATTGTTTGTGAAAGAGAAGTAATTTAATGGACAATATTGTATAATTAAGGCATCAAATGAATGGTGGTGTAGTTTATGGATAAACAACAGACTGTTTTAATCGCAGATGACGAGGCGCAAATACGAGAGATTCTGAGAATATATTTTGAAAAAGAAGGATTTAAGGTTGTTGAGGCTGCAGACGGAGCTGCAGCTATTATTCAGGTGCAGGCAGCAAAGCCTGATATTGTAATTCTTGATATAATGATGCCTGTATTGGATGGACTTGAAGTATGCAGGCAGGTCCGCAAAATATCCGACATTCCGATAATCATGCTGACAGCCAAAGATGAAGATGATGACCGCATTTTGGGTTTGGAAATCGGCGCGGATGACTATATTACCAAACCTTTCAACACGCGCGAAGTAGTTGCACGTGTTAAAGCGGTATTAAGACGCAGCGGGCAGGTAACCGTTCGGACTGGCGAAAGATTGAATTACCCTGATCTTATGATTGATTTAAGTGAATATAAAGTTGTCGCTTTCGGCAAAAATGTTACTTTTACTGCTAAGGAAATGGAGCTTCTCTGGTGTCTTGCTTCCAATCCTGGTTTAGTATTTTCGCGCAACCAGCTCTTGGAAACAATTTGGGGTTATACTTATTATGGTGACACGAGAACAGTTGATACTCACATCAAAAGGGTTCGGCATAAGCTCGATATACCCAAAGACTCTCCCTGGGACATCACAACAGTATGGGGCGTAGGTTACAAATTTGAGGTGAGAAAGTGAAAAAATCGCTTAGCACGAAGCTGATGTATAGCTTCATGGCGTTAATTGCTACTATCGTCATAGGCGTTACCATAGGCATGTCTTTTCTTATTACGGACTACTTTTTCGAAGAAAAAGAAAAGGAGCTATATTTAAAAGGCCGTGAGGTAGCGATTACCGTTGATTACTTTATGCGTATAGAACCCGATCATTTGCTGCTTAACAGATACCTGTCTTCAATGGACCGATTGGTTGGCGCCCGTATCTGGCTTTTCGACAATAATTATGAACTTGTTGCTGCTTCCAATTCAGAAACTGTATCCGGTCGTGATACTGATGACGAAGCTGATTTTTTTAAATTGAAACAAGAGATTTACGAAAAAGATGAAAAAGCAGGCGGCAGTTCTGAAAATGAAAAGAAACAGCAAGGTGCCTTAATGCAGAAGATGAAAAGCGTTTTATCAACTGTCTACGAAGGCAAACCTGTTAATTTACGTATTTTCCATCCCTATTACAAGGAGCAGGTATTGCTGATTGGAGTTCCGATTGGTAATCTTGGCGGGAGCCTTGACGGAGCTATGCTAATGGCTGCACCTATCAGTGGTTTGGACAAATTTCTGAAGGACATCTACATATATACAGCTATGGTTGGGCTTGTTGCTTTGCTTTTGAGCTTGTTTATTGTAAGACGTCTATCCAAGACAATTGTCAAGCCACTTGTTTCTATGCGTGATAGCGCTTCTGCCATAGCAGCTGGCGATTACAGTCGTAAGGTCGAGGTAGAAGGCGAAGATGAAATAGCTGAACTTGGTGATTCTTTAAATGCATTAGGCAATGATTTATCCAAGTTTGTCAAGAAAACCCAGAAAATGGAAAAACTCAGGCGTGATTTTGTAGCTAATGTGTCTCATGAATTGAGAACACCTATTACAATAATCAGAGGATATAACGAAGCCATTTGTGATGGTACTGTCACAGACTCAAAAGTTGTTCAAAGATATAGGAATTTGATCAATGAAGAAACTATAAGGCTGGAACGTTTAATAAAAGAGTTACTTGACATAAGTCGTCTGCAAATAAGCGAGAGAGCCGAGCCGGAGAATATTCCTTTAGGCAACATTGTGCGTAATGTAGCGGAAATGCTGACGGTCAGGGCGGCAGAACGCAATATAAAGATTAATGTTAATGTTGATGATGCAGTGAGTATTAAAGGAAGTGGCGACCGCTTAGTACAGCTTGTAATGATTCTGGGTGATAATGCGATTAAATACTCGCCTGATAATGGAATTATTACATTTGAGGTTTTTGCAAACAAGGATAATAAAGTAGTGCTTGCTGTAGAAGATCAGGGACATGGTATTCCCGAAGAGGATATTCCTTTTATTTGGGAACGTTTCTATAAAGTTGACAAATCTCATTCAAGAAATATACCGGGCACCGGACTCGGTTTAGCTATCGCTAAAGAAATTATACGTATGCATGGAGCAACGGTTGAGGTCAGAAGCAAACTTTGTGCAGGTACACGCTTCGAAATTAGTTTTACCAACAATACAGAAAAGCAGGAGAAAAAATAGTGTTGCATTTATTTTGTCCTAATTACCGCTGCTCGCGTATTTCGGAAATTCCTATAGCGTGGCTGGAGCAAGAGGGAATTAAAGCAATAATACTTGATTTGGATAATACTTTGCTGCCTTGGAATGAAAACATACCATCGGAGGAGAACATTTCCTGGGTGAAAAAGGTAAAAGAAGCAGGCTTCAAGGTGGTGCTTTTATCCAATAATGGTGGTGACAGGCTGCAAGATATAAGTAAAGAACTTGGTGTGGCAGCTATTGGCTGGGGAGTTAAACCCTTGTCCAGGGGGTTTAAGCGAGCTCTCCGTTTCTTAAAGGTGCAATCACGCGGAGAAGTTTTGGTAATTGGCGATCAACTTATTACAGATGTGTTCGGTGCGAAAAAGATGGATTTTAAGGTTCTGTGGGTTGAGTCCTTGTCCAAAAAAGAGTTTGTTTTTACACGCATAACGCGTAAACTGGAAAGCATACTTATCAAACAATTGACTAAAAAAGGTATCATGCCGGGAGGAATGCTTTGATGAAGATTTCTTTAGTGCAAATGAAGATTCAGGAAAAAAATAAAGACGCAAATGTTAAACATGGCTTAGAACTTTTGCAGGAAGCCGTTATTGGACAAGATATTGCTATAATGCCTGAAATCTGGACAACGGGATATTCTTTGGGGCGGCTTGAAAAGGAAGCAGAAGAACTTGATGGTCCAGTTGTAAAGAATTTGCAAAAAATTGCCAAAGATAACAATTGCGCTGTTATAGCCGGTTCTATCCCTCT
>CAZCMY010000012.1:13371-23384 GCA_964500055.1 uncultured Acidaminococcales bacterium | reverse complement strand
GCAGGAGAAATAAATGAAAAAACCGCTTTTTCGCTGGCAACTATTAAATCTGCAGCAAGTAGTCTTCAGACTGCTTGTTCTTTTGGTTTTCGTGTTGCCTCTATCCATACCGCTGAGCAGCTGCCTTTTCAGTGTTACCATGATCTGCGCACTGATCGACCAGTATCAGCGCAGAAACCAAATTGCCACAGAAATTTTGCCCAAAAAGCTTAAATATGGGCTTTATGCCTTGATGGCAATCAGCTTTGTCTCACTGGCTTTTTCCGGCAACATTTTTGCCAGTGCTTTCAATTATGCATATGTTGTCAGTCAGCATATAGGTTGTTTTTGGCTGGTGTTGCATTATGCTTCCAAAAAAAGAGAACCGCTGGTCTTGCTGAAGTCTTTTCTGATATCAGCTTTTGTCGTTGCGACCTACGGCATATTCCAATATATTGCAGGCACCGCTGTGCTTAATACCGAATGGGTAGATGTTTCCCAATTCCCGGAACTCAAGGAAAGAGTTTATTCTACCTTGCAAAATCCTAATATTTTAGGTACATTCCTGGTTGTGACTATAGGTTACTGCATAGGCATCTTTTCTGCCTTGCCCGGCGGCAAACGGCGCATAGCACTTATAACACTGTTTTTGGCGAGCTTTGCTTGTCTCTTGCTGACTTTTTCCCGTGGCAACTGGGTCAGTCTCTTCGTTGTCTTGTTTACTTTTGCCGTCTTTTTCTATAGGAAAGCTGTACTGCCTTTTGTGGGCGGCGGCGCTTTGGTAGCTTACTTTGCCTGGGATTTGTTGTCTAATCGGCTTATGTCAATTTTCCAGACGGAAGATACTTCTGTTGCTTTGCGATTTTCTTATGTCGAAAGCACAATAGCAATGATTAAGGACTCGCCGTGGGGAGTCGGTTGGTATGGTTATATGTACGCTTTTCCTGATTATGATTTTTATCTGCAGAATCCGGATGTGCCGATGTATCACTGCCACAATTTGTTTTTAAATATTACTGCTGAGCTTGGAATACAAGGCTTAGTGGCATTTTTGTTCGTAGTATTTTTACTGGTAAGAGAGGCCTGGTTTTTGGCTCATGCTGATGTTGAGCCTTGGCGCAAAGGCATTGGCAGAGGCTATCTTATGTCAATGATTGGCATCGCTGTAAGCGGACTTACCGATCATACTCTTTTTAATATTCAACTGGGTATGCTGTTCTGGCTGCTTAATTCTCTCTTGGCCGTATGTGCCGTTAATGCAAGACAAAGGGTCGGGGAGCCGTAAGGTTTCCCGATATTTTGCTTTACATGGCCTGGTTGGCAAGGTACAATTACAATGTATGAGGCGGAATGCCCGATAAATAATACTGCAAAAAGCACTAAAAGACCTTTTCTGGCCGAATAGCGGCAATATCCTATACAAAAAGGAATTGATTCTATTCGACTGAAAAAGGTTGGATGACAGGTCAAAAAGCGGGAGGTAGTACTCGTGATAAATTTAAACCAGGTCTGCAGTAAGCTTAATGCAAAAATATTGTTGGGTGAAGATCAGATGGACCGTGAGGTTTTTTCAGCATGCGGAGCTGATCTGATGAGTGATGTTTTGACTTTTACGAAACGTAAAACATTGCTTTTGACTGGCCTGACTAATGTTCAGGTGGTCAGGACGGCTGAACTCAGTGATTTGTGCGCAATAGTTTTTGTGCGCGGCAAACTGCCTGGCAAAGAAATTGTTGAAGCGGCAAAGGCTAACGATATTCCCTTGCTGGTAACTTGTTATACTTTATTTGAAGCTTGCGGACGTTTGTATGAGATGGGGATAAAGGGGTGCCCGCACAAGGTATTTGCTGATGAGTGATACAAAGAAAATGAATGTAACCTATGAGGTAGCGCCGGGTGATTTTGAACGTGCCGGCGAAGCTTCCAGCGGCATAAAAAGATTGTTGCAAAGGCTTGGAATACCAGCCGAAGTAATAAGAAGAATCGCGATAGGAACCTATGAGGCAGAAATGAATGTCATCATTCATGCTGGCGGGGGAGTAGTAACAGCCGAAATTTCTCCCGATAACACGGTTATTATCGTCACAGATAAGGGACCTGGTATAGCTGATATTGAACAGGCTAAGCAGGAAGGCTGGTCCACTGCACCGGACTATGTGCGGCAGATGGGCTTTGGAGCAGGCATGGGCCTGCCCAACATGATAAAATGCTCAGATAAGCTTGATATCGTCTCTGTGGTTAATCAGGGAACGCAAATAACGATGTTGTTCAACCATGTTGATAAAGAAAACAAATGAAGTTTTAGGCGGTGATACAGGTGTCGGGAGGATATTTTCATTCCGTTCGTTTAAAAGGAAGTGCTTGCATAGGTTGCGTCACCTGCGTTAAATACTGCCCAACTGAGGCTATACGTGTACGTAATGGCAAGGCTATCATTCTCGCAGCACGCTGTATTGACTGCGGCGAGTGCATAAGACGCTGTCCTCACCATGCTAAGGTTGCAGTTATGGACAGTTTGAGTGAAATGCGGAAATATAAGTATAATATAATACTGCCGCCACCTTCTCTTTACGCGCAGTTTCCACCGGAAATTAAGATGGAGGCTATCTGGCAAGGGTTACGTGACTTAGGCTTTGATGAAATTTTTGATGTTTCTGCTTCAAGCGAGTATGTATCTGCGGAAATTGAGTCCTATGTAAAAAATTATCAGGAAGGGCCAAGGCCGCTGATTTCTTCGGCGTGTCCGGCTGTTTTAAGGTTGATTCAGGTGAAATTTCCTGAACTTATTAAACAGGTTGTGCCTATTTTGTCGCCTGCCGAAGCAGCTGCTATTTACATCAAAGAAGAGGTAGTTAAACGTGGCGAATATTCACCGGAACAGGTGGGAATCTGGTTTGTTGCTCCCTGCCCTGCTAAGGGAAGTAATATCAGGCAGGCTGTGGATGTAAATAGTACCGCGATAACCGGTGCTTTCAGCATCTCCAAAATTTACGGTGAGCTTTGCCGAGTTTTGAAAGACGACGCGAGTTTTTCCGACTGGCAAGATCACGTAACAACTGGCTCCTCTTATGGTATGGGCTGGGGGTCGGCTGGTGGTGAAGCAAAGGCAGCTGGTATCGATAATGCTCTGATCGTTCATGGTGTTGACGAAGCTTATGAAGTTTTGGAACAGATATCAATGAACAAAATGCATGATGTAGATTATGTGGAATGTTCAGCTTGCTATGGCGGCTGCATAGGTGGCCCCTTGACGGCTGTAAATAAATTTGTTGCGGAAAAAAACCTGCAGCAACGTGTTCGTACTATGCGAGAAAATGAACCAACATCACGAAAAGAAACTTTGGCGCAAAGTATGCGATGTAAGAATTTCCCCGTATCCAGCCAATCCGTCAAGCAATTGGTGCCAAGACCAATGATGCAGCTTGACGAAGATATAGTTGTCGCCATGAAAAAGTTTGAAAAAATGGAAGAAGTGCTGAGCTCGCTGCCCGGTCTTGACTGCGGTGCTTGTGGTGCACCTACCTGCCAGTGTTTGGCGGAAGACATTGTACAGGGAAAAGCACACGAAACAGACTGCATTTTCAAACTGCGTGCCAGTGTCAAAAAATTAGCGCAGGGTATGCTTGACCTGGCTGAGCAGATTCCTCTTTCAGGCAGACAGGCTAAGGCTTCACACAAGGAGGAGAAAAATGAAAATAAGTGAGATTATTGAGTCTCTTGGGTTGGAGGTAGCAACAAAAAATGTTGCGTTGACAGCAGAAGTTACCGGCGGTTATGCTTCGGACCTCCTTAGCAATGTGATGGGACAGGCTTCGGCCGGTATGGTCTGGGTTACGATGCAGGGCCATCAGAATATTGCTGCAGTGGCTGCTCTTTTAGGCTTATCTGCTGTGATAGTTGCCGGCGGCACAAGTATTGAACAAGAAACTCTGACCAAAGCTGAAAAAAATGATGTGCTGATACTTAAGACGAGTCTGCCAACTTTTGAAGTTGTCGGGAAAATATATGCTTTGGGAGTTAATAATAAAAAATGAAGAAGTGGCTCGCGGATTTACATGTTCATACCCTGCTTTCACCGTGTGCAGAGATTGAAATGACGCCGCACCATATTGTTATGAAGGCAGCAGAAACAGGCATAAATCTGCTGGCTATTACAGACCATAATACTTCGGCTAATATTACTGCGGCCATAGAGGCTGGAAAGCGTTATGGAGTAAAGGTTTTGCCGGGCATGGAAGTGCAGTGCAAAGAAGAAGCGCACATAATTGTGCTTTTTGATGAGCTTGAGCAGATGCAATGTTGGCAGCAGATTGTGGACAGCAAGATGCTTCCGCTGCGCAATGATCCCAATCGTTTTGGTGCGCAGTTTATCGTGGATGCGGATGATAATTTTGTCGCAGAAGAGCATCGTATGCTTTTAGCATCCTTGCAGTTGGAAGCAGATGAAATTATTGATTATTGTAATAATCTCGGTGGCATTTGTATTGCTGCGCACATTGACCGCCCTTCTTATAGTTTGCTTGGACAACTCGGTTTCCTGACAGAGGCTATGGCTTTAGCTGCTGTGGAAATATCTCCGATGGGATTAGAAGAGCTGGCAAAAAAATGTTTGAAGCCGCTGGTCGGTGGCTTGCCTTATCTTACATCTTCCGATGCACACCGGATGACGGAATTTTTAGCTGGCCCCAAAACAGCTTTTTATCTGGAAACACCGACTGTTGATGAAATAAAGTTGGCCTTACGTGGTGAAAAAGGAAGAAGCTGTTTGCCAGGCTGTTTTAGCAAAGCTTACATAGAAAGAAATTTTCTGTGATGTCTCATATTGAAAAGATATTACGTTATTATATTAGATTATTTTGTCAGCAGAGTTTTCGTTATTAAGCCATGAAAGGAAGAGATGAAGAATGAATTTAGAAAACACATGTTGCTGTGGCGGAGAAAACAAAGAAAAGGTTCAGGTCGATGAAGTACTGTCAAAATACGAAGGTAAAAAAGGTGCCTTAATTCCTGTTTTACAGGAAGTACAGGCTCTTTATAATTATTTGCCGAAAGACATTCTGGAGTATGTGGCTGAAAAGATGAATATACCGATTAGCCAGATTTATGGTATGGTTACTTTTTATTCTCAATTCCATCTTAATCCTCGCGGCAGGAATATTATTCGTGTTTGCCAGGGTACTGCCTGTCACGTTCGTGGCGGCAAGGTAATTTTGCAGGCGATAGAAAAACAGCTAGGAATCAAAGCTGGTCATACTACCGAAGATTTACGCTTTACATTGGAAACAATTGCTTGCGTTGGTGCCTGTGGCCTGGCGCCGGTTATGCAGATAAATGAAGATACGCATGGACGTTTGACAACTGAGAAACTGTCAGCAATTTTAGAAAGATATAAATAAATCATGCGCGAAATAGCACTTCACATTCTCGATTTAATACAGAATTCTATCGCTGCCTCATCAAAAAAAGTTTTTTTAGATGTTAATGAAGATGAGGAAGGTTACTTCGTTTTTCGTATTTGCGATGATGGGAAAGGTATGAGCGCTGAATTATTGCAAAAAATACGTGATCCCTTCGTAACGACAAGGCTGACGCGTGATATAGGCCTTGGCATACCTTTTATTGCCATGTCGACTGAGCAGAGTGGTGGCCATCTGACAATCAGATCTAAGATAGATGTAGGTACTACTATTGAAGCTGCTTTTTTGCGTGAGCATCTTGACAGACCGCCTTTGGGCGATTTGGCGGCTACCATAAGGGTGATTCTGGTCACTAATCCGGATTTACAATTTATTGTCAGATACAGATATGGTAAGAATTGTTTTGAGTTTGACTCTCTGGCTGTAAAGGAAATACTTGGCGAGGAGATCGATTTCAGTTTTCCGGAAGTATATCTTTGGCTGGATGCCTATCTGAAGCAAGAGATAAGTAAAGTCAGAAATGAGCAGGAGGCTACGGAATGAAAACATTGGAAGATTTAAAAGCTTTGCGTGAAAAGTTAAAAAGTGATATTAAAGTCAGACAAAACCAGGGAACTAAAATAATTATCGGCATGGGGACTTGCGGTATCGCTGCTGGTGCGCGTGAAGTAATGTCGGCTGTACTGGATGAACTGGCGGTAAGAAAGTTAAATGATGTTCAGGTGCAGCAAACTGGCTGTATCGGTATGTGTGAAAAAGAAGTATTGCTAGACGTTATTCGCCCTAATGAACCACGTATTACTTATGGTAATGTGAAACCTGCAGACGTAAAAAGGATTATCGCAGACCACGTTGTTAATGGTCGGATTATAGAAGACCTGGTTGTCGGCAAAATCGAGCAGGAAGGCTGAAAATACCAATAAAGACCTATAACGGGAGGAAAATAATATGCAACATATTAGAGCGCACGTCCTTATCTGCGCAGGTACTGGCTGCAAATCAGCAGGGTCTAAAGAAGTAGAACTGGCTTTTCAGAAAGAAATAAAGGCTAAAGGACTTGCTGATGAGGTAATGGTTGTTGAAACGGGCTGTCATGGTTTTTGCGAATACGGCCCTCTGGTAATAGTATATCCTGAGGGAACTTTTTATTCTCGTGTGACAGTGGACGATGTACCGGAAATAGTAGAATCCCATCTCTTAAAAGGCCGCCTGGTAGAGCGTCTTTTGTATCATGAACCAATGACGCAGGAGATGATACCGAATTATTCGGACATTAACTTTTACAAGAAGCAGCACCGCTTGGTCCTGGCACATTGCGGCAGCATCAATCCTGAACAAATCGAAGAGTATATAGCCGTCGGCGGTTACGAGGGCTTAGGTAAGGCTCTTACTTTGATGACACCTGATGAGGTTGTTGCGGAAGTCAAAAAGTCCGGACTAAGAGGCCGTGGAGGCGGTGGCTTCCCAACCGGCATGAAGTGGGGCTTTGCCAAACAGTCAGTAAATGACAAAAAATATGTTATTTGTAATGCAGATGAAGGCGACCCAGGTGCCTTTATGGATCGCAGTGTTTTGGAGGGAGATCCTCATAAAATACTGGAAGGTATGGCAATCTGTGGTTATGCAATTGGCTCTGATGAGGGTTATATCTACGTGCGCGCAGAATATCCTCTTGCTATCAAACGTTTGCGCGTAGCAATAGAACAAGCCGAAGCGATGGGCTTGTTGGGCGAGAATATCTTCAATTCCGGGTTTAACTTCCAGATTCATATCAAGGAAGGTGCCGGTGCTTTTGTTTGCGGTGAAGAAACTGCGCTCATGGCATCTATTGAAGGCAAAAGAGGAATGCCGCGTCCACGACCGCCATTCCCGGCAGTTTCAGGTCTTTGGGGAAAACCAACCAATATTAATAACGTAGAAACATTTGCCAATGTTCCTTTGATTCTTGTTAACGGTGCGGATTGGTATTGCCAGTTTGGTACAGAAAAGTCCAAAGGCACGAAGGTTTTTGCTCTTACCGGTAAAATCAACAATACTGGTTTGGCAGAAGTGCCAATGGGTATAACGATGCGGGAAATTATTTATGATATCGGCGGCGGTATCAATAATGGCAAGAAGTTCAAGGCTGTCCAGATCGGCGGGCCGTCTGGCGGCTGTTTGCCGGAAGAACTGCTGGATTTGCCGATTGACTATGATTCTTTGACTGCTGTGGGTGCAATGATGGGTTCAGGTGGCCTTGTTGTCATGGATGAAGACACCTGTATGGTCGATGTTGCTAAATTCTTCCTGAACTTTACGCAGTCTGAATCCTGTGGAAAATGCACACCTTGCCGCGAAGGAACAAAAAGAATGCTGGAAATTCTGACGCGTATCACCGAAGGCCAGGGTCGTGAAGGCGATATTGAATTGTTGGAAAATATGGCTAAGAATATCAAGGAAACAGCTTTGTGCGGTTTAGGACAAACTGCTCCAAATCCGGTTCTTAGTACTTTGAAATATTTCCGCAATGAATATGAAGCCCATATCAAAGAAAAACGTTGCCCAGCCGGCGTGTGTGAAAAAATGGCTGTTTATACTATTACTGATAAATGTAAGGGCTGCGGCCTTTGCGCCAAAACCTGCCCGGTCAAGGCTATCAGCGGCAGCTTAAAACAACAGCATGTGATTGATCAGGCTATCTGTATAAAATGCGGTGCCTGTATGTCTGTCTGCCCATTCAAGGCGATTACGAAAGGCTAGGAGGAGACGTGGATAAAATGGATATGGTAACGCTGACTATTAACGGACAAACTGTCCAGACAAAGAAAACTTCTACGGTTCTTGAAGCTGCTCGAGCCGCTGGTATTTATATTCCGACACTCTGCTATCATCCGGAACTTTCTCATGAAGGCGCCTGCCGTCTTTGTGTTGTTGAAGCTTCCGGTGCGAGAAGCCTCGTTGCTTCATGTGTATATCCGGTTGCTGAAGGTATGGTAGTTGAAACCAACACACCAAAGGTACGTGAAGCGAGAAAACTAGTTGTAGAACTTCTATTGGCCAATCATCCTAAAGATTGTTTGTCCTGCCAGAAGAGCATGGATTGTGAGCTGCAAACTATTGCTGCCGAGCTTGGTGTGAGAAAAATCAGATTTGCCGGCGGTGAAATGAAAGCACATACGATTGATGCCGGTAACCCATCGCTGGTACGTGATCAGGAAAAATGCATTCTTTGCGGCCGCTGTATTCGTGCTTGCTCTGAAATCCAGGGCATGGATGTTTATAGCTTTGCGGGACGTGGTTTCCATACAATTGTTTCTACAGCTTTTGAACAAGGGCTGGAAAAAGTGGCCTGTACTTATTGCGGACAGTGCGCCAGTGTCTGCCCGACCGCGGCAATTGTGGAAAAAGATGATACCGACAAAGCCTGGGCAGCTTTAGCTGATAAATCGAAACATGTCGTGGTGCAGACAGCACCTTCGGTACGTGTTGCTCTAGGTGAAGAACTTGGCATTCCGGTGGGGAAAATTGTAACAGGCAAAATGGTTGCGGCCTTGCGCCGGTTAGGCTTTGATAAAGTTTTTGACACTAACTTTTCAGCCGACCTTACTATAATGGAAGAAGGTCATGAATTCATCGACCGTCTGACTAACGGTGGTGTTCTCCCTATGATTACTTCCTGCAGTCCAGGCTGGGTCAATATGATTGAACTTAAATACCCGGAACTTTTGCCGCATCTGTCTACAGCGAAGTCTCCGCAGCAAATGTTTGGTGCTATGGCCAAGACCTATTACGCTGAACGTGCCGGCATTGACGCGAAAGATATAGTTTCAGTATCGATCATGCCTTGTACAGCAAAAAAAGCAGAAGCGGTAAGGCCAGAGATGAACTCTTCAGGCTACCAGGATGTTGATATTGTATTGACGACCAGGGAGCTTGGCAGGATGATTCGTGAATTTGGTCTTGATTTTGCTGCTTTGCCAGAGGAAAATTTTGATTCTCCTTTGGGCAAATCTACTGGCGCCGGCGTTATCTTCGGAACTACCGGCGGAGTAATGGAAGCAGCGCTTAGAACGGTAGCTGACGTTGTTACAGGTCAGAACCTTACACAAATAGAATACAAGGCAGTGCGCGGCATGGAAACAGTACGTGAGGCGACTTTAAAGATAGGCGATGCTGAAGTTAAAGTTGCTGTAGTACATACGTTGAAAGCGGCTAAGGCCATGATGGAAAAAGTAAAAAAGGGAGAAGCAGAGTACAAGTTTATTGAAGTAATGGCTTGTCCTGGCGGCTGTATAGGCGGTGGCGGTCAACCTGTTCCTGTGGATGCCGATGTACGTAGAGCAAGGAGAGAGGCTCTGTTTACCTGCGATGAAGCCTGTTCGCTGCGCAAGTCACATGAAAATCCTGAAATTATCGAATTATATTCTACTTGGCTTGGCAAACCTTTAGGTGAAAAAGCCCATCACTTACTGCATACGAAGTATAATCAGCAAAAAAGAAATTAATAAAAAAATACAATTTACAAAACCTCCATATCGGCACTTCGATATGGAGATTTTGTGTAAAGTGTAAAGAAAACGCTTGCAAGTTTACAGTTTAACTGCTAGTATGTTAGAGTATTCTGTAGTAAAAGGCTTC
>CAZCMY010000012.1:0-13271 GCA_964500055.1 uncultured Acidaminococcales bacterium | reverse complement strand
GCAAGTTTACAGTTTAACTGCTAGTATGTTAGAGTATTCTGTAGTAAAAGGCTTCTGACGAATGAGTGAAAATCATGGACGTATGCCTTAATGATAAATGCTTGGGCAGTCCTCTTTCTGGATATTATATCCGAGGGGGATTATTAAAACGTTAAGTTGAATTTTCTTATTTTTTGAAAAAAAGAAGGGTTTTTTTCAAAAGCGTCGAATCATAATTGCTGTAGGTTAAAAAGGTCATAGTCTGATTGTTTGGCAGACGATATATATTGAAAACATTGGCATTGAGGCGGACAGACAAGCAAGGGCCAAGCTCTCGGTTGAAAGTTTGCAATTTCTCTGATGTGGTTCGCAATCCGGTTCTTACCGAACTGGAAGACAGTGAGCTTACACTTGGCTGTGTTTTGTTATTAATATTGATTTAATATATGGATTGATAAGAATGGGCAAAACTCCTGGGTGTCTTTTTTTATGGGTAAAATCTTATTCTTAACTAAGAAATCAAGCATTTTACAGAACTTTTTAGTTAATAGTAAGTGAATTTTTACTAGCAAGGAAAATAAACTTGCAGGCTAAAAGCCAGATTTTCACAATTATTAAGGAGGAAGGTAAACATGATTGACATTAAATCCCGCGTGCACTGCGAAGCAGCTATGGCTAAGGTTACTACTGCTGAAGCAGCTGCTGCACTCATCAAAGACGGAATGAACATAGGCGTTAGCGGATTTACACCATCCGGCTATCCTAAAGCAGTTCCTCTTGCTTTGGCTGAAAGGGCAAAAACAGATCCTCTCAAAATCAACCTCTGGACTGGCGCTTCTGTAGGCCCAGAAATCGACTCAGCTTTGACTAATGCTGGCGTTGTTGCTAGACGTCTGCCTTACCAAACAAACAATGATTTGCGTAAAGCAATCAACAACGGCAGTGTAAAATACACCGATCTTCATTTGAGCCATGTTGCTCAAATGGCACGTTACGGCTTCATGTATGGCCGTCATGATGTTGATATCGCTATCATCGAAGCATGTATCATTAAAGATCTTGGCAATGGCCAAATCGGTATCGTTCCTACTACTTCCATGGGCAACTCATCTTCTTGGGTACAAAGTGCTAAACAAGTTATCATCGAAGTAAACGTTACCCAACCAGTAGCTTTGGAAGGTATGCATGATTCCTATGTTCCAATGGATCCTCCGAATCGTCAACCAATTCCACTTGTTAAACCAGAAGATCGCATTGGCACTCCTTATATTCCTTGTGATTTGAGCAAAGTTGCAGCTGTAGTTCCTTGCGATATTACTGATAAAGTACGTCCTTTTGGCGAAATCGATGACGAAGCTAAAGCAATGGGTGCAAACCTGGTTGCTTTCTTCAAAGAAGAAGTCGCTGAAGGCCGTCTGCCAAAGAACCTTCTTCCATTGCAATCCGGCGTTGGTTCCGTTGCAAATGCTGTAATCAACGGCTTAGTAAACTCTGACTTCGAAGACCTTACCGTTTTCACTGAAGTTGTCCAAGACGGTATGTTCGACCTTATTGATGCTGGCAAACTCCGCGTTTGCTCCGGTACTGCTCTGAGCCCATCACCGGAATGCCTCAAGAAATTCTATGACAATGTTGAAAATTACAAAAAATACCTCATTCTTCGTCCGCAAGAAGTTGCTAACAGCCCTGAATTAGCTCGTCGTATCGGTGTTATTGCTATGAACACTGCTATTGAAGTTGATATCTATGGTAATGTTAACTCCACTCATATTGCTGGCACAAAAATCATGAACGGTATCGGCGGTTCCGGCGACTATGCTCGTAACGGCTTCCTGACCGTATTCTTCACAACTTCCCTGGCCAAAGGCGGAGCAATTTCTTCTGTAGTTCCTTTCTGCTCCCATGTTGACCATACTGAACATGACGTTGATGTTATCGTTTCTGAACGCGGTGTAGCTGACCTTCGTGGTCTTTCCCCGAAAGAACGTGCTCTTGTCATCATTGATAAGGTTGCTAACCCTAAATACCAACCTATTCTTACAGATTACTTCGAAAGAGCTTGCAAAGAATGCGGCAACAGCCAAACTCCACACATCCTTTCCGAAGCACTGTCCTTCCATGATCGCTTTGTAAAAACCGGTACAATGGAGAAATAATTTTAGATTTGTTTTAACGGCGTGCCGGCGTGGTGGTCGCGGCGGCACGTCTTAAAAATCGCTTAGGCGATGGTATAATATCACAGAGAAAGCCTCAGGGCTTCTCATAAATCTCGTCGTAAGGCGGGAACTCTCATTCCATATGATGGTTCGTCCAAACCAAAATATGAAAAGTAAAATTTTAAGGAGGATTTGAGAATGGCAAATGAAACACTAAAAGCCGGGTTTGAAGCTTATACTGCAGGTGTAGTAGCAAAATTAGACAAAAACCCAGAGCGCGCAAACCTTGAGCCAAGCAGGCTCTACACCCCTCTTGATGTAGAAGGGTTCGACTATGAAAAAGACCTTGGATTCCCAGGAGAATATCCGTTTACTCGTGGGGTACAACCTACTATGTATCGCGGTCGTTTCTGGACCATGCGTATGTATGCTGGTTTCTCTACTGCTGAAGAATCCAACAAACGTTATCGCTACCTGTTAGCTAACGGCGGCAGCGGTCTTTCCTGCGCATTTGACTTACCAACCCAAATCGGTTACGATTCCACCGATGCTATGGCTGAAGGTGAAGTTGGTAAAGTTGGCGTAGCTATCGACTCCCTCGCTGACATGGAAATTCTTTTCGATCAAATCGATCTTTCCAAAGTTTCCACTTCTATGACTATCAATGCTCCAGCATCTGTACTGCTTTGCATGTACATCGCTGTTGCTGAAAAACAAGGCGTATCCGCTGATAAACTTCGTGGTACCATCCAAAACGATATTCTGAAAGAATATGCTGCTCGTGGTACTTACATTTTCCCTCCAAAACCATCTATGCGTTTGATCACCAATATTTTCGAATATTGCGCTAAAAACGTTCCATTGTGGAATACAATTTCCATCTCTGGTTACCATATCCGTGAAGCTGGTTCCACCGCTTCCCAAGAAATCGCATTCACTATCGCTGATGGTATCGCTTATGTAGAAGCTGCTATCAAAGCTGGTATGGACGTTGATGCTTTCGCAGGCCGTCTGTCCTTCTTCTGGAATGCACACAACAACGTACTCGAAGAAGTTGCTAAATTCCGCGCTTCCCGTCGTGTATGGGCTAAAGTTATGAAAGAAAGATTTGGCGCTAAAAAAGCTAAATCCCAAATGCTTCGCGTACATACCCAAACTGCAGGTTCCATGTTGACTGCTCAACAACCAAACAACAATATCGTTCGTGTTGCTCTGCAAACTGCTGCTGCTGTAATGGGCGGTACTCAATCCTTGCACACTAACTCCAAAGACGAAGCACTTGCTTTGCCGACTACTGAATCCGTAACTATAGCACTTCGTACCCAACAAATCGTTGCTTACGAAAGCGGCTTGGCTGATACAGTTGATCCATTGGGCGGTTCCTACTATGTAGAAGCTTTGACCAACAAAATCGAAGCTGAAGCTTGGGACTACATTAAGAAAATTGATGAAATTGGTGGCGCTCCTGAAGCAATCGCTAAAGGCTACATCCAAAAAGAAATTCAAGATTCCGCTTACAAATGGCAAATGGACATCGAAAAAGGCAACAAAATTATTGTTGGCGTAAATAAATTCCAACAAGAAGAAGAAGCTCCGAAAAACTTGCTTCGCGTAGACGGTTCTGTTGGCGAATTGCAAGCTAAGAAAATTGCTGCATTGAAAGCAAAACGCGATAATGCTAAAGTTGAAGCAACTTTGGCAGCATTAAAAGCAGCTTGCGCTGACGATTCCGTCAACCTGATGCCTTTAATTCTCGAAGCTGTTCATGCATACGCAACTGAAGGCGAAATCTGCGGCGTTATGAGGGAAGTATTCGGCGAATACAAATCCCACGTAGCACTGTAAGCGAAACAATTTAGGGAGGGAAAATAATGGATAAACGTATTAGAGTTTTAGTAGCAAAACCAGGTCTTGATGGACATGACCGTGGTGCTAAAGTTGTTGCTCGCGCACTGCGCGATGCTGGATTCGAAGTAATTTACACCGGTATTCGTTTGACTCCGGAACAAATCGCTGAATCCGCATTACAAGAGGACGTAAATGTTGTTGCTTTGAGCTTGCTCTCAGGCGCTCACAACACTTTGTTCCCTAAGATTGTAGAATTATTGAAAGCAAAAGGCATGACCGATGTATTGACTATCGGCGGCGGTGTTATTCCTGATTCTGATATCCCTGGCCTTAAAGCTGCAGGTATCGCTGAAGTATTCACTCCGGGAACTCCGACCAGCGCAATCGTTGACTACATCAACGCTAACGTAAAATAAGAGGTTATTTAAAATCAGATAGCCGGGCTAAACCCGGCTATCTCCTATGATTATTCTAAAACCTCAACAAGGCGGTGTACTCATTTGAATATTGTTGAAGGCGTACTAAATCACTCCCGTTTGGCATTATCTAAGGCTATTACGGCTGTGGAAAATGAATATGATGAAGCTGTCAGTATTATGACACAGATTTACCCTCATACAGGTAATGCTTACGTCATTGGTATTACTGGACCACCTGGTGCTGGTAAAAGTACACTAACAGATAAATTGGCCAAAGAATACCGTAAGCGTGGCAAAACCGTAGGTATTGTTGCTATTGACCCGACCAGTCCTTACTCTGGCGGAGCAATTCTTGGCGATCGTATCAGAATGATGGACCTAATTGCTGACGAGGGTATCTTCGTACGCAGTATGGCTACACGCGGAAGCTTAGGCGGCCTGTCTCAAAAATCAGGCGATGCAGTAAAATTAATGGATGCTTATGGCATTGATGTTATAATCGTTGAAACTGTAGGGGTAGGACAGTCAGAAGTAGATATTGTCAAAACTGCCGATACAACAATGGTTGTCGTTGTTCCAGGTCTCGGTGACGATATCCAAGCTATTAAAGCTGGTATTCTTGAAATCGGTGATCTCTTTACTATCAACAAAGCCGACCGCGAAGGCGTTGATAAACTGAATATCGAAATCGAAATGATGCTGGAATTAAACCAGGAGAGTGTTGAGTGGCGACCACCTATCAATCGCACTGTAGCCAGTAAGGATGAAGGAATTACTGAAGTAGTTGATTCTATTGAAGAACACAAGAAATTCCTGTTCCAGACCGGTAAGATTGAGAAGATTCGTGCGAACCGTATAAAATCTGAAGTTACGGCTATGGTCAATGATCGTATAAGCCGTTATGTTGATGCTAAGGTTGTTGCTACCGATGAATTTGCAAATACAGTAACCAAATTGCAAAATCGTGAGGTTGATCCGTATTCGGTAGTAGATAAAATTGTTGATAGTGTCCTTAAGTGACATTATTAAATAGTATTACATTTCAAGGAGGAGATTTTCATGTTCAAATGTATCTGTGTTGATCACATTGGTATTGCCTGCAAAGATTTGGATGTTTCCAAAAAATTCTACACTGAGGTTCTTGGCCTGACTTGCACTGGCGAAGAAACAGTTGAAGAACAAAAAGTTAAAACTGTTTTCATTCCATGCGGCGAAACTTTATTCGAACTTTTGGTTGCAACCTCTCCAGAAAGCCCAATCGCTAAGTACATTGAGAAAAACGGCCAAGGCATCCAACACGTAGCAGTACGCGTTGACGATATCAATGCTGCTATCGCTGATGTACAAGAAAGAGGCGCAGCTATGATTGATAAGGCACCTCGTGGTGGTGCTGGCGGAATGGACATCGCTTTTGTTCATCCTAAATCTGTTGGCATTCTTCTCGAACTCTGCGCTCCTCACAAATAATTAGTAGAGTGCTTGCCCAATTGTCTCAAGAGAGACATCGCAATTGTCTACACCCACAATGTGTGGTGTAAATAAACTAGTTCGACCCAATTTAGATGGAGGTGTAATAATTTGTCTACTCAAGCTAAAATTGAGAAAATGCTTGCAAAATCAGAAAAGATTATTGCGGCCGGCGGCCCAAAACGTGTTGCTAAACAACACGAAGGCGGCAAATTAACTGCTCGCGAAAGAATCGCATTGCTTCTTGATGAAGGCAGCTTTGTTGAACTCGATCGCTTCGTTGCACATCGTTGCACAAACTTTGGTATGGAGAAAAAAGAACTCCCTGGTGAAGGCGTAACTACTGGCTACGGTACAGTTGATGGCCGTTTGGTTTATGTATTCGCTCAAGACTTCACCGTTGAAGGTGGCTCCCTTGGCGAAATGCATGCAGCTAAAATCGTAAAAGTACAACGCTTGGCACTGAAAATGGGTGCTCCACTCGTTGGTATGAACGATTCCGGCGGCGCTCGTATCCAAGAAGCTATTGATGCTCTTGCTGGTTACGGCAAAATCTTCTTCGAAAACACTATTGCTTCCGGTGTAGTTCCTCAGATTTCCGCAATCATGGGACCATCTGCTGGCGGCGCTGTTTATTCTCCAGCTTTGACTGACTTCATCTACATGGTAAAGAACACTTCCAAAATGTTCATTACCGGACCAGCAGTTGTTAAGTCTGTTACTGGTGAAGAAGTTACTCAAGAAGACCTCGGTGGTGCAATGACCCACAATACCACTTCTGGTGTTGCTCATTTCGCAGCTGAAAGCGATGAAGATTGCTTGAAACAAATCCGCTATTTGCTCGGTTTCTTACCTTCCAACAATATGGAAAGTGCTCCTATCGTTGAAACTGGTGATGATCCGTGCAGAGAAGATGCAGCTCTTAACACTTTGCTTCCTGACAACTCCAACATGGCTTATGACATGAAAGATGTTATTAAGAGCATCGTTGATAATGGCGAATTCTATGAATCCCAACAATATTGGGCACAAAATATTATCACTTGCTTCGCACGTATGGACGGACAAACCGTAGGTATCATTGCTAACCAACCAAAAGTAATGGCTGGCTGCCTGGATATCAACGCATCTGATAAATCCGCTCGTTTCATTCGTTTCTGCGACGCTTTCAACATTCCTTTGCTTAACCTTGTTGACGTTCCTGGCTTCCTGCCTGGTACTAACCAAGAGTACGGCGGCATCATTCGTCACGGCGCAAAAATGCTGTATGCATACTCCGAAGCTACAGTTCCAAAGATTACTTTGGTAACTCGTAAAGCTTACGGCGGATCTTACCTCGCAATGTGCTCTCAAGATCTTGGTGCAGACCAAGTTATTGCATGGCCTACTGCTGAAATCGCAGTTATGGGACCTGCAGGCGCTGCTAACGTAATCTTCAAAAATGATCCTGACGTTAAAGCTAAAACTGAGGAATACATTGAAAACTTTGCAACTCCTTACCAAGCAGCAATCCGCGGTATGGTTGACATGGTTATCCAACCTAAAGATAGCCGTCCAGTAATCATCAACGCATTGCATATGCTGGAATCCAAACGTGAGTCTCGTCCTGCTAAGAGACACGGTAATATTCCGCTATAAGACATAGAAAGGGGAAATAATCATGGGATTCTTCGGTTCCTTGTTTGGCGGCGGAAATAAGACTGAGACTGTGGCAGAAGAGAAAGTTGTTGCTACTCCTGTAGCAGCACCTGCAGCAACTGGTGTACAACCAGAAGTTATCGCGGCTATTACTGCTGGCGTTTATGCTGTTATGGCTGACGACGCTGAAATGATCGCTGCAATCACTGCTGCAATCAAACATGCCGGTGGTGGTGTGCCAGTTGTACGGATTAAACGTGCAAACAATCTTTGGGCTATTTCTGGTCGCAATGACCTGATGGATGCTAGAAAAGCTTGTTTCTAAGCTTGACAGTTGGTTAAATCATTATTTTGATTCGTTCGCAATCTTTTAACTGCTTGCTTTGGCGAGTAGTTAGGAGAGTTGCACGGATATATAACTTTTTTCATAAGTGAAAGGGAGGAAAAAAAATGAGAAAATTCAAGGTTAATGTTAATGGTGTTGCTTACAATGTTGAGGTTGCAGAAGAAGGCGTAGTTGCAGTAGCAGCTCCAGTAGCAGCAGCTCCAGTAGCAGCAGCAGCTCCAGTAGCAGCAGCTGCAGCTCCAGTAGCAGCAGCTCCAGCTCCAGTAGCAGAAGCTCCAAAAGCAGCTCCAGTAGCAGCAGCAGGCGATACAACTATGACTGCTCCAATGCCAGGTTCTGTTAGCAAGATCGTTGCTAAAGAAGGCCAAACAGTTAAAAAAGGTGATGTAATCATCATGCTTGAAGCTATGAAAATGCAAAATGAAATGGCTTCCCCAGTTGCAGGCGTTGTAAAATCCATTAACGTATCTGTTGGCGAAAGCGTAAAACCTGGCCAAATCATGGCTATTATTGGCTAATTGCTTGATTTTTGAGTAATATCCATCTCTAAACAGTCTTATTTCATTATTGTTTTAACATTAATAAATTGGAGGTCTAATACATGGAAGCATTACTTATGCAATACCCATGGCTGGATGAATTGCTCATGGGCTTTATCGGCCTTACTTTTTCACATGTAATTATGTGGATTATAGGCGCAGTTTTGATCTGGTTAGCTGTACAATATGACTATGAACCTGCCTTACTTCTTCCAATCGGATTTGGCGCTGTTCTTGCTAATATCCCGCACTCTTCCGCAGTATCCAATGTTCCTGGCGAAGAAGGATTCTTGATCGTCCTTTATAATGCCGGTATCGGTAACGAACTGTTCCCAGTACTTATCTTCGTTGCTATCGGCGCAATGTGCGATTTCGCACCATTGATTCGCCGTCCGTCCGTTATGTTGTTCGCAGCTGCTGCCCAATTCGGTATTTTCGCAACTGCTGTTGCTGCAACATTCTTGGGCTTCTCTTTCCCACATGCTTGCTCCATCGGTATCATCGGTGCAGCTGACGGTCCTACTACCATTTATGTAGCTAGCCGTTTCGCAGTTGAATTACTTGGACCTCTATCTGTTGCAGCTTACTGCTACATGTCCTTGGTTCCAGTTATCCAACCACCTGTTATCAAAGCTTGCACTACTCAACATGAACGTCAAATCAGAATGGGTTTTGAAGGCGAAGAACCAATTTCTCAAACCTGCAAATTCTTGTTCCCAATCATGATCGTTCTTATTGCTGGTATCGTTGCTCCTATCTCCGTTGCTTTGATCGGTTCCTTGATGTTTGGTAACATTCTTAAAGAAGCTGGTTGCGTAGAGAACCTTTCCAGCTGTGCAGAACACGAACTGGCTAACTTGGTTACCCTAGTTCTTGGTATTACCATCGGTGGTACTATGACTGCTGAAAGATTCCTGAACTACCAAGTTCTTTTGATCATGGCTTTGGGCGCAGTAGCATTCGTATTTGATACTGTTGGTGGTGTATTGTTCGCAAAATTGCTGAACATGTTCAGCACTACTAAGATCAATCCGATGATCGGCGCTTGCGGTATTTCCGCATTCCCAATGTCCGGCCGTGTTATCGCAAAAATGGCTCTTAAAGAAGATCCTACCAACTTTATTATCCAACATGCTATCGGTGTTAACGTAGCAGGTCAGGTTGCATCTGTTGTAGCAGGTGGCCTTGTTCTTGCTCTTATCCCAGCTCTTTCTAAAATTTAAGGAGGTATGTGAATTATGACTAGTAGCCCTACAGTACAAGCTCTTACCCTTATGGCTATTTCACTGCCTACAATGTTCGCAGTAATATTAGTCTTTATCGGTGCAACTATTGCACTGAAAAAAACCTTTCCTGGTTCCGAGGATGAGGATTAATCTTTAAGGATGTATGTTTTACGGATATGATTATCAGGGATTCTTGTGACCCCTGATAATATCCGCAAGACGGTGTTGAATCATCGTCACGACAAATGAATAATGTCACTACGGTATTGCCTACGGGCTTCTACCTAATCATACGTCGTACAACCTGATTGGTTGTATGGTGTACGAGTGAGAATCGCAGATAATCATCTGGACTTTAGTGAAAGACAATGTTCTGTTTTATGGTGCATCACAACGATCTCAAATTTAGGAGGATGATGAGTATGGCTATTTCAACTGCCGCTATAATGTCTATCGTCGCACTTGTGGTTCTGGTTGCTATTAGTTGTGTAAACGATGATTTAAACGTAGGTTTCTTGGGTATTGGCTTCGCAATAATCGTAGGTGGCGTTTGGGGCGGTATGACCGGCGCTAAAGTAATGGGTTCTTTCCCTTTGTCCCTGTTCATGATCTTGGCCGGCGTAACTTTCTTGTTCGGTATGGCTCAGACCAACGGCACAATGGAAAAACTGACCGCGTACTCTGTACGTGTCTGCAAAGGTAACACTGCACTTATTCCATTGATCATTTTCGTTTTGACTACTTTCGTTACAACTATCGGACCTGGCAACATCGCTGGTTGCGCTTTGATGGCTCCTGTAGCCATGGCTATTGCAACTCGCGTTGGTATGCCTGCGTTCCTGATGACTCTGCTTGTTGTTGGTGCTGCTAACGGCGCTGCATTCTCTCCGTTTGCACCAACCGGTATCATTTCCAATGGTATCATTGCTAAAATGGCACCAGCATTGAATATTCCTGCTGACTCTTTGAATAACTTAGCTTGGAAGATTCATTTCAACTCTGAAGTTGCACAAGGATTCGTCAATATCGGCGGTTTCTTTGTAATGGGCGGCTGGGCTTGGATGAAAGCTCAAAAAGGCGCTGAACTTGACATTGATGAATTGGCTCCAAAACCGGAACCATTCACCAAAGCTCAGATTACAACCCTTCTTATGGTTGCAATCCTGATTATTTTGGTTGTTGTTCCTGGCTTACCAGGTATGAAAGGTGTTCTTCCTAAGACTATCACTAACATGCTGTCCAACGTTGGTTCCATTTCCTTCGTTCTTTCTATCGTATTGATGCTTACCGGTTACGGTGACAGCAAGGCTGCTGTAAAAGTAATGCCTTGGGGCGTTATCATGATGGTTTGCGGCGTATCCGTATTGATCGACGTCATGGACCAAGCTGGCGGTTTGAACGCATTGGTATCTATCATTGGTTCTGTATCTGGCCCAACAACTGTTACCTTCTGGGTTAGCTTCGTACCAGCAGTAATTTCTGCATACTCCAGTTCTTCTGGTGTTGTTATGCCGATGTTCCTGCCTATGGTTCCTGGTTTGAAAGAAATTACTGGCGGTAATGCTATTGCCATGATTTCTTCTATCAACATTGGTGCTCACTTGGTAGATACTTCCCCGTTATCCACTCTCGGTGCTCTCTGCATTGCCTCTGCTGGCGATCATGAAGACAAAGGCAAATTGTTCCGCAAACTTTTGATTTGGGGACTTGCTATGTCTATCGTAGCAGGCATAGTATGCTATGTATTCTTTGGTGTTCTCGGATTCTAGAAATTTATTTCTGAATTCAAGACTTATTTAAAGAAGGAAGTAGCCTGCAAAGAGTAATCTTTGCAGGCTATTTTTATGTAATCTTCCTTGCATTAAGAAGATTTATACGCATATTGTATAGAAATACCTTGAGTGACAAAACCAACGGTTATACCGGTGATATCGGTTAATTATTCGCAGTTTTTGTGTACAACCTATTTAGGATTGTACCTGTTGTAGCCGGTGGTCTTGTTCTGGCTCTTAATCTGCATGTATTTAAATTTTAAGTTTTATTAAGTAAAGGGTGGAGATTTTTTTATGGCTGTTTTACGTCAAGACTGATTGGCATTAAACTGAGGCACTCAATAGTCTTACGTAAGACATTCTTTCTTAATCACCTTTGACAAAAGAATAATAATACAACGATATTGCTGCTCGGCCTCTGCCTTACATACATCTTAGCCGGAGAGGCTGAACAGCGTATGTGTACTAATCTACGGTGTATAAATATCTGAAGTTTGCTTTAGAACAAAAATAAAAAATTCGTTTTCATGTAATTAATCAACCCTAATTTTGGAGGAATGATGAGTATGTCAATATCAACAGCTGCTCTTATGTCAATTCTTGCACTTGTCGTTTTGGTTGCAATCAGTTGCGTAAATGAAGATTTAAACGTAGGTTTCCTGGGTATAGGTTTTGCAATTATCGTTGGTGGTGTTTGGGGCGGTTTGACAGGCGCTAAAGTAATGGGTGCCTTCCCGCTTTCCCTGTTCATGATTTTGGCCGGTGTTACTTTCTTGTTCGGTATGGCTCAAACAAATGGTACTATGGAAAAGCTGACGGCTTATTCAGTACGTGTCTGCAAAGGCAATACCGCACTTATTCCACTTATTATTTTCGTATTAACGACTTTTGTTACTACTATCGGACCTGGCAACATCGCTGGCTGCGCCTTGATGGCTCCAGTAGCTATGGCTATTGCAACTCGCGTTAATATGCCTGCGTTCCTGATGACCCTGCTTGTAGTTGGTGCTGCTAACGGCGCTGCATTCTCTCCGTTTGCACCTACTGGTATTATTTCTAACGGACTTATAGCAAAGATGGCTCCAGCACTGAATATTCCAGCTGACTCTTTGACTAGCTTGGCTTGGAAAGTTCATTTCAACTCAGAAATAGCACAGGCTTTCGTTAACATCGGCGGCTTCTTCGTAATGGGCGGCTGGGCATGGATAATGAAACAAAAAGGTGCTGAACTTGATATTGATGAATTGGCTCCAAAACCGGAACCATTCACCAAAGCTCAGATTACAACCCTTCTTATGGTTGCAATCCTGATTATTTTGGTTGTTGTTCCTGGCTTACCAGGTATGAAAGGTGTTCTTCCTAAGACTATCACTAACATGCTGTCCAACGTTGGTTCCATTTCCTTCGTTCTTTCTATCGTATTGATGCTTACCGGTTACGGTGACAGCAAGGCTGCTGTAAAAGTAATGCCTTGGGGCGTTATCATGATGGTTTGCGGCGTATCCGTATTGATCGACGTCATGGACCAAGCTGGCGGTTTGAACGCATTGGTATCTATCATTGGTTCTGTATCTGGCCCAACAACTGTTACCTTCTGGGTTAGCTTCGTACCAGCAGTAATTTCTGCATACTCCAGTTCTTCTGGTGTTGTTATGCCGATGTTCCTGCCTATGGTTCCTGGTTTGAAAGAGATGACTGGCGGCAACGCTATTGCTATGATTTCTTCTATCAACGTAGGTTCTCACTTAGTTGATACTTCTCCTTTGTCTACTCTTGGCGCTCTTTGCATAGCTTCTGCAGGCGACCATGAAGATAAAGGCAAATTATTCCGTAAACTTTTGATTTGGGGACTTGCTATGTCTGTTGTTTCCGGTATCGTTT
>CAZCMY010000011.1:22625-24918 GCA_964500055.1 uncultured Acidaminococcales bacterium | reverse complement strand
GGGCAATCACCGCCTCCTGTGAGAACTGCCAATCTTCCCTGGGTAACCATTGCACACCCCTGTTCTAGTCCATATTCCAAATTTTGAAACCGTCCGCATTAATTTTTATCGATTCTGTCCCATCAAATTTATCATAACAGAGACAGCCATTTTCGTAGTAACCAGGCCATGCCGCAACTAACACAAATTTCTTGCCTAATTTACGTAATAAATCAGCAACATCAATGTGAAAAACTGGTACGAACAACGTCTGAAGCCTGTCAAGCAAAACTACCTCGGAATTATAACCTTCAAGTATTTCACCGATCATTTCGGCCGCCTTTTCCTGACGCAATGCTGGTAAAAGTTCCAGAAAATCTTCAGTAATTAATAAGCGGCAATCAACGTAGTCCCACGCTTTCTTGGCCGCCGCCTCACGCAGAACACCGCTCTTACCGCTTCCTGGCTTACCTGTAATAATCAAAACTTTCCCTTCAGCCTCTTGCAGGCCTTCTACCTCTTTTACAAAATCCTCTACCTGGCTCATGTTCTTCGCCCTCCTTAGTTTTTTCGTAAACAGGTTTGCTCGTCTTAAGATGTTTTTAGTATTCGTCGCTCATTTACAAACTCCTTTAAAAAATAAAACATCATTTAGAAAAATCTAAATGATGTTACAATCTGTTACATATCTATCAAATTATTTGTCATTCTTGCGGTGGCTGCCAAATCTCTCTGAAGGGTCCATCGCCATCAAGCCACAATAAACATTTTTTAAATCTGTACCTTCAGCACGGGAACTGAGATACTTTTCCAGCTTACGTTTAACGCGCTGCAAAGCATTATCAATAGACTTTATGTGACGATCAAGATCAACCGCAATTTCCTGATAAGATTTCCCATCCAGATAACTCATGAGAACTTTCCATTCCAAATCACTCAGAATGTTGTTCATCTTATTTTCTATATCCAGAAACTCTTCACGACTGATTACCATCTCTTCAGGATTTGCTACCTTGGCCCCGGAAATGACATCCAGCAAAGTTCTGTCAGAATCCTCTTCATAAATAGGCTTGTTCAAGGAAACATAAGAATTAAGAGGTATGTGTTTCTGTCGCGTCGCTGTTTTGATAGCCGTAATTATCTGACGGGTCACACAAAGCTCTGCAAAAGCTCTAAAAGAAGAAAGCTTATCACTACGGAAATCTCTTATTGCTTTAAAAAGGCCTATCATGCCTTCCTGAATGATATCTTCTCTTTCAGCACCAATTAAAAAATAGCTTCTTGCTTTGGCACGTACGAAATTACGATATTTATAAAGCAAATATTCCTGCGCCAAAAGATTCTCATCTTGTTTCGCAGCCATGACGACCTCTTCATCGGTCATATTTTCAAATGCCTGATAGGGATCATTCGTTACACCTGAACGCATACAGCATAGCCTCCCTTTTTCTTTTATTGGATATTCGAAAGCCTGCTATGTTAATCGTGAAATTAATTATACAATAGTTTTTTTTTACAAGTCAATCAAGACTTAGTTTCTATCTGCGCAAGCGTTCCAGTTTAATCAGCACATCGTCCTTAAGCCTGTTACCTACCTCATTGCGTGCCTTACCTTTAACTTCCCTGCTATTGCGCTCATTTATTTGTTTTTTTACTGCCAGATAGTCTTCGTTAAACTCTCTGGCCGAAATACGATAAGCTCCAACGCCTAAAATAACTATCTGCTCGGCATAATCACTGGTTACGACAAATACTTTATTACCTTCTTTTACTAATTCATAGGTTCTACGTTCAATCCAGGAATCAGCAGTTTCGCCCTCCGCGGTAAATACTATCCTGGCCCCCGCGCGACTTTCTTCGTTGGACAACCCCTGCACTTCCTGCGCATCAAAGACCAAGATAACCTCCTGGCCCTTAAAAGCAGCATATTCGGCAGCAACCGCCAGCAGCATTTCGCGCGCATGCTCCAGGTTCTCTTCACGGACAGCCTTAAACTCTTTCCAGTTATTTACTACATTGTAACCATCGATTAAGAGCCATTCCTTCATCGTTATTCACCGGCTCTTTGCCTTACAATTTCAAAAAGCAGTATTGCGCCCGCAGCTGAGGCATTCAAAGAAGAAACGCCGCCACGCATAGGAATTTTCACCAAAAGATCGCAATTTTCTTTGACAAGCCTGCCAAGGCCTTTGCCCTCAGCGCCAATAACCAGAACTATAGGGCCTTTTAAATTAGCAGCAAAATAGTCTGCCTCGCCCTCCATATCAGCACCAACGACCCACAAACCTTTCTTCTTCAGTTCATCTATGGTCTG
>CAZCMY010000011.1:13993-22525 GCA_964500055.1 uncultured Acidaminococcales bacterium | reverse complement strand
CCATATCAGCACCAACGACCCACAAACCTTTCTTCTTCAGTTCATCTATGGTCTGTGAAATATTGCCAATGCTGACTACAGGAACATATTCTATTGCTCCCGCCGATATCTTGGCTACAACTGCATTCAAAGGGCAGCTACGACGCTTTGGCATCAGCACCCCATGAACACCGGCAGCATCAGCAGTTCGAATAATTGCCCCGACATTCTGCGGATCCTGAAGCTCATCAAGCAAGACAAGAAAAGGTGCTTCACCCTTTTCTGCGGCTATTGCCAATACCTCATCCAAATCATAAAAACGGATAGGCGCCGCCATGCCAACAACACCCTGATGGCGAATTCCTTCTGCCATATTGTTCAGCTTTTCAATTTTTACATATTCAACAAGCACTCCGGCCTCTTTGGCCAAAGCAATAATTTCACCAATGCTGCCGCCTTTGATGCCATCCTGCACGAATAATTTGTTAAGGGAACGGCCGCTGCGCAGCGCTTCAATAACAGAATTTCGTCCCGCTATCAATTCTTCTGACATATTTCTTCCTATCCTTTCGCAGCTTTAGCCTGCAAAGCAGCTAAACGGCCGCAGGTCATTGCGCCTTCCGTACAAATTCCATCGGTAACACAGGAAGGACCTGCCTTTTCAAATAATACAGGAGCTACTTCCTTCACTTCAGCCAGCATTTTATCAGCCAAAGCCCGGATTTCCCACTGGGCGCGACTGCAGCAGCGCAGGCTGAAAAAATTATATAAAGATCTTACATTCATCGTTACTACTATTTTGGTTTCTGCCGCATTAGGCAGAATGTAGCGAGCGTCTTCCGCCGGAATGCCCATTTCGGTCCACTCTGTATAGAGGTTTCGGATTTCACTCATAAGTTTCTCAAACTTTTCGCGTTCCGCTGGTCTTGCGGCTATGGAAAGAGGCATTATTGTTTCAAAATCATGTTCCTTCACATAACGCTGTGATTGCTGAGAATAAGAAGCTATGCGATGACGAACCAGTTGGTGGGTAAGAACACGGGAAACACCTTCAATGGCAAAAGTAAAAGAAACATGCTCAAGCGTCGAAAAATGTCCCATCTCAACCAACTTACGAACCAATTTAGCAGCCTGTTCGTCTGTCATTTTCTCTTCCAGCTGTGCGGCACCGATCGGTGAATAACACAATCTGGCACTCATAGCGACAGTTTTTTCCGGTTCCGGCGTATAGCGCAAAAGTTTTACCTGCATATCTTAACTAAGCCTCCTGGAGTCTATTTCACTTCTGATAATCTCGAAAGAACGCTCCAGAATCTCTTCCAGGCGTTCTTCTTTTTCTGCAAGAAACAACCAGCCAACCAGTGCTTCAAAAGCTGTACCTTGGCGATATTCGCGCACGCTGGCACTCTTTGGTACCGTTGACTTGGTATTGCGGCCACGTCTGGCAATTGCCTCTTCCTCATCATTTAACTCCTCAGCTAAGGCATCCATGGCTTTGGCCTGCATTACTGCAGAAACCATCTTTGCTCCCAGATCATGGATAACGCGTACCTGTCCTGAGGTAGGTAAAAGACGCAAACGTACGTAAAGCGAAAAGACAACATCACCTACATAAGCAAGAATTACTGGATTCAGTTGTTTAGGCTCCGGCAAAACCAGGCCTTCTGCAGCACATGCAGCAAGGGCATGTGCTCGTATCATCTGATATTGTTCAAATTTCACTGACGTTTCCACCGTACTCCCTGCGGAGTATCTTCCAAAATAATACCGGTTGCTGCAAGCTTATCCCGCAAAGCGTCGGCTTGTGCATAATTTTTGTTTTGACGAGCTTCCTGGCGAAGCCCGATCATCATTTCGACCAAAGCATTCTCTAAGCCAGCGTCCGCACTTTCCGCTGCAGCTGTTTTTTCCAGGACACCGATAATACTGCACATCTCAGCAAAAACTTTCTTCATCAAATTAACAAGCTTACCATCAGGTCTGTTATTGGTTGAAACGACATTCTGGTAGTAAGTATTGATTTCGCGGCCCAAAGCAAACATATGACTGATTGCAAGAGCAGTATTGAAATCATCTCTCATAGCTTCCAGGAATTCCGTGCGTAACCCAGATATTTTATTTTGCAAAGCAAGACTTTCTTCAGTAGGCCCAACACCAGGAATTTGCTCTAAAGTACGCAAATTTTCCTGTGCTGTTGCTAGTCTCGTCAGGCTGCGTTCAGCTTCTTTCAGACGTTCATCGCTGAAGTCAAGCGGGCTTCTGTAATGAGTTGAAAGAATAAAGAAACGCAGAGTTTCCGGCTCGAAATGTTCCAAAATATCAATTACCAGGAAGAAATTACCTAGTGATTTCGACATTTTTTCTTCGTTAACAGTAATAAAGCCGTTGTGCAGCCAATATTTAACAAAAGGATGCTTGCCTGTGCAGCCTTCGGATTGAGCAATTTCATTTTCGTGATGCGGGAAAATCAAATCACTGCCGCCGCCATGGAAGTCGAAGCTTTCGCCCAGATATTTCATACTCATGACAGAGCACTCAATATGCCAGCCCGGTCTGCCTTCTCCCCATGGGCTGGTCCAGGAAGGTTCCCCTGGTTTAGCAGCTTTCCAAAGAGCGAAATCCATTGGATTTTCCTTGCGTTCGTCAACGTCAATACGTGCGCCAGCCAGCATGTCATCAAGATTACGTCCGCTTAGCTCACCATAACGGTCAAATTTTTCAACACGATAATAAACATCGCCTTCAACTTCATAGGCGAAACCATTTTCTATTAATTTTTCAACCATAGCGATAATTTCGGCCATATGGTCGGAAACACGCGGATAAATATCAACTCTTCTTACATTGAGCTTGTCGATAGCCTCAAAATAGGCGTCTATATAACGACCGCAAATATCGCTCCACGCTACTCCTTCTTTATTAGCAGCGTTAATTATCTTATCATCAACATCTGTAAAATTCTGCACATGGGTTACTTCGTAGCCTTCATGTTCCAAAAAGCGGTGAATAACATCCCAGGTAACAAAAGGACGCGCATTACCGATATGCGGATGATTGTAAGGGGTTACGCCGCAAACATAAATGCTGGCTTTGCCTGGTTCAATAGGCACAAATTCTTCTTTTTGCCTGGTCAAAGTATTATAAACTTTTATGCTCATCTTGGTTTTCTCCTTTATGCGAGAGTTACCCCAGCTTTTTGCAGACTGCCCTTAATGCGTTTCAAAGTACGCTCCAGGCCAAGCAGAGGAATAATCTCAGTCAATTCTGGCCCGTGCTGATTACCGGTAAGCGCAACACGGATTGGCATATAAACGCTCTTGCCACCCAGTTTGGTAGTTTTCTGAATTGTTTTAAATGTCGCTTTAATACCTGCAGCGTCAACTGCTTCCAACTGCCCGAGCAGCTCAAAAAGCATATTCATAACCGTTGGGACTGTTTCTTCGTTCAAAACAGCTGCCGCTTCTTCATTTTCGAAAGCAAATTCATCATGGAAATACATAGCTACTACTTCTGGAATCTGAGCTGCATAAGAAACATGTTCCTTACTGGTCAAAACAACTTTTTCCAGCCAGGCCAGTTTGTCGCCATCTTCCTCGCCTGTCATAAACCCAGCTTCAATCATCTGTGGTTTCGCTGCTTCGAAGAAAGCCTCATCATCCAACTGACGCATATAATGCTGGTTGATCCAGTTTAATTTATCTAAGTCAAAAACAGCCGGATTCTTGGCAACATGATCCATGGAAAAAGCTTGTATCAACTCTTCGGTGGTAAAAATCTCCTGTTCGCTGTTCGGCGCCCAGCCAAGAAGTGCAAGGAAATTAACGATACCTTTAGGGCAATAACCAAGTTTTCTGTATTGGTCAACAGAAGTTGCACCGTGACGTTTACTCATTTTAGTACGATCTTTGCCGAGGATAAGTGAAATATGGCCGAAAATAGGCTTTTCAAAACCCAAAGCATCATAAATCAGAGATTGGCGCGGCGTATTGGACAAATGCTCTTCCGCACGGATAACGTGAGTGATGTGCATCAAAGCATCATCAATTACTACGGCATAATTGTAGGTAGGAATGCCATCAGACTTAACAATAACGAAATCGCCGATACCATCTGAATCAAAAACAACATCACCGCGGACCATGTCATGAATGACAATCTGCTGTCCAGCCGGCACTCTGAAACGAACGGTCGGTTTACGTCCTTCTTTTTCAAAAGCAGCAATCTGTTCAGGTGTCAGATTTCTACACTTGCCCATATAACGCGGCATTTGGCTCTGAGCAGCCAGTGCCTGGCGTTCAGCTTCCAATTCTTCGTCGGTGCAGTAGCAATGGTAAGCCTTGCCTTCGGCCAAAAGTTGTTCTGTATATTTTCTGTACAAGTCAAGACGTTCTGTTTGACGATAAGGACCGTATTCGCCGCCGACATCAACGCCTTCATCCCAATCCATTCCCAGCCATTTGAGAGCAGCCTTGATATTTTCCTCCGACTCTCTGCTGGAACGTTCCAAGTCTGTATCTTCAATTCTTAAAATCAATTTTCCGCCGGTTTTACGGGCTAAAAGCCAGTTAAACAAAGCTGAACGTGCGCCACCGATATGAAATGGTCCGGTAGGGCTTGGTGCAAATCTTACTCTTATTTCCTTTTCCATGAACAAAACCTCCAAATATATAAAACACTATATCGTTTAAATTATAGCACAAAGTCTATGCCGATACTTTCTAAAAACGTCACTGTTGCGGCAACCTACAAACGGTAACCACCGCCTGTGCGGCTATACCTTCGCCTCTGCCGGTAAAACCAAGACGTTCTGTCGTTGTTGCTTTAACGTTGATTGCTTCCTTGTCAAGCTGAAGTACGGCAGCCAGATTACTTTGCATCTGTTCGCGGTAAGCAGCTAACTTTGGTTTTTGCGCAATAATGGTGATATCCGCATTGCCAATCTGCCAGCCTTTTTCCTGCAGTAATTTTGCTACATGACACAGCAAAATCATACTGTCAGCATTTTTATACTTTTCATCAGTATCAGGAAAATGCTGTCCGATATCGCCTAAAGCGACAGCGCCAAGCATAGCATCCATTAAGGCATGAACTGCTACATCAGCATCGGAATGACCTGCAAGGCCCAGTTCGTAAGGAACATGGACACCACATAAAATCAATTTTCTTTCCGCAACAAGGCAATGTACATCAAACCCGCTGCCCACACGCATTGTAAGATTTCTTTCCTCGTTCACAAGATTTTCTTCTCCCTTGTGTAATAAAGCTTTGGCCCAGACGAGGTCATCCGGGGTCGTAATTTTATTATTCGTATAAGAACCTTCGGCAACAACAACAGGCTTACCTAAAAGTTCAACGGCACCAGCATCGTCAGTGACATCTATCTTTTCTTTCTGCAACATTTCATAGGCCTGCTTTAGAAGCTGCGTACGAAAAATCTGTGGTGTTTGTATCGCCCTAAGTTTGCTGCGTTCCAAAGTAGTAATCACGTTGCCTTCAGCATCAATCAGTTTGGTAGTATCCTTAACCGGTACACCGGCAACGGCAGCTCCGCTAATTTGCGCCGCTTCAAAAACACGCGCAAAAACATCCGGTGTAGCAAAAGGCCTGGCACCGTCATGAACAGCAACAAAGTCTTCGCCATCTTGCACAAGGCATAAAGCATTGAAAACAGAATCCTGCCTTTCCCTGCCGCCGGCAATTATCTGCCAGCTAAGCTCCGGGAAATACGTAGCTTCGTATTTTTGCAGGATTGCCGTTCCTTCTGCCAGCTCATCAGGCCGCACCACAATAATTGCACGTTTTACTCCTGCAACCTGACTCACCTGATGCAGATTATGAATAATTACCGGCAAACCCTCCAGCAGCAAAAAGGCTTTATTCATGCCCAGGCCCATCCTGCGACCTGATCCTGCCGCTGCCAGAATAACAACTATTTTTTTCAAAACAAAACAACCCCCAATGTTATTTCATGCGGGCAAATATCATACGACCTGCTGAAGTCTGCAAAACAGAAGTAACAACTACGCTGACGCTTTCGCCAATATACTTCTTGCCGCCTTCGACAACAATCATCGTTCCATCGTCCAGATAGGCAACTGCCTGACCGTTTTCTTTGCCTTCCTTGGCCAGGAATACCAGCATATCTTCGCCTGGCAGAACCACAGGTTTAACAGCATTGGCCAGGTCATTGATATTCAAAACACCTACGCCCTGGATTTCAGCAACTTTATTCAAATTGAAATCATTAGTTATTACCAGACCGCCTATTTCCTTAGCCAGTCTAACCAATTTTGCATCAACCTCTGTAATATCGTCATAATCCGTATTGATAATTTCCACCTGCTGGGAAAGTCCATCCTGCATAGCTTTGACAACGTCGAGACCTCTGCGGCCTCTTTTACGTTTCAACGTATCTGACGAGTCAGCAATTTTTTGCAGTTCTTCCAGTACAAAACCAGGAATAAAAAGCACGCCTTCCAAGAAACCTGTCTTCAGAATATCGGCAATACGGCCATCAATAATAACACTGGTATCTAATATTTTATGATTGCTGCAAACATTGTCCGCTTCTGCATCTTTGCTCGCTTCTCTAGAAGTACGCAAAGACCAGATACGGTTAAAAAATGAAGTGATATCAGTGTGTTTTATCAAAGCTACCTTTGCTCCGACTATTGCCAGAATCAGGCTGAGGATCAATGGAATATACATGCCGATGATTGGCAGATGTGAAAAAGGACTACCTATCAGATTCGCTACGATAAGGCCAATAGTGGCACCCATAGCAACTACCAGGATATTACTGGTCGGAACCTTAGCTAAGACAGCAGCCATTACCTCGGTAAAACGCATAGTATATGCAATGATAAAATTTGAAACTGCATAACCTATCGCACCAAATAAACAAAAACCCAAAGCATCGCCAATAACAGTTGCTAAGGCAAAACCAAAAGGACCGTTCTTAAACATATCATTAGGTATCATTTCGGAAAGATAAGGAACCAGATAATCGATCAAAAGCAGACCTGAAACTGCAAATACAAGTACTATTGTCAGTTTAAGAATTCTCGTTAACATTTTCTCACCTCCTTCCTGTCTCTTACGCCATAATCTTACTACAAAAGAAGAGTTTTTAATAGGTCATATCAGGCAAAAAAATAAAATACGCCAAGTAACGACGTATTTTAGTTTTAATTTAAATTAAAAAACTTGTGCAACCATTTATCAGCTTCTTCAAGTTTTTGGGAACGCACCAGCATAACCTCGCTCAGAAGAATCTGGCGTGCTGTATTTAAAAGTCTTCGTTCACCAGTTGAAAGCTTCTTCTCTTCTTCCTGAACCGCCAAAGTTCTTACAACACCGGCAACTTCAAAGATATCTCCACTTTTCATTTTCTCAAGGTAGAGATTGAAACGTCGGTTCCATGTAATGCTCTTCATTATATTTTCAGGGCGTGAGATAAGAACGTTCTCAATATCAGCAAGCTGTTCTTCACTGATTACATGCCGAAGCCCTACTTGTTCAATATTTTTTATTGGGATCATGATTTTCATGTCACCCAGAAGCATATCAAGTATGAAATATTCGACAACGCTACCGTTTTCATCGTTGCGTTTTTCTATGGAATTTATCATACCTGCGCCATGCATCGGATAAACAATCTTATCTCCGGTTTCGAACATTCGCCATGCCCCCTTCATTGTCACAATATTATCTTAGCATAAATAATTTACTTTGTCAAAATTTTTTATTGTATCATGTAGTTTTTTACATGTCAATCATATTTTAATATATTTAATTATAATCCTTAAAATTGACAGTCCAAAAGTGTTTATTTATAATTAAGCCAAGAGAGGTGCTGAATATGAAAGATAATTCCTGTCAAGACTTCCAAGCCAATGTTGAAAAATATCTGATTCGTCACAAAAGCGTTCTCGATATCATGACGAAATATCAAGAGTCCACAGCACGCGTTAATCGTGCCCTCGCCAAATCCGTAACGGAATGCGGCTGCATCAAAATTGAAGCGCATAAGCAAAGCGTGCCGCAGGATGTCACCTTCGCAGGTCTGAAAGACTACATGTCATCACATGTCGATGGTGAACTTTGCCCTCACTGCAAGGAAACCCTCTCCAAAGAAATTGGCCATTCACTTTTTTACCTGGCAGCTTTATGTAATCTTACCGGGTTAAAAATGGATAGTGTTATGCAAGAAGAAAATAACGCCATCGCTACACTGGGGTTCTATTACCTTTCTTAAAAAGATAAGCATAAGAGCTGCTTTCTCTGAACTCTAATCGTTCAGAGAAAGCAGCTCTTTTATTTTTCAAAAAAAGCAGCCAGTGCTTCTTCCACTGTATTTACCTGAATAATGCCTGTCGGCAAACTTTTCGCAGACAAATTGCCTGTTGGTATGACAAATTTTTGGAAGCCCAAATTCTGTGCCTCTTTAATTCTTCTTTCAACAAATCCAACTCTGCGAACCTCGCCTGTCAGTCCCACTTCCCCTACAGCAAGAATTCCCGGCATTACCGGCTTGTTACGATAGCTGGAAAC
>CAZCMY010000011.1:6273-13893 GCA_964500055.1 uncultured Acidaminococcales bacterium | reverse complement strand
CTTCCCCTACAGCAAGAATTCCCGGCATTACCGGCTTGTTACGATAGCTGGAAACCATTGCCGCAATGACAGCAAGATCAGCCGCCGGCTCCGTAACTCGAGCACCACCGACAACATTGACATAAACATCCTGTGTACCAAAATCCATTCCTAATCTTTTTTCCAGAATTGCCAGCAGCATATTAACCCTATTGTAATCAAAACCAACAGCAGTCCTGCGCGGCATGCCATAAGGTGTCCTGGCTACCAGTGCCTGCATCTCAACCAGTAAGGGGCGATTACCCTCCAGACAAGCACAAACAACCGACCCAGGTACTGCTGAAGCACGTTTTTCCAAAAAAAGGCCGGAAGGATTGGCAACTTCTTTCAGACCGCTCTCTTCCATGGAAAAAATACCGCTTTCGTTCGTAGAACCGAAACGGTTTTTCAAAGCTCTGAGTACGCGGAAAGCATAGGATCTCTCGCCTTCAAATTGTAATACAACGTCGACCATGTGTTCTAACAGCCTTGGACCTGCTATGTTACCTTCCTTGGTAACATGGCCAATAATAAGGACGGCAATTCCAGTAGACTTGGCAAAACGCAACAATTTGGCAGTACACTCTCTGACCTGTCCAACGCTGCCGGCAGCCGTCTCAAATTCTGCGTTGTACATAGTTTGTATCGAATCTATTACGAGCAGAGCCGGCTTAACCTCCTGCGCCTGTGCAAGAATAACCGCCAGATCGGTCGCTGTCATGATAAGGAGGCCACTTCCAGAGCCGCCAAGACGTTTGGCACGCATCGCCGTTTGCGCTTCCGATTCCTCACCGGACACGTAAAGAACTTTAATGCCATTTTCGCTGAACTTCATGCTTGCATCCAAAACTATGGTTGATTTACCGATACCAGGGTCACCGCCAAGGAGAACTAAAGACCCCGGCACTATACCACCGCCCAGAACACGATCAAATTCACGGATACCGGTTGCCATTCTTTCTAAATGATCGATTGACACGCTGTCCAATGTCTTAGGCCGCGGGTTTTCCTTAACCGCTAAAAAAGAAGCTTTACTTTCAGGCACTACCGTCTCTTCAACTAAACTATCCCATTGTCCACACTCAGGGCATTTGCCAAGCCACTTCAAAGTTGTGTAGCCGCAATTCTGACATACATAATGAATTTTAATTTTCGCCACTATTCTATCTCCTCACCCATCAGCGGGCAGTAAAGTCCGTCAATCTTCGATTTTTGTTCCTGCAAGCCTGCCAAGAGCCTCTGTGAAAATTGCGCCGCGTTCTCTGGCGTCTACTCTGCCTTCCAGCACTTCCATCATAAAGGAAAGTATCACTGCTTCTCTATAAGTAATTCCATTCGCCTTGGCAAACTGTCTGATTTTATTTTCCATTTGCCCAGAACTTTTTCCCATTTGCTGGCGTTCCCCAGTCATTAGACGGACAATGCGCACAAAGCCGCCGCTGCCGCGTCTGGATTCCACGATATAACCGCGCTCAGGCGTAAATCTGGTGCTTAAAACATAACTTATCTGGGATGGTGCGCAAGACAATCTGTCAGCTAGTTCATTTCTCTGTACAAATATCTGATCTTCCTCATCAAGCAAAAGTTGACGAACGATAAAATTCTCTATATCATCTGCAAGATTTTTCACGAATCCCACCACCTTTCATAACAAATAGGCCAATCACATTTCTACTTATATTATATTTGACTATTTGACTTTTATCAAGTTTTTACGTGCTGAGCAAAGCAAACACAAAGAACGCCGGCTTTTTTCAGCCGGCGTTCTTTGTTGTTTATTTATTATCTTTAATTTTCATAGCGAATTCATAACCAAATTTTTCAGCCTCACAAGTTTCACCGCTTTGCGGTTTCCATTTACAGTTAAAGCCTGGCTGCAGCTCAAAACCCGCCTTTGTAATAAATTCTTCCATATCTTTTTGGGCACCGCCGCTCCAACCATAAGTGCCAAAAGCAGCAGCCAGTTTTTTACCAGGCTTCAGGCCTTTTAAATATGTCAGCAGCCCACCCATAGCAGGCATCATGCCATAGTTCAGTGTCGGCGAACCGAACAATACGCCACCCGCTTCCAAAAGTTCCGCAACAATATGACTGTTATCGGAAGAATTGAGTCTGAACAGTTTAACAGGAATCCCCGCACTTGCTGCTCCTGTCAAAATGGAGCGTGCAACATTCTCTGTGCCACCCCACATAGTTTCATAAGCAATAATCAGCGTGTCATTTTTTACTCCAACACCCCAATTACTGTATTGCGAAACAATTTTCTCAATATGGGAGCGCCAGATAGCACCATGACTTGGCGCAATCATTTTCAGCGGCAGGCCTTCAATTTTTTGCAAAGCTTTTTCTACCAATTTAGCGTAAGGGGACAGTATGTTAGCAAAATATTTCTGTGCTTCAAAAAACAGTATGGACTCGTCAATTTCATCGTCAAAGCGTTTGCTCGTGCAGTAATGTTGACCGAAAGCATCATTAGAGAACAAAATCTGATCTTCTTTCAGGTAGGTTGACATGGAATCCGGCCAATGCAGCATCGGCAGAGGCAGGAACTGCAGCTCACGTTTGCCCAAAGAAAGAACATCTCCTTCTTTCACAGTAACAAAATTGAAAATATCGCCATAATGTTGAATAGCTTCATTTTTTCCTTGCGGAGTAATAAAAAAAACCGCATTCGGTGCCAATTCAGCTAGTTTTGGCAAAGCCCCGGAATGATCAGGCTCAACGTGATTAACTATAACATAATCAATTTTTGCAGGATCGACTACTTCACTTATCTTTTTGATGTATTCATCAGTAAACGGTGCTTTTACGGTATCAATCAGACAAATTTTTTCATCAACAATAAGATAAGAATTATATGTTACCCCGCGTGGAGTGACGTAACCATGAAAATCTCTTGTTGTCCAATCAATAATTCCTACGTCATAAATATTTTCTGCTATAGCCAATGGTTTCAATGCAATTCCTCCTCAATTTATACTCTTTCAGTTATCTTCTGCAAAACGGCAGATGCCGCTATTTTATCCAGCTTTATTTCCAGCGAATGGAATTTATTCAAAGTACTGCGATGTCCGATACTTACAACTGTTGTCGCCGTAAGTCTTTCTTCTAACAGCTTATACATTGCTTTTTCAGTATCTTCATCCAGTGCAGACGTTGCCTCGTCCAAAAATAACCAATCTGGTTCATAAATGATAGCCCTGACAAAAGCAAGACGCTGTTGCTCGCCAATAGATAAAACATGCGACCAATCTGCTTCCATGTCAAGATTACCTGCTAAGGATTCTATCTTGCAAAGCTCCATCAAAGCAATAAGTTCCTCATCGGTCTTTTGCCGCGTTCCAGGATAAAGCAGAGCCTCCCTTAAGGTGCCTAAAGGAAGATATGGTCTTTGCGGAATGAACATAATTTTTTCCTGTTCCGGCAATTCAATTTCGCCGCTGACAAAAGGCCAGATGCCGGCTATTGCCCTGAGCAGAGTGCTTTTGCCGCTGCCACTTGCCCCTTTTACTAAGACATTCGTTTCTGGCCGCAACTCAAAATTTATGTTCTTCATCAGTTTAGAACCATCAGGAAGTTCCAGATCAAGGTTTCTTACGCTGACTTTATTATCAATTGATTTTAAGCGTTTAAGATTGATCTGTGGTTTTTCATCTTCCACTTCCGTCATGTGCAGCCCAAAACCGATAAGACGATCTACTACTGCCTGCCACTGTGCCAGGGAAGTGTACATGTCGACAAAATACGAAAGAGAATCCTGTACTCTGCCAAAAGCTGCGGCAATTTGCATCAAACCACCTAGGGTTATCTCCCTGCTCAGGTATCTTGGAATACATACTACAAACGGAAAAATAATTGCAATCTGTGAGTAGCCTGAATTCAACCAGACAAGCTGTTTTTGTTTCTGCACTATTTTCCAAAAATTATCTAAAAGCAGTGTAAATCTCTTTTTAAAAACTGTGCCTTCCTGCTTTTCTCCTTCATAAAAAGCCACGCTTTCCGCATTTTCACGCAGCCTCATCATGCTGAAACGGAAATCAGCTTCATAGCGTTGCTGCACAAAATTAAAGCCGACCAGTTTCTGACCAACTTTGTGCGTTATCCAGGTGCCGAGAGCAGAATAAATGAGAGCGACCCAGACCAGATAACCGGAAATATGAACTTCCTGCCCCAAAGCGTTGAATTGCAAAGGCCCGGAAAGCTGCCACAAAATAACCACGAAAGAAACGAGAGTACAAAAAGCCTTCAAAATACCAATCGTAAACTGCAGTGTCATCTCTACAAACATTTTCACGTCTTCACTGATACGCTGGTCAGGGTTATCTGTAGAAGTACTGAACATTTGCAGGCGATAATAGGTCTTATTGTGCAGCCACTCATCCAGATAGGCATTGGTCAACCAGCGTCGCCAATTCAACGCCAAAATCTGCTGAAGGTAGAAAGAATATACCGCAACGATAATATATATTGCGGCTAGCCAGGAAAAATGAAATAATTCGCTGAAAATCTTGTCAGTCTCATAGTCCTGTAATGCAGTATAGAAAGCATTGTTCCACTGATTCAAAAGCACGAGTATGTACACATAGGCCAAAGTCAAAGCAATGATTGCGCCTAGCAGCAAAAAAGCTTTTTTCTTTTCTTCAGACTGCCAATAGCTTTTTGTTAATTGCCAGACATGCTGGACAAAAACACGACCCAACAAGACTTTTTTCACTTTTTCCTCTCCTTTTGTCTAAAACGAATACATACTAATTACGACAGAAAGGCTGAAATTCCTGCAAAAAAAAATGATGCCCCACCTTATGGAGGAGCATCATTAAGATCTTAACTATTCTTTCTGTTTCCTATTGAACAATTTGGCGATAAAGACAAACATGACCGGAATAACAAAAATACCCAGCATAGTCGTTATCGTCATGCCACCAACAACCGCATTACCCATGGAAACACGGGCACCGGCGCCTGGACCTGTCGCAATTGCCAGCGGCAGACAGCCTAGAATAAAAGCAAAGGAAGTCATCAGGATCGGACGCAAACGCAGTTTAGCGGCATCAATCGCTGCCTGCATAGGCGTTTCACCTTTTTCCATGTTCATCTTGGCATACTCAACAATCAAAATCGCATTTTTAGCAGCCAAACCAATCAAGGTAATTAAGCCAATCTGCATATAAACATCATTCTGCAAGCCACGTGCGTACTGCACCAGGAAACAGCCGAAGACAGCTGAAGGTACTGACAGCAAAACTGCCAAAGGCACGGCCCAGCTTTCATACAAAGCAGCCAGACAAAGGAAAACGAATATCAACGAAATTACAAACACTCTGGCAGAACTGTTACCGGATTCAATCTGGTCACGGCTCTGATCTACCCATTCATATGTATAAGTAGACGGCAGTACTTCTGCTGCCACTTCTTCCAGTGCCTTCATAGCCTGACCGGTACTATAGCCAGGTGCGGCGTCGCCTGCAATCTTCATAGCGCTTGCGCCATTGAATCTTGTGATAGACGGCACTGTATTACTCTTTTCGTATTTCACCAAAGTATTTAAAGGCACCATCGTGCCATTGCTGCTGCGCACATAGAAAAGACGCATGGAATCAACATCGGTCCTATATTTGGCATCAGCCTGCATAACAACTTTCCATGTGCGGCCAAAACGGTTGAAGTCATTTATTTCGGAACCGCCGAGAAAAGTCTGCAGAGCGGTATAGACACTAGATACAGGTACACCCAGTGATTCTGCTTTCTCGCGGTCAACAGTAAATTTATATGAAGGAGTATTGGTGTTAAAAGTTGTGTAAGCAACTTTTATTTCCGGTCTTTGGTTAGCTTTTTGCAAGAAGGTCTGTGCCAAGGTGTTCATCTGTTCAGTAGAATCACCGCCCAGATTCATCAGGTACATACCGAGGTTACCCGTACTGGAAGCACCTGGCAAAGCTGGCATATTGAAAGCCATCATGCTCATTTCCGGCATACCCGCACCGATACCATAAATTTTCTTGATAGTTGATTGTACGTCAACGTCACGTTTATCGAAGTCTTCCATGGAAGCAACCAAAAGACCGGCGCTGGCTTTTGGCGCATTTGTGAGAATATCCATACCGGAAACTTCTATGACTGCTTTGACCCCAGGCAATTTTTCAACTTGTTGTCCTGCCTTTAACATTGCCTGTATACCACGATTACTTGATGAGGCCTCCGGCAAATTATAAGCAACAATGCAAGCGCCCTGATCTTCGTCAGGAACGAAACCTGAAGGCAGAGTTTTTGCCATGATACCAATAACAATTACCATAACAGCCATCGCGGCAACTACCAACTTGGTATGTCTGATGGCTTTTTCCACATTAACCGTATATTTGGAGAGCACTCCGGCATACCAGGCGTTAAAGCCCCCGACAATTTTACCCAAAATACCTTTTGGTTCTGTTTCGGCAGTGCGTGGTTTCAGTATAAGAGCACACAAGGCCGGAGTCAAAGACAAAGCAATCAAGGCCGAAAGAGCCATGGATACCGAAATTGTTAAGGCAAACTGTTTGTACAGCTGTCCAACCGTACCGCCGAGGAAAGCAACCGGAATAAATACGGAAGCCAAAATGAAGGCAATAGCCACAACTGGCCCCGAAACTTCCTTCATTGCTCTATAGGTGGCTTCTTTTGGAGATAACCCCGTTTCCTGGATATGATGTTCTACCGCCTCGACAACTACGATAGCATCATCGACAACCAAGCCGATTGCCAAAATCATCGCAAACATGCTGATGGTATTGATAGTAAATCCTAAGAAGATGAAGGCACCAAAGGTACCGACCAATGAAACAGGAACGGCCAGCATCGGGATAAGCGTTGCCCGCCAACTTCCGAGGAAAATGTAAACAACAAATAAAACCAATAATAGAGCTTCAACAAAAGTATGAGCAACTTTGGTCAAGGATTCCACGATATAAGTTGTATTATCCTGAACAATTGTAAGCTCCATACCAGGTGGGAAACGCGTCTCCGCGTCTTTCAAAACTGCTTTAATATTAGCTACTGTCTCTAAGGCATTAGCATCACTTGTCAGATAAACCGGAAAAATAACCGAATCGCCGCCGTTAAGTCTACCTACGATAGCATCACTGCGGGATCCTTGGCCGATTGTTGCAATATCCTTAAGCTTCAAGTTTTTACCTTCAGAAGACCGGACAATTATGTTACCGAATTCTTCTTCAGTGGTTAAACGACCTTGGGCGCTGGCGGAATATTGGAATTCCTGCTCTTCCGCCGTCGGTCTCGATCCTATCGAGCCTACAGGGGCCTGGATATTCTGTGTAGTTAAAGCCGTAGAAACGTCACTTGCTGTAACCCCTAGCTGCGCCATTTTATCCGGTTGCAGCCAAATACGCATAGAATACTCCGGTCCAAAAGAATCAACGGTTGAAACACCTTTTACTCTCTTGACGGCGTCCAGAAAATTCGTCAGTGCATAGGACTTCAGAAACATTCCGTCATAGATGTTATCCGGCGAATGCAGCGCAAAATACATAATCGTCTGTGCTGCTTTTTTGGTAGTAGTTATACCATAGCTGGATACTTCTTCCGGCATGGAAGCTTTGGCCTGGT
>CAZCMY010000011.1:0-6173 GCA_964500055.1 uncultured Acidaminococcales bacterium | reverse complement strand
GTAGTAGTTATACCATAGCTGGATACTTCTTCCGGCATGGAAGCTTTGGCCTGGTCAACACGGTTTTGCACTTCTACAGCCGCAATATCCGCATTTTTGTCCAAATTAAAATAAACATCAAGCGTATAACCACCATTGTTAGTACTGGTAGAACGCATGTCAAGCATATTCTCTACGCCATTAACCTTTTGCTCGATGGCCTGCGCAACAGCTTGTTCAACTGTCTTGGAGTCAGCACCAACATAGTTCGTCGATACCGTAATCTGCGGTTTGGTAATATTTGGATACTGGGCTATCGGCAGATTAAACCCGGCAAGGGTTCCCAACAAGGTGATAAGAATTGCCAGCACTATTGCAAAGACCGGACGGTCAATAAAAAAACGTGCCATTAGTTATTACCTCCTTGTTATTTTGTTGTAGATGTATCAAGGTCCTGTTCAGTCATAGCCTCTGTCTTAACAGCAGAACCTTTCTTAACCTTCTGAATGCCTTCTACAATAATATTTTCTGTCCCATCAAGGCCGCTTTCAACAACCCATAACCTGCCAACGCGAGCACCAAGTTTTACTTCCTTCATTTCAACTTTGTTCTCACTGTTGACTACATAGACAAAAGTCTTATACATGATTTCGGTTACAGCACGCTGCGGTACCAGCAAGGCATCTTTTTTCGTGCCAATATTGGCCTGCAGATGAGCAAACATGCCAGGCAGCAATACTTTATCAGGATTATCAAACTCCGCTTTCAAAGCCAAAGTGCCTGTGCCTTCGCTGATACTGCGATCCACTTGAGTCAGCTTACCCTTTAAAGGATATGTAGAACCGTCAGCAAGAACTATTGTCAGATTTTCCAGTGGCGCACTGCCATCTGCAGCTTTAGCTGCAACTAGTTTCAAATACTCAGCTTCAGCAAGGCTGAATTTCACTCGTACAGGATCGCTGTTGGAAATAGTAGCCAAAACTGTTGTTCCTGCCGTAACAAAGGTTCCGACAGCTAAATCATTTGCCGAAACTTTTCCGCTGAATGGTGCAACGACATTTGTTTCCCCTAAGTCGACCTGCGCGGATGACAACAGTGCCTTTTGTGCCTCTACCTTGGCTTCACTTTGTTCCAGCTCTGCCATGGTATTATCCAAAGTTTGTTTGGAAATAGCACCTTGTTCATATAATTTCTGATAACGGTCAGCATCACGACGTACACGGCTCAAATCAGCCTGTGCGCTGGCAACTTGTGCCTGATAATTCCAGGAAGTGGCCTGATAAGTTCGTGGATCAATAACGAACATCAATTGCCCCTTCTCAACTTTGTCCCCGCCGTTAACGTATTTCTCCGTAATCATACCGGTAACACGCGCCTTCATCTGAACTTCATTCTGAGCTTCCACAAAACCGGAATACTCATAAACAATAGGCGTATCGCGTTTGATTACCTGCATTGTTTTTACCAATGTATCTGCAGGAGCTGCCGCCTGTTTGCCACCACAGCCTGTTACAGCGAGCATTGATGCAATAACAAGTGCAAGAGCCATAACTTTCTTTTTCCCTAACATCTGTATCCTCCTCCATTAAAGTAATACTACTTGAAGCATTACCGGAAATCCCATTGTTCTATTATAAAGAACACAGCTATCATTATATGTTGTCATATTAGCAAAAGCAAACCCGATTAAACGAAACTATTGCTATTTTTCTCACTCATTCTTGTTTATTCTCCGTTTTTCTTCTTTTTGACTAACCAGTCAGTTTTGTTTTTCTATTTTATTAGCAGCAAAATATTTCGCCAGCTCTTTTTTGGGCACATTAATCTGCTCCATACGTTGTTTTTCAGCATTGCGCTGCAGGAAAACAAAATTTTCGCCGTCAAAATAGTAGCCGTTCATATTATCGGCAGTGACCTTATTACCCTGTTTAGCAGTTATTTCAGCAACTTTTTCCCACATTTTTTTATCATTACCAAGCAATTTTTCCAGTGGAACCAGTTCCCCTGTCGCAAGGTCAAAGTTAAAAGCTTTAAGAATATCTTCGCTGCCGCCCTTACCGTCTTTTTTGCCGGTCATTAGTATGCTCAAAAGCTTATAGCCGCCATATTTTACTTCATAGTTCATTTCCAGGTAGCCCTTATTTTTAATTTCGTCAAATTGCGCACGGACAAAACTCTCTATCTGGGCATTAGTCTTCCACTGCTGTGCTCCCTTGCCAGCATTGCTGATACGCGGATAAGTAATAACCGTTCTGCCGATAACAGCTTTTTCCGGGCTAACTTTGTAGCCGCCCAAACCTATGAAATTTTCGCGTTCGGTACTATGACCGAGCGAGTCCAATTTGCTTTGGAAAGTATAATTGTCAAGTTGCCAGGCAGCCGCAGTATAGCGCCAGACAGCACGCACATAACCCAACGTATCAGTATTGTTCAGTCCAACGATCCGCTGCGTCGTAATAACCTCGGCAACACCATCTCCGTCAGTGTCTAAGAGCAGCAAACCAGACAGATACTGCCCATAGGGGTGATAATAATCTTTCAGGAGATTACCCTCGTCGTCATATATTTTAAGGTAGCCATAAAACCCTAGATCAGTTGGAACGCTCATGATCACTTCTTTTCCTTTATCACCGAAAGTGATGCGCACCTTATAATCCGGCAGGTAATTTCCACCTATCTGTACTCCTTGATTATCTTCTGCCGTGAATATTTCTCTTGGCTTGTTGTCTGTAAAATCTATGATCCTATAATCGACAATACCACCGCTGCCGCCTGTTGGCGCAGCAATCAGAATGTCATCAACACCATTGCCCGTCACATCTGCCAGACGTAGGCTGGCGTCATAACCACCGGCAATAGAAGGACGGATTGCTCCCTTGATATTATCAGTTAGCGCGTCTCTCACAAGGAGGTATAGCTTGGTGTAGTAGTGCGAATCATTACTGAATTTATTGCCCATCAGAAGAACTTTTTCCTCCTGACCGTCGCCATCAACATCACCGTAAGCAGTTGCCAGGAGTTCTCCTCTTTGTACAGCATCATCGAAGGCCGCACCTCCTGTTTTTTCTTGAGCTTCTAGCGTTGTTTTTACTGGAACAACTGTCTCAGCTTGCTCAGCAAAGGTTTCAGGCGCAGCAGCAAAACTACAAGCAATTGCCAACAAAGCAAAAGTTGTCTTGATTTTCATATTATGCAATTTCAATTTATATACCTCCCTACTATTACATGTTCATTATAACAACAGATGTCCACTACTGAAAGTTTTTTCTCTACAGAACTTCATTTTACGCCAACCTCCAAAGGACAAAATTATTACAAAAATAATCTTTTTTTAATAAAATACGTGTTTTTTCTATTATTATACGATACAATAGTCTATGGCAGCTCCAAAAGAGCTATACGTACGAACAAAATGCACAAATCAAGGGGGAAGTTTAATGAAAAAAGTTGTTGCCTTGCTGCTGGCGCTTTGTATGTCACTTGTTTTTGCCGGCTGCAGTAAAACTGAAACGAAGAAAGACGCTCCGAAAGAAAAGGCTCAGGTATCGCTGGCTTTGCTGAGATTGACCAGCTCTGCCCCACTTTTCATCGCGCTTGATAAAGGCTTTTTTGCCGAAGAAAATCTGGAAGTCAAACCAGAATGGTTTGATGCAGCTCACCCAATCGCCGTAGCAACTGCTTCCTCCAAGGTAGACGTCGGTGCCACCGGCATTACCGCAAGTTTATTCAACATGGCTGCCGGCAACCAAAAGTTGGCTATCGTAGCAGATAAAGGCCGTGAGGAAAAGGGCTTCCCCTCTTCTGCACTTCTGGTGAACAGTGATGCCTACGCTGCAGGCGTTACTTCGATAGAAAGTCTGAAAGGCAAACGCATAGGCATAACACAAGTAGGTTCTACCTTCCATTATATGATTGGCAGACTTTTGGAAACAAAGGGTCTGACCCTTGCTGATGTTGAACTTGTTCCGCTTGGCAAATTAAGTGCCATCATGGCAGCTTTGGAAAGCAAACAAATTGATGCCTGCATCCTGAACGAACCAAACATAACCAAAGCTCAAACAGCGGGTTACGCCAAAGTCATCACCCAGGTGGGTGACGTAATTCCATATCAGACTTCCGCCATTTTCTTCTCACCTGATTTTGTGAAAAAAGATGATGTTGCTGTCCGTTTCTTACGTGCTTACATCAAAGCCTGCAACTATTATTATGATGCAGCTATTGATAAGAAATCGCCAGAGAAATTAGATGAAGTAGTCAAAATTATTGCCAAATACACAAACGCACCTGTTGAAGACGTAAAATTAGGCCTGCCGTATATTGACCGCAATGGCAAACTGCTTGACAGTGACATAAAAACACAGATTGAATGGTACAGCTCGCATAACATGATAAACGGCAAACTGGATCCTGCACAGGTTGTAAACACCAGTTTATTAGAAAAAGCGCTCAAGAAATAACGAGCACTCCGGAGCGGACCAATCGTCCGCTCTTTATTTTTAGCTATACGGAGGAAACAAAATGAAATTAGTCATTGATGGCGTCAGCAAAACTTTTGCTAGCGCCCATGGACAAAAGCTGACAGTGCTGGAAGATATAAACCTGACTGTTGCCGAAGAGGAGTTTGTCGCTCTTGTCGGCCCCAGCGGCTGCGGCAAATCTACTCTGCTTAACTTAACAGCTGGCCTCCTCGAGCCGTCCGGTGGCAGTATTTATTTTACCGAAGCAGCAGCTACCCATGTACCAGCTGTAGGCATAGTTTTTCAGGAAACAGGGCTTTTCCCCTGGCGTTCAGTTTACGACAACATCGCTTTCGGCCTGGAAGCTGCCGGTGTTCCCAAAAACGAACAAAGAGAACGCATCTCACATTATATAGAAATGGTTGGCCTTAACGGTTTTGAAAAAGCTTTTCCGCATCAGCTCTCCGGCGGTATGCGCCAGCGCGTCGGTATCGCAAGAGCTCTTGTAATCAATCCTGACCTGCTTTTGATGGATGAACCTTTCTCAGCTCTTGATGCCCAGACAAGAACCATTATGCAGGAAGAGCTTGTTACCTTGTGGGAGAAAACACGCTTGAGCACCCTTTATGTCACGCACAACATCCAGGAAGCCGTTCTTTTAGCGGACAGAGTCGTTCTGCTATCTCGCCGTCCTGGTCGCATCAGTAAAATTCTTACAATCGATATACCGCGTCCGGAACGTGAAAACGCTGAACATGCCCAGGCTATTGACGAATACGTGCGCATCATCTGGGAACATATCAGCAAGGATGCACGTGCTGCCCTCTTGGAGGTGGAAGCAAATGGCTGATTACAAAGTTCAAAATAAAATGCTGCATTGGCAAAAAACTTATCCATCCTGGGTTTCCGCACTGGCTATATTTTTTCTTTTGGGACTTTGGGAGGCTATCTGCCGCAGCGGTTTCGTTTCTGCTCTTTTCTTGCCTGCTCCGAGCGGCATCCTGAGTTCGCTGCTGACCATGACGATGAACGGTGAAATAGGCCGCAGTCTGGCAGCAAGTATGGCTCGTATTGCCACAGGCTTCGTAGTAGGCAGCATCATCGGTCTTATCGTTGGCATGATTACCGGCACCTCGGCTTTGGGAGACCGCATTGGCACCCCTATCGTCCAAGCTCTCTACCCGATTCCAAAAATAGCCCTCCTGCCTCTCTTTATCCTTTGGCTGGGCATTGGTGAACTTTCAAAGATAACCATTATCGCGTTAGGCGTTTTCTTCCCGGTTGCCATGAACACTTACTCTGGCGTCAAAAATGTCGATCCCTTATTAATTAAAGTTGCCGTCAGTTTCAATGCCAGCTGGTGGCTTACTATGAAGAGCGTTGTACTGCCAAGCGCTTTACCTGTTATTTTTGCCGGCTTGAGGTTGGCAGCCGGAACTTCCTTGTTGCTGCTTGTCGCCGCCGAAATGATTGCTGCGCAAGAAGGCATCGGCGCTCTTATCCTTCACTATGGTGATTTGATGATTACGGATAAGCTGATGGCTGGTGTCATCGTACTCTCAGTTTTAGGTCTGCTTTTTCATTTATTCTTGCAATGGCTGGAAAAGAAAGCTGTTCCTTGGAAAGACTGATTACCCGGGAAATACTAAGTCCCTGTTATTTCTGCTTTGTTGGCAGAAATAACAGGGACTTTTTTCTTCAGCGTTTGTCAATTTTGATTTCAAAAGTTCTGTTCCA
>CAZCMY010000010.1:16341-25591 GCA_964500055.1 uncultured Acidaminococcales bacterium | reverse complement strand
ATAATCTTTCTGTAAAAAGCTTGACAACAAGAGTTCTAAGTGGTAATTTTATATCAGATGTTAGCACTCCAATAGAGAGAGTGCTAACAAAGAAAGAAAAGGCAGGAGGTGTAATGGTGCTTAATGAAAGAAAGAAAAGAATCCTGCAAATAATTATTGAAGATTATATTTCAACGGCAGAACCAGTTGGCTCACGCACCATTGCCCGCAAGTTTGATTTAGGTCTTAGTCCTGCTACGATTCGTAATGAGATGTCAGACCTGGAGCTTCTGGGGTATTTGGAACAACCGCATACATCAGCTGGCAGAATACCATCAGCGATGGCCTATCGCTTTTATGTAGATTCTATGGTTGAACCTGGCACTCTTACAGAAAATGATCAGGCTCTGATTGATGCCTGGTACCGTGAACGTATCAGAAACATTGATGGAATTTTCCAATCAACAGCAAAAATTCTGTCGCGGATGACCAAAAATGTTTCGATGGTTTTGGCCAACAGACAAATCAATCGTCTTTTCCGTTATGTTAAGTTCTTACCATTGGATGGACAGAGAGCAATCCTGTGTCTTATTACTGATGACGGCATCGTAGATAATTGTGTTATTGATGTCCCATTGGGGATGAAACAGGAAGAAATGGATTATTTGGCAAATCGAATCAGCAATAAATTGCAAGGTCATAATATTGCGGACATCAATGGCGAAATGCTGCGTGATGTGTACACTGAACTGTCAAACGACAAACAGCTGTTCTCTTCAATTATTGAGGCTTTAAGGCATGTCGGTTCCAATAGTAATGAACAAAGAGTATTTTTGGGTGGAACTAGACAGCTGTTAAATCAACCAGAATTTCGTAATGTTGAGAGAATCAAAGATCTTTTGGCTATTCTTGAAGAAGAGAAGGTCCTGAAAGATATTCTCCACGCTGGTGAAAATTCTGGAATAAAAATCACAATAGGCTCCGAAAATAAATTCACAGGTATTCAAGACTGCAGTATGGTACAAGCTACTTATCGGTTAAACGGACGGGTAGTCGGTACGATGGCGGTGCTTGGACCAACAAGAATGGAATATGGCAAAATAATCTCAGTTATGGATTATTTGCATCAACATTTGCGAGCCCTGTTTGGTGAGGACAAGAAATAAGCTTATGCGAAGGAGGAAGCGTGTTGCAGAAACAAGAGACACAAGAAGTGCTTGAAGAAATCAAGCAGGATAACGTAGAACCTGTCACAACGGAAAACGTTGAAAATAAAGGTGATGCGACTGAAGAGACACAGATTCCTGTGCCAGATGAAAGAGATCAGAAAATCGAAGAACTACAAAATCGTGTTTTGCGGTTACAAGCTGATTTCGATAATTTCCGCCGCAGGACAACAAAGGAACAATCCCAGTTATCAACATTCGTTACTGCTAATGTTGTAGAGAAATTTCTGAAAGTGCTTGATAGCTTTGAACGTGCGGAAGAAAGTATGGCTAAAGCTAATGATGTTGAAAGCATCCGAGTTGGCTTGGAAATGATTCAAAGACAGCTGACGCAAATTTTCAAAGAGCTTTCTGTAGAGGAGATTTCGGCGCAAGGCCAGAAATTCGACCCTTCTTTCCATGAAGCAGTTATGCGTGGAGAAAACACTGAGCTTGAGGATGATACTATTGAAGCTGTATTCGAAAAGGGCTATAAGCTCAATGATAAAGTAATCCGCCATAGCAAAGTTAAAGTAGTAAGTAACAATTAGTTTTTAATTTACTAAATTCAAATAGAAAACAGGTTTTTGAGGAGGAATAAAAATGTCTAAAGTTATTGGTATTGACTTAGGTACAACGAATTCTGTAGTTGCTGTAATGGAAGGTGGCGAACCAACCGTTATTTCTACCCAGGAAGGTGGTCGCTTAACCCCTTCTGTTGTTGGTTTTTCTAAATCCGGTGAGCGTCTGGTAGGACAATTAGCAAAAAGGCAGGCTATCTCTAATCCTGACCGTACTATCAGTTCCATTAAACGTCACATGGGAACTGATTACAAAGTAACAATTGATGATAAAAAATATTCTCCGGAAGAAATTTCCGCGATGATTCTGCAAAAGTTGAAAGAAGATGCTGAAAAATATCTGGGCGAAAAAATAACCCAAGCAGTTATTACTGTACCTGCTTACTTCAGCGACAGCCAACGTCAGGCAACTAAAGATGCTGGCAAAATAGCAGGTCTCGAAGTTCTGCGTATTATCAACGAGCCTACTGCTGCTGCATTGGCTTATGGCATTGATAAAACCAATGATCACACTGTTTTGGTTTATGACCTTGGCGGTGGTACCTTCGACGTTTCCATTCTGGAGATGGGCGACGGCGTTTTCGAAGTTAAAGCAACAAATGGTGATACACATCTTGGCGGCGATGATTTTGATGAACGTATTATGAACTGGATGATTGGCGAATTTAAGAAAGAAACCGGTATTGACCTTTCTGTTGACCGTATGGCTCTGCAACGTTTGCGTGAAGCTTCAGAAAAAGCAAAAATTGAATTGTCCGGTGTTTTGACTACCAATATCAACCTGCCGTTCATTACTGCAGGTGCTGATGGCCCTAAACATCTTGACATGAATCTGACCAGAGCTAAATTTGATGAATTAACAGCTGATCTTGTTGAAAGAACAATGGGACCAACTCGTAAAGCATTAGCCGACGCAGGGTTGTCTGCAAATGATATTGAAAAAGTTATCTTGGTTGGCGGATCTTCCCGTATTCCGGCTGTTCAGGATGCTATTAAGAAAATATTGGGCAAAGAACCACATCGTGGCGTTAACCCGGATGAATGCGTTGCAGTTGGCGCAGCTATTCAGGCAGGCGTTTTGGCAGGTGAAGTAAAAGACGTTCTGCTTCTTGATGTAACTCCGTTGTCTTTGGGTATTGAAACTCTTGGTGGAGTATTCACAAAGATCATTGATCGTAATACCACCATTCCTACTTCTCGTAAACAAGTATTCTCGACTGCTGCCGACAATCAACCTTCCGTTGATATTCATGTCCTGCAAGGCGAACGCGAGATGGCAGCTGACAATAAAACTCTTGGCCGTTTCGAACTTGGCGGTATTCCGGCAGCTCCGCGTGGTATCCCTAAAATCGAAGTTGCTTTCGACATTGATGCCAACGGTATCGTAAATGTTAGCGCTAAAGACCTTGGCACTGGCAAAGAACAAAAAATCACCATCACTTCTTCCGGCACTTTGAACAAGGACGAAGTTGATCGTATGGTTAAAGAAGCAGAAGCTAATGCTGAAGCTGATAAAAAACGCAAAGAAGTTGTTGAAGTACGCAACCAGGCTGACTCCCTCTGCTATCAAGCTGAAAAAACCATTAAAGATATGGAAGGCAAAGGCAGCGAAGAGTTAGTTAAAAAAGTAGAAGCAGCACTTGTAACACTGAAAGAAACGCTGAAAGGCGACGATGCAGAAAAAATTAAGGCTGATACAGAAGCATTGACAAAACCGCTTTATGAATTGTCTGCAGAGCTTTATAAACAAACCGAAGCAGCTAAGGGCCCAGAAGGCGCTGCGGGCGGAGAAAAGAAAGCAGCGGATGATGTAGTTGATGCAGAAGTTGTTGACGAAGATAAAAAATAATTAGCCTTAGGATGGTGTGAACTTTGAGCAAAAGAGATTATTATGACGTGCTAGGCGTTTCTAAAACTGCCACAGCGGACGAACTTAAAAAAGCATATCGCAAATTGGCACGTCAGTATCATCCTGATGTAAACAAAGACAATCCTGATGCAGCTGAAAAATTCAAAGAGTGTTCTGAAGCTTACAGCGTTTTGTCCGATGAAACAAAACGTGCCCAGTATGACCAATTTGGTCACGCCGCCTTCGAAAACGGAGGCGGCGCTGGTGCTGGTGCCGGCGGTTTTGGTGGATTTGGCGGCACTGGTGGCATGGAAGATATTTTTGACATGTTTTTTGGTGGTCAGGGTCGCGGTGGCTTTGGCTCCTCTCGTCGGAGCAAGAATGGGCCCCAGCGTGGTGCAGATTTACGTTTAGATCTGGAAATAACCTTTGAAGAAGCCGCTTTCGGCGTTGAAAAGGAAGTAAGACTCAATAGAGAAGATACCTGTGATCACTGTCAAGGTTCCGGTGCGGAACCGGGCAGTGAAATAGAGGTCTGCCCTGATTGCCACGGCACCGGAGAAATCCAGTTTACGCAAAACACGATGTTTGGCCAGATGGTTAACGTGCGTCCTTGCGCTCGCTGCCATGGAGAGGGCAAGATCTTTAAGAACCCATGTAAGGTTTGCAGCGGCAGCGGCAGGCTAAAAAAGGAAAAGAAACTTAAGGTAAAAATTCCTGCAGGGGTTGATACTGATTCCCGCTTGCGCGTATCAGGCGAAGGCGAAGCAGGTGTAAGAGGCGGTTCAAAAGGCGACTTGTATGTCTACCTTTATGTGAAACCGCACAAGTTCTTTGAACGTGATGGCACGACCATTCTCTGTGAGGTGCCTATCAATATTGTGCAGGCTACTCTGGGCGCTGAAATTAAAGTACCTACGCTTGATGGCCAGGTCGTGATGAAAGTGCCGGAAGGAACACAGCCAGGTAAAGTATTGAGACTTAAGGGCAAAGGTATCGCCAGCCTCCGCAACGGTGTGCGCGGCGACCAACTGGTAACCATCAAGGTGGTTGTTCCTAATAAGCTTACGGATAAACAAAAGGATGCCTTGAAAAAGTTTGCTGATGTCAGCGGCGATAACATTAATCCTGAAGAAAAGAGCTTTTTGAAGAAAATTGCAGATTTATTTAAATAAGGCTATATATTCCCGGCCGAACATAGATAGGAGCAGTTAAATGCAATGGGTTGAGGTTAGTATTCAAACTACACATGCAGCTACGGAAGCAGTGGCTGATGTCTTCCATTCCTTGGGGGCTGGCGGGGTTGTTATTGAAGACCCGTTGCTGCTCAATACTTTGCGTACGTCGGGTACTTGGGAACTGTGTGATATTCCTGAACAGGAAAATACGGAAATAGTGGTTGTTACAGCTTATTTCCCTGATGACAGTGAATTGCATGACCGTCTGGCAGCAGTAGAAGAAGAAATGACAGCGATAGAAGAGCGTATTGGCTCTTGCCGGTTTGGCAATACCTGTTTCCGTACCATATCAGAGACTGATTGGGAGAATGAATGGAAACAATTTTTCCATACAACCCGTATTACCGAACATATTGTCATAAAACCAACATGGGAAGAGTATGAAGCTGAACCTGATGATAAGGTTATTGAGCTTGATCCCGGCATGGCCTTTGGTACGGGTACTCATCATACTACTGGCATGTGTATGCGTAGGCTGGAAAAGGTTATTGAACCTGGCATGACGGTTTTTGATGTTGGTGCCGGCAGCGGAATACTTTCGATTGCGGCAGCTAAACTTGGCGCTAAATATGTCAAGGCTATTGATATCGATGCGACGGCTGTAAAGGTAGCACGCGAAAACGTTGCCAATAACAAATTGTCTTCCGTGATCGAAGTCGCCAAAGGCGACTTGCTGCATGCAACAGAAGGCAAAGCTGATGTTATTATCGCTAATATTATTGCCGATATAATTATTATGCTATTGCCTGATATTCCTGGCAGATTAAATAAAGACGGTATTTTCCTGGCAAGCGGCATTATTTCTGATCGTCTTGAGGATGTAACAGAAGCTGCCAAAAAGAACGGTCTTTATGTTGAAGCAGTTGATACCCAAGGCGGTTGGGTTGTTATGCAAATGCGCAGGGAGGAATAACTTTGCATCGGTTTTTCGTTTCGCAGCCTTTTGCGGAAGAAATGCAAATAGTAGGCACAGACGCTCATCATATCAGTAATGTACTGCGGATGCGTGTCGGCCAGCATATTCAGATTGTTAGCAGCGACCGTGTTACGGCTTTGATGGAAATCAAAGCTTTGACAGCGGACGCTGCTTTCGTTCGTCTTGTTAAGCTTATTGAACAAGTGAATGAACCTTCTGTAAGAATAATACTGGCTCAAGGCTTGGCTAAAGGTGAAAAAATGGATTTTATCATCCAGAAGGCTGTTGAAGTAGGTGTTAGCACTATTGTTCCGGTTGCAATGGAACATTCGGTGGTAAAGCTTGATAAGAATAAGGCTGAGAAAAAGGTCGAAAGATGGCAGAAAATAGCTGAAGAAGCGGCCAAACAAAGCAAACGTGATATAGTTCCCAAAGTAACAAGTGTTATGGATCTGGATGAAGTTTTGCATAGTTTTGCCGGCTCGACAAAATTAATGGCTTATGAAGGCGAAACCAATTTAGGCTTAAAAAAAGCTTTATTAGCAATTCAGAATATAGAAGAGGTTTTACTTATTATCGGTCCTGAAGGCGGTATAGCAGGAAAAGAGCTCAAAGTAGCAGAACTCGCTGGCGTACAGACTTTCAGCCTTGGCAACCGCATTTTAAGGACAGAAACAGCAGGGCTTGTCTCTGCCACAGCTATTTTGTATGAAACAGGAGACTTGGGAGGCTAGCAGATGAGAAAAATTGCTTTTTATACTTTGGGCTGCAAAGTCAACCAGTCAGACACAGCCAGCATGGAGAGATTATTCCGTGAGGCTGGTTATGAAATTGTCGATTTTGCTGAAAAAGCTGACATATATTTGATTAATACCTGTGTTGTTACCAATATGGGACAAAGAAAATCCAGACAGATGATTCATCGCGCAATTCGTAAAAACCCTAATGCTTTCATTGTAGTTTCCGGTTGTTATCCGCAGACGGCGGCTGAAGAAGTAAAAGCAATACAGGGAGTAGATCTTATTATTGGCAATCAGGACAGGGCGGCAGTGGTCACTCTCGTGGAAGCTGCAGCTACTGAACAGAGTATTGATGCCTATGATAACGTGAAGAAATTAAGCGCACAGACAGCTTTTGAAGAATTATCAGCCGACTGTGAAACAGAAAAAACGAGAGCTTTCCTGAAAATTCAGGAGGGTTGTAATCAGTTTTGTACATACTGCATCATACCTTACGCACGTGGACCACTGCGTTCGCGAAGCCTGGAGAACATTAAAGCTGAAGTGGAAAAGCTGGTTGCAGCTGGATTTAGCGAAGTTGTTTTAATAGGCATTCATTTAGGAGCCTATGGTAAGGAACTAAAAAACGGTACCAGCTTGACCGATGCTGTAAAGGCTGCTCTTGAGGTTCCAGGTCTTGCAAGACTGAGACTTGGCTCTTTGGAGTCGGTAGAGGTTGGCGAAGATTTGCTGGACCTGATGGTAAGTGATGAAAGACTGCAGCGCCAATTGCATTTACCTTTGCAATCAGGTTGCGATGATATTTTAAATAGCATGCACCGACCTTATGATACCAAGATTTTTGCAGAACTTCTTCAAAAAATCCGGGCAAAATTGCCTGATGTAGCAATTACTACCGATGTTATCGTCGGTTTTCCAGGTGAAACAGAAGAAAATTTTGTGACAACAAGAGAGTTTGTTAAGTCTTGTGGCTTCAGCAAGATTCATATCTTCCCATTTTCACCGCGTAAGGGTACGCCAGCAGCTTCTTTCAGCGAAGTAGTTTCGGAAAAAGTGAAGCAAAGACGCGTGGAAGAATTGGCCCAGGTGGATAGAGAAAGTCATGAGAAATATTGTGAATCTATGCTGGATAAGACTGTAACAGTCTTATTTGAGCAGGAGTCAGAAGAAGGCTTGTGGGAAGGTCTTAGCGGCAATTATGTAAGAGTATACGCTAAGAGCGAAGAAAATTTGGCAGGTCAGATACGCAGGATAATGCTTAATGCCCTGTATAAAGATGGCATGATTGGAGAAATACTCTGATTTTCGCATAAATTTCTTGTAAATGAAGGATTATTTGCTCTCTTAGCGAATATGTCATTCGTACGAAGAAAGGGGGGATAAAAGATGGATGATTGCATTTTTTGTAAGATAATCAAAGGTGAAATACCCTCGAAAAAAGTTTATGAAGACGAAGAAATGATTGTTATTCATGATGTTGCACCTGGTGCCCCCTGCCATGTTTTGTTACTTCCGAAAAAACATATGCAGAATATTATTACCGCCGATTTAGAAATTGTGAAACATGTTATGAGTAAAATCGGCGATATAGCTAAGATAATGGGCGTTGAGGAAAATGGCTTCCGTGTAGTAATCAATACCGGAGCTGATGGTGGACAAAGTGTGGAACATCTTCATTTTCATCTGCTTGGCGGCAAGAAGCTTGGCTGGCCGCCTTGTTAGGAGCTTGACAGCTAGCGTTGCTCTGAAGTATAATAAAACGGTGTAATTGAATAAACGCACTTCCCTAAAGGTCGTTGTGGAGGGAGGGAGAACAGATGACAGAAATCAAAGTTGGCAAAACGGAGACACTTGATAGTGCACTTCGCCGCTTTAAAAGAGCAACCCAAAAGGCTGGGGTTCTTTCTGAGGTTAGGAAACGCGAACACTATGAAAAACCTAGCGTAAAGCGTAAAAAGAAATCCGAGGCAGCAAGAAAACGCAAGACCAGATAATTGGGAGGCCTCTGTATGTCTATTAAAGACCTTTTGACAGAAGATATGAAGCAAGCAATGAAGGACAAGGAGAGCGGCAAGTTGCGCTTGAGTGTCATTCGTATGGCTCGTGCTAACATTAAGAACATCGAAATCGATGAAAAGCGGGAACTGAACGATGATGAGGTTCTGGCTGTTTTGATGAAAGAAGTTAAGATGCGTCAGGATTCCTTGGAAGAATTTGCTAAGGCCGGACGTGAAGAACTTGTTGAGCAAGCGAAGCAGGAAATTGCTATTCTCAGAAAATATCTTCCTGAACAGTTAAGTGATGAAGAGTTGAAAGCTTTAGTTGAAGAAGCTGTTGCTGAAACTGGAGCTGCTGGCCCGAAAGATATGGGTAAGGTTATGGCTGCATTAATGCCAAAAACAAGGGGCCGTGCTGATGGTAAACGTATTAATACCATGGTGCGGGAGCTTTTAAAGTAAAAGCATGATGGGAGGGTAATTATTACCCTCCTTTTTTGTTTACCTTTTTGCAATAAAGTTTGCCGAACATTTTATTACAAAGTATAATATTTGTGTAATCTGAATGCGGAGGTACAAATATGAAGAAATCACTGCTACTATTAACATTATTGCTTGTTTGTCTACCTTTAATTGGTGCAGAAGCTGCCAGAGCGCTTCCGATTGACTTGTACCCAACAGATGAAGATTTGGCAGGAAGATGGTTTTTGTTCCCCCAGGTTAAAGCGGTGTTGCTTACCGTAAT
>CAZCMY010000010.1:12182-16241 GCA_964500055.1 uncultured Acidaminococcales bacterium | reverse complement strand
CAATTTTTGCGCTGCTGATAAAATATTTACCATCTAATCCAGCCTGGAATTTGTTTGTTTTAAAGGATAAGCAGGAAAATAGTGAAGGCTATAGCGTAACACCTGACATGACGCAGTATGCCGGTAAAGCCGGTGTTGCTGTCACTACGCTAAGACCTGCAGGCATCGCGCTTATTGATGGTGCCCGCATAGATGTTGTAACCTTTGGTGATTATATTGATGCTGGTACCGATATAGTAGTTGTCAGAGTTGAAGGAAGTAAGATTTTCGTAAAAATACAGCAAAAAGATCAGTAATAATTAAAAAAATATAAAGGAGTTGAAGTGCGTAATGTTACAATTTATTCTCGGCAGTGGCTTCGTAATTATCCTGGCTGTTCTTGTAATAGTTCTGTTCCTGAATTTTGTGCCTATTGGCCTGTGGATTTCTTCCATGGCTGCTGGTGTCGATGTTGGCATCTTTAATTTGATTGGTATGCGGCTCCGCCGTGTTCCCGCTTCCCAAATTGTTTTGCCATTGGTAAAGGCTAATAAAGCCGGCCTTGGCGTGAATGTCAATCAATTGGAAGCACATTATCTGGCTGGTGGTAATGTCGATAGGGTTATCGATGCTTTGATTGCCGCGCAAAGGGCTGAGATTCCTTTGACCTTCGAACGTGCCTGCGCAATTGATTTAGCAGGACGTGACGTTCTGGAAGCTGTGCAGATGAGCGTTAATCCAAAAGTTATTGAGACGCCTCTGGTTTCAGCGGTTGCTAAAAATGGTATTGAACTAAAAGTTAAAGCACGTGTAACAGTTCGCGCTAATATTGATCGTTTGGTCGGCGGCGCCGGCGAGGCAACTATCATTGCCCGTGTAGGTGAAGGTATTGTCACCAGTGTTGGTTCTTCTAAAGATCATAGTGAAGTACTGGAAAATCCGGATCACATTTCTAAAACAGTTTTGGCCAAGGGTTTGGATGCAGGTACTGCGTTTGAAATCCTTTCGATAGATATCGCGGATGTAGACGTTGGCCGCAATATTGGCGCGGAACTGATGACTGACCAGGCCGAGGCGGACAAACGTATTGCCCAGGCTCGTGCTGAGGAAAGGCGCGCAATGGCAGTTGCTAAAGAGCAGGAAATGAAAGCAGCTGTACAGGAAATGCAGGCAAAAGTTGTGGAGGCTCAATCTGAAGTTCCTAAGGCTTTGGCTAAGGCTTTGGAATCTGGTAATATTGGCGTAATGGATTATTATCGCATGAATAATATCATAGCTGATACCAAAATGCGTGAAGAGATTGGTGCTCCTGGTACAGACCAGGATCTGTCAAAAGGTGATCATACAAAATAAAACGTCAGTGAGGATAAAATGGATAATATTTTATTTCTGATTGTTTGGGGATTGTTTATTTTTGTATTGCCTAATATTTTTGGCAAAAAAAATAAGAAGGATAAAACTTACAAATATCCAGATGAAAAAACAGAAACTACTACGCCTGCAAAAGCTAAGAATACCGACAGTCCATGGTTAACATGGGGATTGCCGGAACCAAAGCGGCCGGAAACAGAAGCACAGGTGAAAGAAGAAATAACACCTGCGTCTGAGTATATGTCAGCATTGAAGCGAATCAGGCAGGAAAACCCAGCCCAGCAAACTGCAGCCGCTGCTGTTGTAAAAAACATACGGCCAAAGAAACGTTTGACACGTGAGGATTTAAAACGTGGTGTTATCATGGCTGAAGTGTTAGGCAAACCGCGGGCTCTTAATCCCTATAACGATAAATTTTAAAAAATAAAAAAGTACACTACAAATGTTTGAATAATATCGACATTTGCGGGTGTACTTTTTTTCTTGCAAATTAGTAAAAGAAAAGCTTATAATAATGCCTGCAAGTTTATAGGATGAATAATAACCAATTTGGCTGTATGCTAAAAATAATACCGAAAGGAGACTTGAATTTCATGCTGAAAAAGGTAGCCGCGATTCATGATTTGTCATGTGTAGGACGCTGTTCACTATCTGTTGTCATACCGCTTTTGTCAGCAATGGGAGTTCAGGCCTGTCCTCTGCCTACGGCAGTTTTGAGTTCACACTCTGGGGGATTCCAAGATGTTGTTTGCAAAAATTTAACGGAAGAAATGAAGTCGTTTAGTGAACAATGGGAAATAAACAAGCTTGAATTCGATTGCATTTACAGTGGCTTTTTGGCTTCTGTAGAACAAATTGAAATAACTAAAGAATTTATAAGAAAATTTACCAATGAGGAAAGTCTGGTTTTGGTAGATCCAGTTATGGGAGATGAGGGCAAACCTTATTCTTTGATAACACCTGAACTTATTGCGGATATGAAGACATTGATTGCGGAGTCGGATATAATTACTCCGAATTATACAGAAGCCTGCTTTCTTTTAAAAAGGGAGTATCAAGGTAGTGACGTAAATTGGCGCGAATTGCTGCCGTGGTTAACTGAACTTGCTGCGATGGGACCGGAACGAGTGGTTATAACAGGGATTCCCGATAAGGATAAACTGCTGAACCTGGGCTATGAAAAAACTACCGGCTCGTTTTTTATAGCTTCTAACCAGCGCATAGGTGAGAGATATCCCGGAACAGGCGATATTTTTGCCAGTGTCTTATTAGGAAGACTGCTGTGTGAAGATGGATTTGGTGCTGCCCTGTATAAGGCTGGCGATTTTGTTGCCGAGGCAATTGCTGCTACTCAGGAACTGAACTTGCCGGTGCGTGAAGGACTGGCTTTTGAACACGTAATTGAGCAAGTGAATATTTAATCTGTCCCGACCACAATTTAAAAAACTGACTGTTTGTTTCGCGATTGATGTGTTGTATACTTGACATTAAAAAAGCGAGGTGTATTGATATGGCAAATAGAAGTCTGAATGTCAAAGATGTAGCTTATATTTCTGTTTTGGCTGCGCTTTGCGTTCTTGCAACTTTTATAAAAATTCCATTTGGGTCCGGTGCTATGGTTCATTTAGGGACTGGCATGGTGTTTACCTCAGGAATTTTATTTGGTGGTGTTTATGCAGGTTGGGCAGCCGCTATAGGTTCGTCATTCTATGATCTGTTAATGGGATTTTCACCATATACTCTCTGGTCATTCTTCATAAAAGGCATAGCTGGATATCTGGTGGGAATGATTGCGATGGGACCATTTCCTAATTATGGAAGGACGACAGCAAGAGCAGGTTTCCTGAGAATTCTTTTAGCTTGTTTTGTCGGAGCTATGTGGACTTTGCTGGGTTATATTGTAGCGTGGTGGAGCGTTATTGGCAGCTTGAGTGTTGCTTTGGCTAATATACCTGCAAGCCTTTTGACTTCAGGCGTTGGCTTCATTGTCGCTATGCTGTTATATCCACGTTTGCGCGGTTACGTTGAACAAAACTTCAGGTAAAATTGGAGGATTTTTATGAAGAACTTTTTATTAAGCATGTTTCTTATGGGAACACTTATTTTTTCGCAAAATACGGCTAGTGCTGCTGAACAAGCGGAAAATGCAACACAGGCACAGCAAAAAAGCAGCACAGAAAAAATTGAAATTGTTCCTTCGCAAGCAAGTTATACTTTAGCTATTATACCTACTTTGGACATGTCCGGAATGGAAGAAAAAGAACGAACTGTGGCAAAGCATGCAATACAGAATGCTCTTGAACAAAAATATCCCAAAAAGATAACAAAGGTCAAGCTATTAAGCGAAAAGACAGTTGTTGATGCAGTTCACAGACATCCTTTTGAGAATTACGACGCACCTGTTCTCGCTGAGCTTGTTGCTATCGGCGAAGACTTAAAGGCAGATAGAGTGATGTATCTTTCTCTTGAACCAACAAAAAGTGAAGAAGATGGCTTCAGGATAATTGTGGGCACTCAGACTTACGCATCGGAAGTAAGCATGAAAATGAAATGCGTTGATGTTAAAAATAAGGCCTATTTGTTTAACCAGCTTGTTGTAAAGGAAGGTTCTTCCTCGGCCGTTTCCTTTTGGAAATTTGGTGGAGCCAGTAAAAGCCGCAGCGTTAAAAAAGCTGTAACTGCTTGTATGGAAGAATTTTTGACAAATAT
>CAZCMY010000010.1:6698-12082 GCA_964500055.1 uncultured Acidaminococcales bacterium | reverse complement strand
ATGTTAAAAAACGTTGATTTGTCCCTGACAATTGATAAAGATGATTATGAAGAACAATTTGATATTTATGCTGATAAACTTGGTTATTTGCAAAGGAAGCTAAGGGATTTAGAAATACCTGTAATTGTTTTGTTTGAGGGTTGGCATGGCTCTCTGCGCGGCACTTTGGTCAACAGACTCCTTTCGGCCTTGGATCCGCGTGGTTTTAAGGTGTATTCCGCAGCTAAAACTGATTGCAATTACAAAGAAAAACCTTATTTTGCACCTTTTTGGTCGGAACTGCCGCCCAAAGGTGCCTTTAGTATTTATAACGGCAGCTGGTATTATCGAAAACTGGAAAAAGAAGTCAGAAGTCAGTCTGAAAAAAGTAAAGAAAAAGAAGACGAAACTTCTTATGAAGACATTAATATATTTGAACGTCAATTAACTGATGAGGGCTATTTGATAGTTAAAATATTCCTGCATATTTCACAGCAAAAACAAAAGAAAAATTGGGAAAAACTGGAGAAAATTTATGGTAAAGAATGGCATAAGGTGACTTCCGATCAAGAGGAACCAAAGGCATATGATGATTATTATGCTGTTTATGAAAAGATGTTTGATGCGACTGATAAAAATAATGCCACCTGGCATGTTGTGCCAGCTGAAGATCTACGTTACGCGGAACTTAAAATATTTGAGGTACTTTTTGCGGAAATTGAGAGTTACTTAAGCAAAAAAGAGCATGCTACAAAAAAACTTTATACTCACTTAGCGCCAGATGTCACGAATATTTTGAGCAGGGTTGATTTGTCAGTGAAAGTAGACAAGGAAACCTACAAGGAAGAATTGAAGAAGTATCAGAAGCGCCTCAGAACGCTGCAGTTTGATTTATATAAGCACAAAATACCTGCGGTTGTGGTTTTCGAAGGATGGGATGCCAGCGGCAAGGGTGGAGCAATCCAAAGACTGACTTCTTTTCTTGACCCGCTTGGTTACCAGGTTATCCCCATTGGCGTACCGAATGTTGTTGAGAAGCAGTATCATTATTTGTGGCGATTTTGGCAGCATTTACCAAAAAATGGTGAAATTACTATTTTTGACCGTTCCTGGTATGGGCGGGTTCTTGTTGAAAGAGTGGAGGGTTTCGCTGCTGACAGTGAATGGCAGCGAGCCTATCAGGAAATCAACGAGACTGAAAAACAATGGGTAAGACATGGTATTTTGCTCGCAAAATTTTGGCTGCAAATTGATAAAGACGTACAATATCAGAGATTCGAGGAAAGGGAAAATAATCCCGACAAAGAGTGGAAAATAACTGAGGAAGATTGGCGCAATCGTGAAAAGTGGGATCAGTATGAAATTGCCGTCAACGAGATGCTTTACAGGACAAGCACTGATTATGCGCCTTGGACAATTGTCGAGGCTAATTCCAAATATCATGCCAGACTGAAAGTTTTGGCGACAGTAGTTGATTTGTTTGAAAGAGCTCTGAAAAATAACTGAGCCTGGTTTGTTTAACTGCGAGTAGTTTTCAGATATAATAGTAAAGGTATGTAATACTTTTGGAGGTTTGCTGTGAGCTGGGAAATAAAAAACAAAATGAAACAAGTTTTAGATAAAGAACAAGGAGCAGAGATTTTTGCTCCGGGAGCAAGACGCCCGGTGGCTTTTGTCTATCCTAATTCCTATAATATTGGCATGTCCAATTTAGGATTGCAGATTCTTTATAAAGAAATAAACAGCAGAGGCGATACGGCCTGTGAACGCTTTTTTCTGCCTGATAAGAAGGCACAGGTCGATTACATGAAAACCAAGACCCCGCTTCTGAGTATAGAAACGCAGAGACCGCTCGCCGATTTTGAAATCATTGCGGTTATGATGTCTTTTGAAATGGACTACCTCAACTTGTTGACTATGCTGAAGATGGGCAAGGTCGGACTATTGGCCTCAGAGAGAAAAGAGAAAGAACCTTTAGTTATTATTGGCGGGCCGTGTGCGACTTTCAACCCGGAACCGCTTGCAAACTTTGCTGACGCCTTTGTCATTGGCGAAGGAGAACAAACAGTTAATACAATTCTTGATGCAGTTTATCGAGCCAAGAATGAAGGTAAGTCAAAAGAAGAAATTTTGTTGAGTTTGGCTAATTTGCCAGGTGTGTACGTTCCCAGGTTTTACAAGCCGGTTTATGATGATGAAGGTGAATTTGTTGCTATGGAAGCGGCTAACGGCGTTCCTGCAACGATAAAAAGACAATGGGTACATCAATTAGATTCTTATTCTGGCAATTCTGCGATTTTGTCTTCAGAGACTGAGTTCGAGAATATGTTTATAATCGAGGTTGCACGTGGTTGCGGGCGGCATTGCCGTTTTTGTATGGCCGGCTATTGTTTCCGGCGTCCAAGAGCAAGGGATTTGGACAAAATCATCGAGGCTATCAAGGAACGTCCGGCAAGGACCAAGAAAGTGGGCTTGATGGGGGCGGCTGTTTCTGATTATCCGCAGATTAAAGAACTTACGAAGTTCCTTGTTGAGGCCGAAATACCTTTCACGGTAGCATCTTTGCGCGCTGACACCCTGGATATCGAACTGGCGGAAGCTTTGGCTCACAGCGGACAGAAGACGATGACCGTAGCGCCTGAAGCTGGCAGTGAACGTATGCGCAAGGTTATTAACAAAGGAATCAGTGAAGATGATATTTACAAAGCTGTAGTATTAGCTACGGCTGCCGGCATGAAAAATATTAAGCTGTATTATATGATTGGTCTGCCAACTGAAGAAGATAGTGATATCGACGAACTGATTGCGATGGTGGCAAGAGTTCGTGCCAAAATGGATGAAGTTGGCAATAAGGGAGACCTTGTTATAAGCATTAACGCCTTTGTGCCGAAACCTTTTACGCCATTCCAATGGTCTCCTTTGGCACCTGTTAAACTTTTAAAGAAGAGATTTAATAAAATTACGGACGCTTTTCGTAAGGAAAAACACGTTTTTATTCAGACAGAATCTTTGAAAGAAACTGTGCTGCAGGCCGTTTTGGCCAGAGGCGACCGTAATATGGGCAATATTCTTTACGAAGCTGTGACTAAATATGACGGCAACTTCAAGCAGGCCTTGCAAGAGGCCGACATTGACCCTGAAGAATATGCAGGGCGCACTCTTGATATGAAGAAGTCTTTGCCTTGGTCACATCTTGACATGGGATTGGATGAAGGTTATCTTGCAGCGGAATGGGAAAAAGCCAAGAATCTTGCCTTTACTATTCCATGCTTTGAAAACTGCAAACGCTGCGGTGTTTGCAAGGAGGAAAAAGATGGCTGAATTTCTATTAAGAGAAAGTAATGGTATCTGGTATGGCTTCTTCCCTGTGCTTGAAAAGTTTGGCTTTACACATGCCTTTACCTGTCGATTTCATGGCAACAGCGATTTGCCGTCAGGCGGCCTTAATATGGCTCTACATGTGGGGGATGCTCAGCAGAAGGTTGTACAGAACAGAAAAGCTGTAGCAGAGGCATTGTCTATAGATGCAGAGAGAATAACAACTTGCGAACAAATTCACGGCAGTAATATAGTAGAGGTTACCGCAGAAAAAATTGGCCGTGGCGCTTTTGATTTTTCCGATACCATCGCAGGTACCGACGCCTTGATTACCAAAGAAAAAGCTGTTCCACTGATGCTCTTTTTTGCTGATTGTGTGCCTGTGGTTTTTGCTGATCCGGTAACAGGAGCGGTGGGAGTAGCACATGCTGGCTGGCGTGGCAGCGTCACAGGCATTGCAGGGAAAACAGTGAGAAAAATGGTGGAAGACTTTGGTGTGGTTCCTGAAAATCTGCTTGCAGCAATTGGACCGTCTATTGGTTCTTGCTGCTATGAAGTAGATTCTACAGTTTACGAACAGGCGAAGAAATTCGATAAATGTTTCACACCTACTGGCCCTGGTCATTGGCAATTGGATTTATGGGAAATGAATAGACAGCAGCTTCTGCAGGAAGGTTTGAAACCTGAAAATATAATGTGCGCAGGTATTTGCACAGCAGATAATAAGGAACTGTTTTTTTCTTATAGAGCAGAAGCAGGAAGAACTGGCCGTTTAGCGGCAGTTATTTGTGGTAAATAGTGTGTATTTGGCTTAAACAATAGAGGAAAACAGTGATAAACAGCGAATAATTAACAGCTAGGAGGCATTGCTATGTTTAGTGAAAATGTAGAAATAGTACGAACCAAAATCAATAATGCGTTAGCAATGCGCAATGGAGACAAAAAGACGGGTGAAACAGTTACTTTGGTCGCAGTGACCAAGAATCATCCTGCAGACGTGGTCCTTGCTTCCATGGCTCTTGGTATTAGTGATGTTGGCGAAAATCGTGTTCAGGAAGCTAAGCAGAAGAAAACCGTTGTTCCAAGTGGCCAGAGATGGCATTTACTAGGCCATCTGCAGACTAATAAAGTCAAGCAGGCAGTAGAAATTTTTGATATTATCGAGTCCGTCGATAGTGAAAAAATCCTTGCCGCTATCGACAAAGCTGCCGAGCAACAAGGTAAGGTTCAGGAGGTTCTTTTGCAGCTCAATATAGCGGAAGAGGAACAAAAAAGTGGCTTTGACAAAGAGTCTTATGAGGCTATTCTTCCAGAGCTCAGGAATTTTAAAAATGTTCGTATAAGAGGAATAATGGTAATTGCCCAGAAAGCTGAAGACGTAGAAGAAACGAGGCCTGTTTTCAAAAAAGGATATGAGAAATTCTGCGAATTAAGAGAATATCTTGGCGAGTCATACATTGATATCCTTTCTATGGGAATGACGCATGATTATTGGATTGCTGTCGAAGAGGGAGCCAATTCGGTAAGAATTGGTACAGCACTTTTCGGCGAGAGAGATTATGGCAGATAGAATTCAAGGGGGCATGATGTCAAAATGAAGATAGTTGAAAAGATATGCGATACGCTGGGACTTTACAAAGAAGTTGAAGAAGAAGTTGTTCCGCAGGAAGAAGCATTGCCAGATCCTAAACGTAATTTTGTGCGTAGCTCTGAACAACCTAGGGAAGAAAAAAGTCCGTTTTTTAGTAAAAAACAGGCTGGTGAAGATGGCAAACTAATATCTCTCCCGCTGGCACAAAAACAAGTGAAAGTAATAGTACTTGAACCTACAGGTTTTGATGATTCACAGAAGGTTGCTGACCATTTGCGTACCAATCAGCCGGTGGTTGTTAATTTTGAAACCACGGACGGCGAAGTAATGAAGCGCATGACTGATTTTATCAGTGGTACTGTTTATGCACTTAATGGCAGCATGAAAAAAATCGGACGCAATATTTTAGTTTGTGCACCTCAAAATGTTGATATAGATGCAGGAAGAACAGTATATAATGAAAAGGGTGAAGCACCTTGGGAAAAATAGGAAAAAT
>CAZCMY010000010.1:0-6598 GCA_964500055.1 uncultured Acidaminococcales bacterium | reverse complement strand
TCAGTCGATCTTGAAAAATTGCACTCTTTAATACCAGGCAAGGCTATTATAAGGGTAATGCCGAATACTCCGCTTGCAGTAGGAGCAGGTATGACAGCGATAGCACCTGATGAAAATGCCGGACAGGAAATGATAGAAACAGCTAAAGCAATTTTTGGCTCCTGCGGCGAAGTGGTTGAGGTGCAGGAAAGTGCGATGGAAGCAATTACGGCAGTTTCCGGCTGCGGACCTGGTTATGTATTTATGCTGATTGATGCTTTGGCTGATGCTGGTGTTAATGCCGGATTACCACGCAATCTGGCTATCAAACTAGCGGCACAGACTTTTGCCGGTGCTGGTAAGATGGCTGTCGAAACAGGGTTGCACCCAGCACAGTTGCGTGATCAGGTAACATCTCCCGGCGGCACTACTATTGCAGGTATTCACGCATTGGAAACTCACTGTGTACGCGGAGCTATGTACGATGCGGTCATGGCTGTTTTAGCACGTAGTGAAAAATTAAAAGGAAAATAAAATGGCAGATAGAGAAAAAATATTAAGGTATTTTCGTTCCGGTGGCGACGAAGAATTAGCTGCTAAATTGCTTGATTTGGCTGAGAACGTACAAAAATCAAGAAAGTTCAAAGTAAGCGATTTTCTTGACCCACACGGTTTAAGCGTGGCCGAAATTGTTGCGGCAAATGTTGGCAATATAAAAATAGAAGTAAATGGCGGTTTTCAGAACCCTGAAAGGGCAAAAACAGCCTTTGTTTCGGAAGAATTTTATGGCAAGCCGGATTTTGCCATAAAGTGTTTTCAAGTCGAATGGGATAAACGCTATTACGATTTGTCGCATAGAGACATTTTGGGTGCTTTTATGGCTCTTGGCTGTAAACGTGAAATACTCGGCGATATAATTTTTATTCCTGAAGGAGCCCAGTTTGTAGCAGATAAGGCTTTTGAAGCTTATATCACTTCCAATTTGACGCAGATTGGTGCTGCACCGATTTCCTTAAAAATAATTGAACCAGAAGAATTGCAGCAAAAGGAAGAACAAGTCAAGGTTATCAGTGCTACAGTTTCAGCCTTGAGGCTTGATGCAGTTGCAGCAGCAGGTTATGGGGTTTCACGTTCACGCATGTCTGATGAGATAAAAAGCCAGAATGTGAAGGTAAACTGGAAAGAAGCAAAAAATGCAGCACAAGCAGTAAATCAGGGTGACATAATCTCTTTTCGCAGTCGTGGCCGTGTTGAAGTCGCTGAAATCCGCGGCACTACAAAAAAAGGTCGGATTAGCATTACTCTGAAACGTTATATTTAATTTGAGGCAGGGAGGGACAAAATGTTAACACCCTTAGATTTACACGGAAAGAAATTTGATAAAGAATTCCGCGGTTATAACAGCAAGGACGTTGATGAATTTTTCGCTCAGGTAGTTAAGGATTTTGAAAGGCTTTATCAAGACAATATCGAACTCAAAGAAGCATTGGAAAGAGCTAGCACGAAGCTTGAATATTTCGAGCAAATGGAAGCAACCATGCACAACACGCTCGCAATAGCTCAGGAAACAGCTGAAGAAGTAAAACAGAGCGGTAAAAAACAAGTGGAGCTTATGACTAAAGAGGGCGAAATTGAGCGTCAGAAGCTTTTAACTGAAACTGAAAATAACTGCAGGAAAATGACGACGGATACGGAGAATTACTGCAAGAAAGTAACAGCCGAAACAGAAAGCAAATGCAGTCAGATGATTGCCGATGCCGAGAAAAAAGTCAGAACTGCTGAAGCTGCTTATCAGGAACAGGTCAAGCAGGCTAATACGCATCGCAACCACATGAGAACCTTGCTTGAAGGACAACTGGAGTTAATGCGCAAAGCCGAAAAGGAAAACTTCTAAAAGAATGTTGCGGGGGTAGTGACGATGATTCTTTTGGTGAGACACGGGGAAGCTACACATCATACGGAGCATTTGACAGGGGGCTGGACTGATTCGGTTTTAACCGAAAAAGGAAAGAGTCAGATGCGGTTTTTAGCTGCGAAATTGGCTAAAGATTTTGCCAAGCATAAAATAAGGACAAGAATATTGGCAAGCGACCTGAAAAGAGCTAAGGATTCCGCACAAATTATTGCGGAGGTTCTGAGCGAACAGGTTGAAGTCATGCCTTTCTTACGCGAGAAGAATAATGGCCAGGCCGCAGGACTGGACGAAAGAACAGCACGAACTCTTTATGTTAGTCCTCCTTCACCAAAAGAGATTGACCATCGCAACTATCCAGGCGGAGAAACCAGAAGAGAGTTTTTTGATCGTACAATCAATGGTCTTAAAAACATAAATAATCTGGAGCGGGAAAACTTTATAATAGTTGCTCATAAGGGCACGATTCAGAATATTATCTTCGATTGGATAGGTTTTAATATTGAAGAAGTTAATGAACGCAATTTTTCTTTTGATATTCTGCCGGCAAGCGTTACTGTATTAGGAATTAATAAATGGCAGGAACATGCTATATTTCTCTTGAATGAAACATCGCATCTGCGCAGGGATGATGGATTCGGTTTGTTTCAATTCAAATATGGTATAAATCATCGTTGACGCATAGGGTATTATTATTGTATAATACATCTGCTTATATTTTCATATCAAAAAGCAATGCAGGAGACAGTAAGACGCTGCAAAACGTAAAGCGAATCGAGGATGGTGGAAGCTCGAGACGGCAGTCAGCGTAAGAAAATCACTCCTAAGTTGTCACGCTGAACAAAGTAGGCGTGATCGTCTAATGCACGTTACAACATTTCAAGTGGCAGTGTAATGCTGTCAGTAGGGTGGTACCACGGGTGAAAACAGTCTCGTCCCTTCGGGGATAGAGGCTTTATTTTTTTTGGAGGTGTACGAATTGGATTATGGTAAAACTTTAAACCTGCCGGAAACGGAATTCCCGATGCGCGCAGGTTTGCCTGAAAGAGAACCTGGTGTCCTTGAATATTGGCAGGACAGCAAAATTTATGAAAAGAAACAAGCATTGCATGCTGGCAAACAAAAATTTGTTTTGCATGACGGCCCTCCTTATGCTAATGGCAGAATTCACATGGGCACTGCTTTAAACAAAATTCTTAAGGATATCATTATCAAATATAAATATCTGCAAGGTTTTGATACGCCGTACGTGCCTGGTTGGGATACTCATGGTATGCCGATAGAACATGCCGCTATCAAAAATCTTGGCCTCAACCGTCATGAACTGGACACTCTTGTTTTGCGTGAAGAATGTAAGAATTATGCTCTTGGCTGGATTGATGAACAACGCAAAGACTTTAAACGCCTTGGTGTTTTAGGTGATTGGGAAAATCCTTATATTACTCTAAAACCAGCCTATGAAGCCAAACAAATTAAAGTTTTTGGTGAAATGGCTAAGAAGGGCTATATCTATAAGGGTAAAAAAGCAGTATACTGGTGCACTCATTGCGAAACAGCACTGGCTGAGGCCGAAATTGAATATGGTGAAGAGAAGTCACATGCAATTTTTGTTAAGTTCCCGCTTAAAGACGATAAGGGCCTGTTGCCTGCTGCCGCTAAGGACAAAGATGTTTTTGTTGTAATCTGGACGACAACACCATGGACTTTGCCGGCTAACGTAGCAATCGCGGTTAACCCTGACTTCGAATATGCCTGGGTAGAATCTGAGGGTGAAGTCTACTTAATGGCTAAAGAGCTTCTGGCTTCTGTCGGTAAGGTCTGCCATAAAGAATTTACTAATATTCTCGGTACTGTCAAAGGTAGAGACTTGGAAGGCCTAGTTGCCCGTCATCCTTTCCTTGACAGAGATTCCGTAGTTGTTTTGGCTGACTATGTTACGCTTGATGCCGGCAGCGGCTGTGTGCATACAGCTCCTGGTCATGGCCAGGAAGACTTTGAAACAGGTATGCGCTACAAACTGCCTATAATATCACCGGTTGATAAATCCGGTCATTTGACTGCTGAAGCAGGCGAATTATTTGCTGGTATGTTTGTCTTTGACGCTAACGTTCCAATTATTAAACATTTGGCTCATAATAACCGTCTTTTGGGTAAAGAAAGCATTCGCCATCAATATGCTCACTGCTGGCGCTGTAAAGAACCAATCATTTATCGTGCTACCGCACAATGGTTTGCGTCTGTTGACGGCTTCCGTGAGGCAGCTTTAAATGCTATTGCCAATGAAGTTGAATGGATCCCTGCCTGGGGTGAATCACGTATCCATAACATGGTTTCCGATCGCCATGACTGGTGCATTTCACGCCAACGTGTATGGGGCGTGCCAATTCCTGTTTTCTACTGCAAAGATTGCGGTGAATATATTATTAATGATGATACTATTAATGCGGTTTCTGAACTTTTTGGTAAAGAAGGCTCTGATGCCTGGTGGGCGCATTCCGCGGAAGAAATTCTGCCGGCTGGAACTACCTGCCCAAAATGCGGCGGCAAACATTTCGAAAAAGAAACTGATATAATGGACGTCTGGTTTGACAGCGGTTCTTCCCATGAAGCAGTTTGCAAAGTACGCCCAGAACTGGCTTGGCCAGCTGATATGTACCTGGAAGGCAGTGACCAGCATCGCGGCTGGTTCCAATCTTCCCTGTTGACATCTGTGGCATGTAATGGACATGCACCATATAAAGCTGTTTTGACACATGGTTATGTTGTTGATGGTGAAGGTCGCAAGATGTCTAAATCTGTAGGTAATACGATTGCTCCACAAGATGTTATCAGTCAATATGGTGCTGATGTAGTGCGCCTATGGGCTGCTTCCTCAGATTACAAAGCAGATATACGTATTTCCAAAGAAATTCTGAAACAACTCTCTGAAGTTTACCGCAAAATTCGTAATACAATCCGCTTTATTCTTGGCAACACTAATGATTTTGATTATGCCACCAATAAAGTAAGTTATGCGGAAATGGAAGAACTTGACCGCTGGGCGCTGATGCATATGCAGCTTTTGAAACAAAAAGTTACTGCTGCTTATGATAGCTACGATTTCCATGTTCTTTATCATGCTATTCATAATTTCTGTACTGTTGAGATGAGTGCTTTCTATCTGGATATCATCAAGGATCGTCTTTACGCATCTAAAGCTGATGATAAAGCTCGTCGCAGCGCACAGACTGCTATGTATGAAATTATGATGGATCTGGTTGTTATGTTATCGCCAGTACTGAGCTTTACAATGGAAGAAGTATGGCAATTCATGAAAAAGCCAGCTAATATGCCGGAAAGCGTGCAAATGATGCCTTGGCCTGAAGTCAGGAAAGAATATCTGAACGAAGGTCTGGAAACCAAGTGGGAGAACTTCTTCGAATTGCGCAGTGAAGTAACCAAGGTTCTTGAGGGTGCACGCCGTGCTAAAACAATTGGACATTCTCTTGATGCCAAAGTAGAACTTCATGCTACTGGTGAGGCTTTGACAATTCTGAAGGAAGTAGAAAAGGAATTGCCTACGTTGTTTATCGTTTCTCAGGTTGAGCTTTTTGATACTTTAGAAGGTGGCACGGAAGCTACAGGCCGCGAAGATCTGAAAGTTACCGTCAAAGCAGCTGAAGGACAAAAGTGCGAACGCTGCTGGATCTACAGTGATACTGTTGGTGAAGATAGCGAGCACAGCACATTGTGCAGCCGCTGCCGTGAAGCTCTTAAATAATTCTGTTAAAAAAGGAAGACCTTAGTGGTCTTCCTTTTTTGCAGCATCGACATTGTATATTTCTACTGCTATAATGAAGAAGTCAACAGAACCAACAGGGGGAGTTTATATGGGGATTTTAATGCAATACATTGGCTTGGCAATTTCTCTCTTTTTCGCCTATCAGGTTTATAAGGATGCTAAAGCACGCGGTATCGAGGGTGCAATCTTCTGGGCTGTAGCCACGTTTCTGGCCTGGATAATAGTACTTCCTATCTATTGGTTCAAGCATATGAGAGATTAAGAGCTAAAAAGCAAAACTCTGCAAACCTTATTTCAAGGGTTGCAGAGTTTATTTGTTTTAATCATCAAAATTTTTCCAAGCGTTGTCAATGATGGCTTTTTCACTTTTCTTCTTTTTCTTTTCGATATTGAAAAAATTGTTGTCTCTGTGGTCTGTGGAATAGTCAGCATAATCTATATCATGATCGTATTGTTCATAGCTGCGGTTGTAATCACCGTGACCATCATCACAAATATAAAAAATATTTTGTTTTGGTTCATAAAAAAATTGTTCTACCATAATTTCCTCCTGCGTAATAATGCTTACAAATAATTTTATCACGAAATATCACTAGAGAGAAGTCTCATTATTTTTAGTTTGGATAATGTTCAAATTCTTAAGAGATAGAGATATTTAATTTAACTGAATTATGTGGTATGATTTAGAAAGAAATATTAGAAAAATCAGATTATTATACTGACAATTAAATTGAATCTCGTATAGTTTTGAGAAAAACAATAAGAAGTGTATCGTCGCCTATGAATAAATTGATGAGAATTATCCACCATATAATCGATATATAATTCGAAATATTGCCTTGCTTAGCAGATAGTAAGAAAAATTAAGGAGGGATGAATGGTATGACTAAGCACAGCAAGGAAGTTTTAGAAAAGTATCTGAACGC
>CAZCMY010000009.1:14897-27213 GCA_964500055.1 uncultured Acidaminococcales bacterium | reverse complement strand
ACTGGTTAGTTGCTGAACTATCAAGCTTTCAGTTGGAAGCAGTTACTTCTTTGAAGCCGGATATTGCGGCTATTCTTAACGTAACGCCTGATCATCTGGATAGGCACGGCACAATGGAAGAATATGCAAAAGCAAAAGCTAATATTTTTGCCCGTCAAACTGCTGAAGATTATCTAATCCTGAACATTGATGATAAAATAGTCGCAGATTTTGCCAAAACGGCTAAATCAACAGTTTGTTACATTAGCCGCAAAAAGCAATTGGAGCAGGGAGTATTTTTGGCCGATGGCAATTTTGTGCTAGCTTGGAACGGTGAACGCAAAATAATTTGTCCTATAAAGGAAATGAAAATTTTTGGCGCACATAATGAAGAAAACGCCTTGGTGGCTATAGCATGTGCCTTTTTCGCAGGTGTTGCGGAAGAAAAAATAAGAGCCGTTTTGACAAGCTTTGAAGGTGTTGAGCATCGTCTGGAATATGTTACTACCCTGGATGGTGTGGACTATTATAACGATTCTAAAGCGACAAATCCGGACTCAACGATTAAGGCATTGGAATCATTTGACGGCCACATTATACTTTTAGCTGGTGGACGCGATAAAAAAACTGATTTGAAAGATATGATGTCTCTTATCAAAACTAAGACAGATGCTTTAATCCTTATGGGCGAAGCTAAAGAAAGATTTTTACAAGCAGCAGAAACTGCTGGAGTTCAAAATATTCATGTCGTCGATACTTTTGATGATGCCGTTATGCTGGCACATAGTTTAGCAAGAGCACCGCAGGTGGTATTACTTTCGCCGGCTTGTTCTTCCTTCGATATGTTTGAAAACTTTCCTCATAGAGGCCGATACTTTAAAGAGCTGGTCAGAAAATTAGAAAAGTGACTGGTTAGGAGGATTTTGTGAGAATTATAGTTTCAGGCGGTGGTACTGGTGGACATATTTATCCTGCAGTTACTATTGCAAATCAAATTAAAGAAAAGCAGCCAGATGCTGAGATTATTTTCGTCGGCACCAGAGAAGGCCTTGAAAGCGAAATAGTTCCTCGTTATGGCTACCCAATAGAGTTTATTGAAGTTGCCGGCTTTCAACGAAAGTTGAGCCTTGATACCATTAAATCTGCTTTCAAACTATTGGCAGGGCTGATAGATGCTCTGAAGCTAATAAGAAGGATTAAACCGGATTTAGTAGTGGGAACAGGCGGTTATGTTTGTGGGCCGGTCTTGTTTTTGGCAGCTTTACAGGGAATACCGACTTGTATTCAGGAACAGAATGCTATGCCGGGTGTTACCAATAAAATTTTGGCCCATTTTGTAAAAAAAGTTTTCCTGGGTTACCAGGAAGCAGGGAAATATTTCGGCGGTAATTCTGAGAAGTTATTTACCGGTAATCCTATTCGCAAAGAAATTCTTGAAGTTTCACGTGCTGCTGCTATCGAAAAATTAAAACTTGACCCCGCTAAGAAAACTATTCTTGTTTCTGGCGGCAGTCGAGGCGCGAGAAGCATTAATGATGCGATGGCTCTTGTGGAGACATCCTTGGCTGGACGTAATGATGTACAGGTTATACATATTACAGGTGACATAGGATATGAAAAATTTGTCGGGCAGGTTGAAAAAAATGTACTAATGTCAGATAATATTAAAGTGTTTCGTTATATGCATGATATGCCGTTGGCTTTAGCAGCTGCTGATTTAGCTGTTTTTCGGGCCGGTGCTATTGGCTTGGCAGAACTAATGGCAAGGGGAATCCCTTCTATTCTTGTGCCTTATCCTTATGCGACGGCCAACCATCAGGAGCATAATGCAAAGGCGGTTGCAGGTGCAGGAGCAGCAGTCGTTATTCTTGACAAAGAATTAACTGGTGAAAATTTACTTAAACAAATAGAAGGTTTGCTGGCTGATGAAAGCAGGCTTCAGAAAATGAAGGATGCGGCGAAAGCTTTAGGCAGACCAGAAGCAGCAGAAGATATCGCACGCAAGGTGCTAGCCTTACTTAAAAAGTAGGTACAAGGAGGTTTCATTGTGTTAGAAGGCATAAAAAAAATACACTTCATCGGCATTGGTGGAGTAGGTATGAGCGCAATTGCCTATGTTTTACTCAAACGGGGTTTTATTGTATCAGGATCAGATGCAGCAAAAAGTCAAATAGCTACTAAACTTTCAAAGGAAGGCGCTATGGTTTATATAGGGCATGCTGCATGCCAGATTGAAGGCGTAGATGCTGTTGTTGTTTCGACCGCAATCCGTGAGGATAATCCTGAACTTGAAGAAGCAAGAAAAAGAAAAATTACGGTCTTGCATCGCTCGGATGTTTTGGCTGCACTTATTAACAGCGGCAAAGGCGTTGCTGTGGCAGGTGCCCATGGTAAAACAACCACCAGTTCAATGCTTGCTTGTATTTGTACAGAAAGCGGTATTGACCCTACTGCTATTATTGGCGGAGTTGTTTCCAGTCTTGGCGGCAATGCTGTCAACGGCAAAGGCGATGTATTAGTAGCCGAAGCTGATGAAAGTGACGGCTCTTTCTTAAAATTTCATCCACATATAGCTGTGGTAACCAATATTGAAAATGATCATTTAGACCATTATGGCAATGAAGAAAATATATATAAAGCTTTTTGTCAATTCATCGGTAATGTAGTTGAGGGCGGTAAAGCTGTTCTTTGCTTTGATAATGCAAAAATCAGACGTATGGCAAAGGAAACTAAAGCTGATGTAATATCCTATGCAATTGAGTGCACTGAAGCTGATTATCAGGCAAAAAATATTGTATTTGAAAAAAGTTGTACTGTTTATGATCTCTATTATCACGGAAACAACCTTGGTCAAGTAAAATTAATTGTACCTGGGCGTCATAATGTCCTTAATTCTTTAGGTGCTTTGGCGGCAGCGTTCGAATTGGGTATTTCCTTTGATAATGCTGTTACTTCGTTAGAACTCTTCACCGGCGCAAAACGTCGTTTTGAAACTAAAGGTCAAGTAAAAGGTGTGTGGATCGTTGATGATTATGCACATCATCCTACTGAAATTAAAGCGACAATTGCCGCGGCCAAACAAACAAAACCAGATCGCCTTATGTGTATCTTCCAGCCACACCGTTACAGCAGAACGCAACTACTGCTTGAAGAATTTGGCGGAGCCTTTGGCGAGTGCGATGAACTGATCCTTACAGAAATATACCCAGCAGGCGAGCAGCCGATACCTGGTGTTTGTAGTAAGCGATTGTGTGAAGAAATAACTAAACAAACAGCCCAAAAAGTCGTTTATATTCCAGAGCTTTGTGATATTGAAGAATATCTTATGAAAAATGTAAAAACAGGTGATTTGGTCATAACCCTCGGAGCAGGTAATATTTATACCGTAGGCGAACAATTGGTTGCTGATTTGAAGCGGGGGAAATGATAATGGATAAAAACATGAAAGTTGCTGTAGTAATGGGTGGACCTTCTGCCGAAAGAGAGGTATCTTTGGCGACGGGAGCCGCTGTTGTCTCAGCTTTGAAAGAAAAAGGTTATGATGTCCAAGCTATTGATATTGTACCGGGAAAAATTTCCGAACAGCTAAATGCTTGTGCAGCTACAGTTGTTTTTAATGCTGTGCATGGATTATATGGCGAAGATGGCTGCCTTCAAGGGTTACTGGAAATGATTGGTATTCCGTATACTGGATCAGGGGTTCTGGCAAGTGCCATTGCCATGGACAAAGTAGCTTCCAAGCGTATTTTTCAGGCTACAGAAATTCCAACACCACGTTGCTTGATTTTGTCTAAAGAAGACAAGCAAAATCACAAAGAAATTATATTGAATTCTTTCTCTTTGCCTGTTGTTGTTAAACCGGCTTCGCAAGGTTCAAGCCTGGGAGTTGTTATTGTCAAGCAGGAAAGAGAATTAGAAGAAGCCTTGCAAACAGCTTTCTCTTATGGGGAAGAAGTGTTAATTGAAGAATTTATAACAGGAAAAGAATTGACAGTAGCCGTAATGTCTTATGAAGGTGAGACTAAAGCCTTTCCTGTAATCAACATAGTCCCTCACTCTGGAACATATGACTTTAAATCAAAATATACAAAAGGCGAAACTGAATATCTGGTACCAGCGCCTATAAGTGAAGCTGAGACGCAACATGCACAGGAGGTTGCTGTTCAGGCTTACAAAGTTTTGGGTTGCAGGGGAGTGGCACGCGCTGACCTGATGCTTGATAATGATGGACAGGTCTTTGTATTGGAACTCAATACTGTCCCGGGAATGACCTCTACAAGCCTTGTGCCAAAGGCAGCTGCAGCGGTTGGAGTATCTTTTCCTGAGTTGTGTGAAAGAATTTTGTTGTCGGCGCAAAAATAATTAGCGGAGGTGATTTAAAGTGTTGTCCACTAAAGAGCGTCTGTGCCTCGAGAGGCAAAAACGCAGGCTTCGCTTATTGAAAATCACCATCGGTTTCCTTTGTTTTGTTTGTCTGGTTGTTGGCAGCTACCAATTGGTGCACCAACCATGGTTTTCTTTTGGTAATATCGATATAGTCGGTACCAAGAACGTGAAAAACGAGGATGTTATCAGAACACTTAATCTGCAGGGACCGGTCAATTTATTCTTGATTGACCGTAATCACGTAAAAAATGCTCTTGAAAAAGACTTCCGTATAGAAAAAGTTGACACATCTTACGTTTGGCCTAATATTCTGAAGATAGAAGTAACGGAAAGGCAGCCAGCAATTTATGTTAAATGCGCTTATGGCGGATTTGCGCAAGTTGATTTTAATGGTTGTGTTTTAAGTGTCACTAAAGGAATAAAAGATGCATCAGTACCATTTGTTTCAGGCATTAGCGCAGGAAATGCTTATCTTGGCGACAAAGTTCAAAAAAATGATGTGGAAAAAATCGTATTATTTTTGAGCAAACTTGACAAGTCGCTACTTTCGCGAATCTCTGAAATAGCTGTTGACGGACAAAATAAGGTTAAAATAATTATGTTGTCAGGAGTGCAAATTTTGGTTGGTGATGTAGACGGTCTTGAGGAAAAGGTAGTAACCTTTATAACGATTTGTAATGAGATTCAAAGCAAAAATATTGATGGATATTACATTGACTTGACATTTGCTAAGCCTTATATTAAGGTTAAGCAGTAAAAGTGTAATTTAAGCATTAATAGAAGAAAGAGAGCTATGATTTAGATGTTCTATGATAAGCATGCAAAAATTCTTATCACTATTGTTTGCGCAATATTGGGTGTTATGTTGGCAACACAGTTTCGTACTAACGAAAGCAGGAAAGCTAACATTCCATATCAAAGGGCGGAAGACCTTAGTGAAAGGTTAAAGGTTGTTGAGAAAGAAAGAAACCAACTCCTTCTTGAGATACAACGTTTACAAGAAAAAACCAGCGATGAAGTTGTCGCAAGAGAAATAAATATGTTGAAGGCTTATGCAGGTGATACAGCATTGCATGGACCAGGCGTTATTGTCACTGTTGATGATAGCAAGAAAGTATCCAAGCCAGGTGAAAATCAAAACCTTTATTTAATTCATGATGATGATTTGTTGCGCATTATTAATGAATTGCGAGCATCTGGAGCTGAAGGGATTGCCATAAATGAAGAGCGTTTGACTGCTGTTTCAGAAATAAGGTGTGCTGGGCCTACCTTGTCGGTGAACAATAACCGTTTTGCGCCACCGTATGTTATTCGTGCAATAGGAGACCCAAAAAACTTGGAAACTGCTTTGAAAATGCGTGGCGGAGTTATTGAAACTCTTAAGTTTTGGGGCATACAGGTAACTGTAACCCAAGAAGAGAACATCGTAATACCTGCTTTCAAGGGTACGCATAGTTTTGAATATGCCAAAGTGGGAGAAGGTGGCAAAGGATGATATATCCTATTATTGGTTTGATTATAGGGATTTTTTTGGGCCTTAATATGCCGATAAGCCTGCCGCAGGAGTACGTCAAATTGTTGTCGGTGGCATTAATGGCTGTTCTGGATTCTGTCTTGGGTGGGATGCGATCCGCAAAAGAAGGGAATTATGATAACCAGATATTCATTTCTGGTTTCTTTGTTAATGCCTTTGTAGCTACTTTACTTTGTTATTTTGGAGAGCGTTTAGGCATAGACCTTTATTTTGTCGGTATTTTAGCATTTGGTTTAAGAATCTTCCAAAATATAGCCATTATTCGCAGATTATACTTGGGCAAATAAAAAAAGATTTGTGTAAGCAGGTATATGGAATTTTTTGTTGAATTCTAAAATGTCAGTATATTAATGCTTGTGTTAGTGAAGATAGATTAATTGTAATTTTTAAGGAGGAGCTTTTAATGTTCGAGCTGGAGAATACTACTGAGACACTTGCTAATATTAAGGTAATTGGTGTAGGTGGAGGTGGCAACAATGCTGTTAACCGCATGATTTCAGCCGGTTTGAAAGGCGTTGAATTTATTGCTGTTAACTGCGATGCGCAAGCCTTGTTGCTCTCAAAAGCATCAAACAGGATACAAATAGGTGAAGAACTTACTAAAGGGCTTGGTGCTGGAGCTAATCCTGATGTTGGACAAAGGGCAGCAGAAGAATCCAGAGAACAGATATTGGCTTCATTGCAAGGTGCAGACATGGTTTTTGTTACTGCAGGTATGGGTGGTGGCACTGGTACAGGGGCAGCCCATATTGTTGCTGAGTGTGCTAAGGAAGCTGGGGCTTTAACAGTTGGCGTAGTTACAAAACCATTTACATTTGAGGGTAAACGCCGGTACAATCAAGCAGAGCAAGGTATAATCAACCTGCAGCAAAAGGTCGATGCTTTAATAACAATTCCTAATGACCGTTTGTTGCAAGTTATTGATCGCCGCACTTCAATGCTTGATGCTTTCCGCATTGCGGATGATGTTTTAAGACAGGGCGTTCAAGGTATTTCTGACTTAATCAGTGTGCCTGGTCTTATCAATGCTGACTTCAATGATGTTAAGACTATCATGTCTAATGCAGGCTCAGCACTTATGGGTATGGGCTTGGCTAAGGGTGAAGGCGGCGCCAATGCTGCTGCAGAAGCCGCAATCAGAAGTCCGCTGCTTGAAACTACTATAGAAGGTGCTCGCGGAGTACTGCTTAATATTACTGGCGGAAAAGACTTAACTTTGATTGATGTTACTGAGGCTTGTAACACTATTGCTAATGCAGTTGATCCTGATGCTATGATTATCTTCGGTGCCGCTATTGATGAATCACTTGATGACGAAATTCGTGTCACAGTCATCGCTACTGGGTTCGGTGGTAAAAATCCAGTATTGCCAAAGGAAGGAAACACCAAGAAAGGTTACGACGGCTTGTATAATCCTGCCAAAAGAGAAAGTGGTTCCCCACTAGGATCATTTACGCCACCTTCAACGGAGATTCCACCTTGGATTCGTGGTAGATAATAGCTTATTCCGACAAAAAAGCTGCAACTGCTGGTCAGTTGCAGCTTTTACTATATATGGGGCAAAAACCTGAAAATTCAGCACAAAAACACACAATATATAGACAGTGCATATCGAGTGTGCTATAATATTTTTGTCGAAAATAGCTACTGAAATGAGGTTAAGAGCATGAGGTGTCCATTTTGTTCTTATGGTGACAGTCGCGTGGTTGATTCCAGGGCCATTGATGAAGGTTCTTCTATTAGAAGAAGACGGGAATGCCCACAATGCAACAGACGTTTTACAACCTATGAAAAGTATGAAGAAACCCCATTAATAGTTGTTAAAAAAGATGGAAGGCGCGAACTTTTTGATGGTCAGAAGCTTTTGAACGGTTTGATAAAAGCTTTTGAAAAAAGACCTGTATCTTATGAACGCATTCAGGAAATATCGCAAAATATTGAACGCGAATTAAGAGCCAAAGGTGAAACGGAAGTTACCACGGAAGCTATTGGTGAAACTGTTATGAAGCATTTGGAGAGCACTGACAAAATAGCTTATGTACGCTTCGCATCTGTCTATCGTCAATTTGCAGATGTCAATAACTTCATGCAGGAGATTCAAAATATGATGAGTAAGGAAAAAACCAAAATTTAAGGAGTGGATTAGCAATGATGATTCGCAAGCGCGACGGACGCGAAGTCGACTTTGATGAAACTAAAATTACCGATGCTATTTTTGAAGCAGCGAAATCCGTCGGTGGCGCAGATAGACAAATGGCGATGGAGATAACCCTTGATGTTTTAAAATATTTAAAAGCACATTTTAAGGGTATCGTTACAGTTGAACAAGTACAGGACGTAGTTGAAAAGATACTTATTGAAAAAGGTCATGCCCGCACAGCTAAGTCTTATATCATTTATCGTGCAAAGAGAACGGCCATTCGTAATGCCCGTTCTGAGCTGATGGACACAGTGGGAGAAATATTAAAGGAAACTGATAGGGATAATGCGAATATTTCTAATTCCCCATCAGCGAAAATGCTGCAAATTGCCAGCGCTGCCAGCCGCGAGTATTACCTGAACCGGATGATACCTGAAAAAATTGCGTTGGCTCATCGCAAGGGAGATATTCATATCCATGACTTAGATTTCTATGGCAAAACCTTGAATTGCCTAAATATACCGTTGGGCCGTCTTTTATCTACAGGATTTAACAACGGACACGGTTTTATCAGATCACCTCGCCGCCCGACCTCGGCAACGGCCCTCGCTGCAATTATTTTACAAAGCTCACAAAATGATATGTTTGGCGGTCAATCTTTTGGTTTCTTTGATTATGATATGGCTCCTTTTATGGAAAATGCTTCTGATGAAGAAGTGTTCCAGGCTATGGAGGCTTTGATTTATAATCTGAACAGTATGCATTCCAGAGCAGGCGCACAGGTTCCTTTCTCCAGCCTGAACCTTGGACTTGATACATCAGAAAATGGACGCAAGGTTATTCGTAACATTCTAAAAGCTTATGCTAAAGGTTTAGGAAGAGGCGAAAATCCGATTTTCCCGAATGTTATCTTCCGCGTCAAGAAAGGCGTCAATATGGACCCGGGTGATCCAAATTATGACATGTTCAAGCTCGCGATTTCCGTTGCTTCGCGTCGTATGAACCCAACTTTTAGTTTTATGGACACCTCATTTAATAAAGAATACGGTGGCGATGTTGCCTACATGGGATGTCGCACAAGGGTTATTTCTAATCGCCGAGGACCTGCTGTAACAACGGGAAGAGGTAATATTTCTTTTACAACTGTAAATCTCCCGCGCCTGGCAATTCGTGCGGAACGAGACATTATGGCTTTTTATCAATACCTTGATGAAATGATTGATCTTATTTCTGAGCAATTGTATCATCGCTTTAAAGTTGTTGCTAACCTAAAGGTCCGTGATTTGCCATTTCTCATGGGACAGGGACTATACCTTGGTTCTGAAAAGCTAAGCTGCGATGACAGAATTGAGGATGCAATAGCGAATGGAACTCTTTCTTTAGGATTTATTGGTCTTGCAGAAACTTTGACTGCGCTTACTGGCAAACACCATGGTGAAAGCGAAGAAGCACAGGTTTTAGGTGAAGAAATTGTTGCTTTCATGCGCAATAAGATGGATAAAATGTCTAATAAATACAATTTGAATTACACTTTAATTGCTACTCCTGCCGAAGGCTTGTCCGGACGATTTGTGCGTATGGATAGGAAAGAGTACGGTGTAATACCGGGGGTAACTGATAAGGATTACTACAGTAATTCGTTCCATGTACCAGTTGGTTTTCCGATAAGCGCTTATGAAAAAATGCGTATCGAGGGTAAATACCATAAATACACCAATGCTGGTCATATAAGCTATGTGGAGTTCAGCGCATCGCCTATAAATAATCTGGATGCAGTTGAAGATATTTTGAGACACATGTGCGCTTGTGATTGCGGTTATGTTGGTATTAATTTCCCAATAGACTATTGTAATCAATGCGGTTATACAGGCATCATAGACGGGGATTACTGCCCGCACTGCGACGCAGAACTTGCCCACAAAGTAAAACGCGTTTGCTGCAGTAAATAGGAGAGACATAAATGGTGACTTTGAAGGTTGCAGACATTCTTGCCGAATCAGTTGTTGATGGACTTGGCATCAGAACAGTAGTTTTTTTCCAAGGTTGTCCACGCCATTGCGCAGGTTGCCATAATGCACCATTGATATCGTTCGAAGGCGGCACTGAGTATTATCCGGAAGAGTTGGCAGAACAGATAATAGCAAAAATGACACCAATTCATCGAGGTATTACTTTTAGCGGTGGTGATCCGCTGGCTCAGGCAGATGGCTTGCTTGACCTCGTTTATCTTTTGCGCAAAGCTAAGCCAGATTTGAATATTTGGCTCTATACAGGCTATCTTTTTGAAGAAGTAAAAGATTTGCCGGTTGTGAAAGCTGTTAACGTCATGGTTGACGGACCTTTTATGCTTGAGCAGCGTGATATAAGCCTGCCCTTCAAAGGGTCTGGCAATCAACGTGTCATTGACATTCCAGCTACTATTCAAAATCATGAGGTTATAGAATTAAAGCTCTAATATCAAATATTAAGGAAAGCGGCAGAAAACTCTGCCGCTTTTTTTCTTTTTTTGCAGGATATGAGTTTTAAAGAACGAATACTTTAATATATACAATAAAGGAGGTGAGGGCTTGAATGTATATCGGTGGTGTGCCAGAGATAAACAAGGCAAAAAATTTTGTGGTGAGCTAAGAGCTGTAAACGAAGAAGAAGTGGCTGAGTTCATCAGGGCGAATTATGGTTATGTGACAAAAATTGAGAAAATCAGGCATTGGGAAGAAATATATGCTAAGTTTCATTATAGAAAATTTAAAATTGATGATGGCATTCGCGAAAGTTTTTTTCGCCAATTATCAGCGTTGCTTGATGGAGGAATTTCATTAATAAAGGGATTGGAGCTGGTAAAACTAAAAGCAAGAGGAGGTATTTACGAGGTAGCGAATTCCTTAATCAAAAATTTAAACAGAGGTTTGTCTCTGTCAGCTGCGATGAACAAGCAAAAAGTAATCTTTACAGCTGCATCAGTTAAGATAATTGAGGCTGGCGAAAATAGTGGATCCTTGAGCCTTTTGCTTGATGAACTGGCAGATTATTACAAAAATCAGAATGAGATGAAGCATTTTATCAGAAATGCCTGCATATATCCGTGTATCGTGGTGTCTTTAACTACAAGCACCTTTATTTTTTTTGCCTTCAAGGTGTTACCAGTATTTGTTGAATTGTATTCTTCTCTTGGTATAGAAGAAACTGCTTTTTTGAAGTTAATAGATTTTGCAGGAGATAATATTCGATATTTTCGTTGGGAGGCAGCCTGCTTTTTTTTATTTTTTCTCGGGGTAACGTATTATCAACGCGAGCGAATAAAAGAAGGTTGTTTTAAGCTTCCAGTGATTTCCAGCTGTTATCGTAAAATGATGGAAATAAGATACTGCCGTGTTTTATCCATAATGCTAAGGAGTGGTATTGCTATTCCAATAGCTTTGACGGCTGCTGCAGAGGCATTGCAGTCCCGGGAAATGAATGAAAAAAGTATAATGGCCAGTTATGCCGTTACGCGTGGTGCTCGCATATCACAAGCAATAGCACTTAATGGTGAATTATTCAGCGAAACCAGCATTGAATTTATAAGTATTGGGGAGGACAGCGGCAAATTACCTGAAATGCTGCTGGAGGCTGCTGACGTTATCGATAATGAACTGCAGGTTAAACTAAAAAATCTCAAGGCATCAATAGAACCAATTTTGCTTATCATAATCGCATTTCTTGTTGGTTGTGTCATTTTCTCTGTAGCCTCGCCGATGATGGGTTTGATTTCCGGCATGCCGGAATACATATAATAACGGGAGATGTAGAAAAATGCTTAATAGTTTTTTTAAGCAAAGACAGGGTTTTACTTTGATAGAAATCGTAGCAGTTTTAGCTATTCTTGGAATGATGGCAATCATGCTGATGCCGTCAATTGATATTGCCAGTAACAGGGCGAAGGATACAAAAATGGTTTCAGATTTAGTAACTTTAGACAGTGCAGTAAAACTATACAGGATGGAAAACGAAAAATATCCAGAAAACCTAGCGGATTTGCAAAATGGTTATGTAGCAAATAAAGTATATAATGACGCTGCAGGAGAAAGTATTGTTTATACACCTAGTGGCGCGTCTTACACTTTGACGGGAACAAAGACCAATGGCGATGTAATTATGGCAGATGGATCGAAAGTAGAAAAGAAGCAAACAGACGCTGGCAATAATGATGTTAAAGTTAATGGATAATAGTATAGATGGCTACTAGCAGTAAAGGTTTTGCGCTCTTGGAGTTAATTGCGGGCTTAGCCATTTTCTTG